>CBFGTW010000022.1:0-43773 GCA_965651855.1 uncultured Verrucomicrobiales bacterium
GTTTTTTTTTGTGGGGGGGGGGGGGGGGGGTTTGTTCGCGGGCGGCGGACCGGCCACCGGATGCGGCAGCTGGGCTCGCTCGTGGTTCCGGAAGCCGAGGAAGATGCCGAGGCCGAGGGAGCCGAGGGAGAGGTAGAATCCGGGCTGGAAGGAGACGGTGACCAGGCCTTCGCCCTCGCGGCGGGCATTTTCGTGGATGGCGACGCTGGCGATCAGGAGAGTTGCGGCTCCGGCGATCCCGGCAATCGCGGAGCCCTTCGGCTGGGTCCGGGCGAGGCAGACGCCGCCGACGGCGAGCGCGAGCGTGGCGATGAGGATCGGCGTGCCCTCCAGTTCGGTCGACTTGTCGAGGCGGGTGCCGAAGGCGGTTTGGTAGCCGTTGAGCGTGGCGAACGCGCGGCCGTCACAGGAAAACTCGAGGAAGGGCAGCAGGAAGAACGCGAAGATCAGGAGGAACGGAAGGCGGACGCTCCCGCTCCGATGGGCGGGCGATGGTGTTTCTTGGTCCATGGAACGGGAGCGTGTGGTTTCTTCCGGGAGACGGGGCGGTCAGAAGTCCCGCTTGCAGCGGGCGCAGGTGTTCACGTGCTTCTTGCAAACGTGGAAGCCGATGGCCATCAGCGGAGTGAGGATGACCGTGACAAAGCCGATGCCGACGAGCATCAATGGCAGGCTGACGAAGAAATTGAGAATCGCCGCGACCAGCCAGAACCACCCCCAGCCGCTGGTCTTTCTCCCGCCGAAGAACTGGGTGGAACTGCACGAGGGACAATGGATTTGCCCGCCGTCGGGTACCGCGGCCGGAGGAGCGGAGGCGGCGGGCTGCTGGGACGGTTGATAGAGTTCGGTGTCCATGGGAGGCGCTCGGTTCAGTTCTTCCGGAGCAAGGTGGTTTTGTGGTTCCAGAGTTCGTAGGTCTGGTCGCGGTAGCCGTAGACGGTCGATTGTCCGCCGGACTGCGACTGGCTCCGGTAGTTGCTGTTGTTGGCATAGGCCGAGTAGCCGGAGGAAGTGGCGGTGGCGATGGGCACGGCGACTCGTTCGCTGCGCTTGCCTTGGTAGTGGCTGGAGAAGACGGCGGCGTCGGCGTTCTTTTCGATCGCGAGCAGGCGGGCGTTTTCGGAGTCGATCCGGTAGCGGGCGTCGATGGAGCCGCTGCCGATGAGGCGGTAGCCGCGGGAGAGGTAGCGGTTGACGGCGGCGTCGTGGCCGGCGCGGGAGGGGTTGTGGAAAGCGGGATTGGGATTCTGCCATTCCCGCTTCGGCACGCCGGCGGCGGGTCGGTAGCCGTGGTGCAGGGGATTCGTGGCGCAAGAGCCGAAGGCGCAAGCGAGGGCGGCCGCCGCAAGGCGGAGGAGCGGTGTATTCATCTGGGGGTCGGTCGTTTTTTACGGGGAGAGCGGGGGAAGGCCGGGGCATCTCGCGCCCCGGGCGACAGGGGATGCCGGGTCTTCGTCCTGGAGATGAAATGGGTGCGGGCGATGTCAGGGATCGGGGCGGCCGGGTGCGGAGGAGCCGGAGGAACGGTCGGGGGCTTCGAGTGCGGAGCGGCGGCGTTTCCGCTCACCGGGACCGTCTCGCGGCGGCGCCGGCTCCTCATCGTTCCCGCCGTCCCCTACGCCGCGGATCAGGCGTTCGGTGGCCTCGCGCAGGGCGGCGGCTTCGGCAGCGGTGAAAACAAGTGATGCCATGACAGTCCGGAATTGCGTATCAGGACGATATTGCGGAAAGAGCAAGAAGTCGTCAAGGGGCGTTTGCAAGATTGCGAAAGACGCAAGATAAGCAAGGGAGGCCCTCGTGCGAAAGGGGCCGGCGGAGCGATGGGCCCGCCGTGCGTCATTCCGTCGGCCGGTCTTGTGGCTCGACGCGAAAATTCGAGTGGACCGTCGGTCCGCGGACCTCGCAGCCGAGGTGGCGGAGCCACTCCGCGGTCTGGTGGTTGGAGTTGTGGAGAAGATGGTAAGGCTCGTCGTCGCGAATGAAGGAGAAACCGGAAGTCTCGCGCCGGAACTCGGTGTCGATGTTTTTCCGGTAGCGGCGGTCGAGTTCCCGCAGGAGATCGTCCGCCCGCTCGCGCTCGACCAGGAACCGCGCCGCGCGGTCCGCACCCGCCCGCTGGCGGAACACCGCCGGGTCGTCGGTCGGCGGCAGCGTCCGCCTCGCCAATGCGGACGGGGTGGGCTTGGCCACGGCGCGCAATCCGCTCCAGAGGCCCTTTTCGCCCAAGGCGTAGAACCGCCAGTCACCATAGCCGTATTCGACCAGCCCCGTGCCGGATGTTTGCACGGCCAGCCGCGAGTGGCGCCCGTAGTCGGCGAGGAATACGACCGCGGGTTCCTTCGGTCGTGGCGGAGGGGTGACCGTCCAGCCGCAACCCGGGACGAGCGCGAGCAAGACCAGCAGGAGCGCCAGCTCTCCGGCCATGCGCAGCAGTTTCCGTCCGCGGGAATGCCAGCGGCCTTTCGGGGTCTTCCTTTCCGGCATGTGGATTCTTTCGCCCAAGGGGTCACCCTCGCGCTCCCGGACCCCGGTGGCAAGAAAACCGCCCTCTCAGAGCAAGAGGGACATCCCGCCGGCGATGGCGCCGTAGAGGAGCATCGGAAGGAACGTTTTCCGGAGGATGCGGCCTTCGGAGTTCTGGAGACCGAGTATCGAGCAGACGGCGACGATATTGTGGATGCAGACCATGTTCCCCATCGCTCCGCCGACCGACTGGAGGCTGAGGATGGTGGTGCGGGAGAGGCCGAGCTGAACGGCGGTGGCGTTCTGGATGCCGCCGAAGGTGAGGTTCGAGACGGTGTTCGAGCCGGAGAAAAACGAGCCGAGAGCGCCGAGATAGACGGCCGCGAATTGCCAGGCGCTTCCCGTGGCACGCGCCAGCCCGCGGCCGAGCGCGGCGGCGGCCGAATCGTCGCCGCCCGCCATCAGGAGCTTCACCAGCACCAGCGCGCCGAGGAACGCGCCGATCGGCTTGAGCACGCGCTCGAGCGTCGCGCCCGCGACTTCCCGGACGGTGGCTGCGGGGGAACGGAACAGCGCGAAAGTCAGGGCGGACACCAGGAAGAAGGGAACCACCGAGGGCACGTAGAGGATGGCGTGGGACCAGTTCAGCTCCGTGCGGAAAATCCCGCGCCACTGGACCACCAACGAGGGGCTGAGCCGGAGTTCGCCCACACCCGGAATCGAAACCGAGGCCGCGGGCGAGGCGGCGGTCAGGAGCGCTTTCAAGCCGAGCGCGTCGATCCGGGTCGCAAGCAGGACCAGCACGGTGGCCCAGAGGGGAAAGGTCGCCTTGATCAAGCCGGGTGGCGTGCTTCGCCCCGGCGGGCGGGATTCTGGATCGGCCAAGCCGATGCCGCGCCGCGCCAGGGCGACCGCGGCCAGCAGTCCCACCAAGCCGCCGGCGATCGACGGGAACTCGACGTTGAAGCGCGCTACGGCGACGTAGGGCGCGACGGTGAACCCCACGACCCCGGTGATGAACGGGAAATTCCGCCGGATTTCCGCGCCGGGGAGCACCATCCGCAGGGCGATCAAAGGAATGATGAGGGCGGCCGCGGCGTGGAGGATCGCGCTCTTAAAGGCGACTTCGCGGACTTCCGCGGCGGTGAGGCCAAGTTCGCCGAGGCCGAACCACGTCGGCATGCCCACCGCGCCGAAGGACACCGGCACGGTGTTCATCATCAGGCACAGCACGGCGACCGGCAGCGGCCGGAACCCCAGCCCGACGAGCAAGGGCGCGGCCAGGGCGGCGGGCGTGCCGAAGCCACTGACGCCCTCGATCAGGAAGGAGAAGGCCCAGCCGACGATCATCAGTTGCGCCACGGGATTCGGCGTGAGGCCGTTCAGCCAGTCGCGCACCGTTGCCATCGCCCCGGTCGCTTCCATCGTCTTGAAGAGCAGGATCGCCCCGCAGACGATCAGGATCGGCGTGAGGGCGGTGAGCAATCCCTCGACCACCGCGGCATGCACGAGCAGCGGACCGATGCGAAAATGAACGAGCAGGATGCCGTACATCATCAGCGCGGCGAGCGGCAGCGCGCGGTTCGACGGCATGCTGTTCCGCTTGGTCATCCAGTGGACGAGCAATGCGATCGGCAGGGCAGCCAGGAGAAGATCCAGCACCGGCATGTCCGCGGATGATCAGGTGCCGGCCGGCGTCCCCGGCGCATGGGCCAGGGCCCGCTCGGTTTCCAGAATGGCCAGCGTCGTTTTCAAGACCGTGTCGGGATTGAGCGAGATGCTGTCGATGCCTTGCTCGACGAGAAAGCTCACGAACTCGGGATAGTCGCTCGGCGCTTGGCCGCAGATGCCGATCTTGCGGCCCTTCGCGCGGCAGGTGGCGATCACGCCGGCGATCATCTTTTTCACCGCCGGGTTCCGCTCGTCGAAGATCGGCGCGACGATCTCGCTGTCGCGGTCCACCCCGAGAATCAGCTGGGTCAGATCGTTCGAGCCGATGCTGAAGCCGTCGAAAATGGCGGCGAATTCCTCGGCGAGCACGACATTGGACGGAAGTTCGCACATGACGTAAATCTCCAAGCCGTTTCCCCCGCGCTTCAGGCCGTGCCGCGCCATCTCCGCCTGGACCCGCCGGCCTTCCTCGACCGTGCGGCAGAACGGGATCATCAGCTTGAGATTGGTGAGCCCCATCTCTTCGCGCACCTTCCGCACGGCCCGGCATTCCAGAGCGAAGCCCTCGCGGTAGCGCGGGTGATCGTAGCGGCTGGCTCCGCGGAATCCGAGCATCGGGTTTTCCTCGTGTGGCTCGAAGGCGGCCCCGCCGATGAGATTCGCGTATTCGTTCGTCTTGAAGTCGCTCAGGCGCAGGATGACGTCTTTCGGGTAAAAAGCCGCCGCGATGGTGGCCACGCCTTCCGCGAGCTTGTCGACGAAGTACCCCGGCTTGTCGGTGTATCCGGCGGTCAGCCGCTCGATCTCCGCCTTCGCCGCGGCGTCCTCGAGCCGGTCGTGGTGGATCAACGCGAGCGGGTGGATCTTGATATGGGTGTTGATGATAAATTCCATCCTCGCCAAGCCCACGCCCGCATTCGGGATGAATGACAAGGCGAAGGCCTCGTCGGGATTGGCGAGATTCATCATCACCCGGGTCCGCGGCGTGCCGAGCGACTTGAGGTCCGTGCGCTCGACATCGAATGGCAGTTCGCCTTCGTAGATGAACCCGGTGTCGCCCTCCGCGCAGCTCACGGTGACTTCCTGGCCGTCGCGGAGCGCGCCGGTCCCGTCTTCGGTCCCGATCACCGCGGGCACGCCGAGTTCCCGGCTGACGATGGCGGCGTGACAGGTGCGGCCGCCGCGGTTGGTCACGATCGCCGCGGCCTTCTTCATGATCGGCTGCCAATCGGGATCCGTCTTGTCGGTGACCAGGATCTCGCCCTCCCGGAACCGGTCGATCCCCTGGGGCGTGTGGATGACGCGCACCCGCCCGGTGGCGATCTTCGCGCCGACGCTCCGGCCTTTCGCGAGGACCCGGCCGCGTTTCTCCAGGCGGTAGGTTTCCAGAACATCGAGGTCTTTCCGCGACTGCACGGTCTCCGGCCGGGCTTGGACGATGAACAGCTCGCCGGTGAGCCCGTCCTTGGCCCACTCGAGATCCATCGGCGCCGGCCGCCCGCGCTTGGCGGAGTAGTGATCTTCCACCACGCAGGCCCATCGCGCGAGTTGCAGCACCTCGTCGTCGGTCAGGACGAACTTCGCGCGATCCGCCGGCGCGACCGGCACGTTTTTCACCATCTTTCCGCCGCCGCTGTCATAGATGAGCTTGAATTCCTTGCTGCCGACGGATTTCCGCAGGATCGGCCGGTGCCCGGTCTTCAACGTGGTTTTGAAAACCGTGTATTCGTCCGGCGTGACGGAGCCCTGCACGACATTCTCGCCCAAGCCGTAGGCGGCGCTGATGAGGACCGCGTCGCGAAAACCCGTCTCGGTGTCGATGGTGAACATCACGCCGGAGCCCGCGAGATCCGAGCGGACCATGCGCTGGACGCCGATGCTGAGCGCGATCTTGAAGTGATCGAAGCCCTTGTCCACGCGGTAGCTGATGGCCCGGTCGGTGAACAGCGAGGCGAAGCAGTTCTTGCAGGTCTCCAAAAGCGCGGCGATCCCCTGCACGTTGAGATACGTTTCCTGCTGGCCGGCGAAGCTCGCGTCCGGCAGGTCCTCCGCCGTGGCGGACGAGCGCACGGCCACGTCCGGCGGTGCCTCGAGGTCGCCCTGGAGCTGGCGATAGGCCGCGGCGATGGGCTCGCGGAGGTCCTCCGGCATCCCGGCGCCGCGGATCGCCTCGCGCACCGCGCGGCCGCGTTGGCTGAGGTTGGCCACGTCCGAAGTGTCCAGCCCGGCGAGCGTTTTCCGGATGAAGTCGTCGAGCCCCGCCTCGCGGATGAAATGGCGGTAGCCCTCGGCTGTCACGGCGAAGCCCTCCGGGACATTCACGCCGCGGCCGGCGAGTTCCCGCACCATTTCGCCGAGCGAGGCGTTCTTGCCCCCGACCGCCGGCACGTCGTCGATGCCGATCTCGGTGAACCATTGGATGAATTCGTGGGATTTCATGGCTTTCGGGGACGTTTCGCCGGCTTGGCGCAGTCTCAAGCATAACCCGTCCGCCCACATCCGCTCCGCACGGCTTGGCAATTCCGCCGCAGCACCTGCGCTCCGCGCCCGGACGGCGTACCGAGGAAAAAACCTCTTGCCCGAGGCGGCCTCCCGGGCTTACCCCGCCGCGCCCGAACCACCCTCTCTCATCATGTCCGTTCTCGTCGGCAAGCCCGCCCCCTCATTCTCCGCCAAGGCCGTCAAAGGCGAAACCATCATCGAGGACTTCTCCCTCGACCAATTCCTAGGCAAGAAATACGTCGTCTTTTTCTTCTATCCGAAGGACTTCACGTTCGTCTGCCCCACCGAACTCCACCGCTTCCAGGAAGAACTCGCCGAGTTCGAGAAGCGGGACGTCGCCGTCGTCGGCTGCTCCACCGACACCGAGTTCAGCCACTGGGCCTGGCTCAAGACCCCGCGCAACCGCGGCGGCATCCAAGGCGTGACCTACCCGCTCGTCGCCGACATCAACAAGACCATCTCCCAGGCCTACGACGTCCTCGCCGGCGAGCACGAGATCGATGAGGAGGGAAACCTCGTCGTCACCGGAGAACTCGTCGCTTACCGCGGCCTGTTCCTCATCGACAAGGCCGGCATCGTCCGCCACCAGGTCGTCAACGACATGCCCCTCGGCCGCTCGATCCGCGAGTGCCTCCGCGTCGTCGACGCTCTCCAGCACTTCGAACAACACGGCGAAGTTTGCCCCATGGACTGGCAAAAAGGCGACTCCGCCATGACCCCCGACCACGCCGGCGTCAGCGGGTATCTTTCGAAGTAAAGCCGCGCTCGTGACCATGCGCGGGTGGCTGGGGCGTCTCGCCCCAGTCCGTTGTTGGAGCGTCTCGCTCCAACTCGCATTCCGTGGCGGCGGCGGATTGCATCCGCCATGCCAAAGAGAATCCCCGCACCCTCGATTCCCGGAGGAGGCGGGGCTGAGCATGCGGTGGGATCGGCACCTCGGGCCGCAGAGCAGGATTCGGATGAAGGCCGCCGCCTTGGCCATGGGCTGGATGGCGTTGTTGCTCTCCGGCGGGCGATGGGGCAGCAGTTTCTTGAAGTGGTCCCCCTTGCGGGGCCACTCCACTCTCCCCGTGGAGGCTTTTTTATACGGTGCCGGCGGGTCCGTCGCCGGAGGGCCCGCGGGTTCATCCTAGCCGGCAAGCGGAGGCGGTGGTCCGGCGGCCGGGCGCGCTGGGAGCTTGCTCCGGATCTTCCGCCGTGCCAGCATGGCAGGTGGAAAGGAGTTCGCTTCCATGAAAGAATTGATCGACGCGTGGCGCTCGGTGGACCGGAACACGATTGCGGTCCTGCTGAGCGTGGTGCCTGGCGCGGGGCACTTGTACAAGCATCACTACTTGGCCGGCGCGGGCATTTTGACCTTCGGCAACGCGCTGATGGTCTTTGTCGCGCTCTGGTTGTCGTTGGCGACTTTCGGGTTGTCGCTGATCGTGGTTCCCGCTCTCTGGATTGCCGGCGTCGCCTGCTCGGCGTGGTCGGCGCCGGATCGGCATGGGGCCCATCCGTGGCTTCACCCGAGCACCTACGCGAAGTTCCGGCGGCACTGAGGGCAATGGCGGCCGGCTCGTGGCGGTGGATGAATTTCCGGCTCGTGTCTCGCCGCCGGGGGGCGCGTTTGCTAGGCGTGCGGGATGCAGGGTGACGAGCGGTTCATGCGGCGGGCGATCGAGCTGGCCCGGGAGGGGATGCGCCGCGGCGATGGCGGGCCGTTCGGGGCGGTGATCGCGCGCGACGGGGAAATCATCGGCGAAGGGTGGAACCGGGTGCTGGCGACAAACGACCCGACGGCGCATGGCGAGATCACCGCGATCCGGGACGCGTGCTCGCGGCTGGGAACGTTCTCGCTGGAGGGGGCGGAGATCCATTCCACCGGGGAGCCGTGTCCGATGTGTCTCGGGGCGATCCACTGGGCGCGGATCGGCGCGATTTTCTACGGCTTCGGTATGGAGGACGCGGCGGCGATCGGCTTCGACGACCGCGAGTTTTTCCGGCAGTTCGTGCTGCCGCCGGAGGAGCGACGGATCCGGCAGAGCGCTTTGTGCCGCGGGGAAGCGCTGCGGTTGGCGCGGGAGTATGCGGCGATGCCGGAGAAACGCCTGTATTGAGTCGAGACGGCGGCTTGACGCAACCCGGCCCGGATGCGGAAAGTGGGGGGCATGGCATGGAGGATCGACGACGCGGTCGCCCACGGTGAAATCGACAACACGGTCGAGGGACGCACGACGGGCTTGATCTGGATCGAGGGCCGGGAGGAGCCGCTGCGGTTGGAGCTGGACGGGGATTGCTGGCGCGATCTCGCGGGGACGAAGTTGGTTTTCCAGAATCCGTCGCCGGTGGCCTCGAAGGATGCGGTTTCGCTCGAGACGGTGCAGAAGGGGGTGGTGGGCGACATGACGGCCTCGCGGAAGACCAAGGTGGCGGTGGGCGAGGCGCAGGAAATCCTGGCGAGCGCGCCGGACGAGCCGGAAATGCGCTTCGAGTGGCGGAACGCGCTGTACCTCGAGTGGTTCAGCGAGTCGAACGGACGGGTGGTGATCGAGTCGGTGAACTACCGGCTCGAGATTTCCGATCGGGAGTGGCAGATGGACGAGGATGCCGAGGAGGCGCAGAAGCTCGCGAATCTCAACGCGATGCGGGACTTCATGGCGCTGGTGATCCGGCGGCGGGACTACAGCCAATCCCCGTCGCGGGCGGGCGAGTTGGACGAGTTCGCGTGGGAAGAGCGGCTCAAGGAGTCCGACCGGCTGACGGACGCCTACCAGGAGGTGTTGGAAAAGTACATGGAGGATCCGGACAGCGAGCGGAAGGAGGCGTTCGCGATGGGCTGGGACGGTCTGCTCGACGCGCTGGCCGAGCGCGACGAGGAAGGGGAGGAAGATTACGAGGAGGAGGGTTATCTCGATCCCGCCGCGGATTACGGTGGATACGCGGATGCCGACGACGAGGGGGAAGGCGAGGGTTTTGGGCGGGAAGATGACTCCGAGGACGATGATGAAACCCACCCGCTCCAGGCGCGGGCCCACGAGGTGGCCCGGATGGCGATGGATCTGACGCCGCGGGATGCCGGCCCGGGCTCGGCTCCCTACCGGCTGGTCACGCAGCTATTGCAGGTGAGCGGCAAGCTGGCGGGCGCGCTGAACCACCGCGAGGAGGATTTCCGGCCGGAGCGCGGCTTCGTGCTCGCGGTGCTCAAGCGTTGCCTGAGCTGGCTGAACGACGCGGTGGGAGCGTGCGGCGAATTGGTCGGGCAGGAGCCCGACGCCGACCAACGCGCGAGGCTCGAGGGTCTGCGCCACTCGATTTTCGAAATCCGGGATTCCATCGTCGAGTTGCGCCGGGAGTTGAAGCAAAGTTGAGCGTTGCAGCCCCGGCCGAATCGGCTACCAGTCGGGGCCATGAAATCGTTGTTCGTGCTGTTTTCCGCCGCGCTCTTCCTGACCTCGTGCAACACGACCATCGGGTTCGGCCGCGACCTGCGCCTGCTGGGTGAAGGCATGGAAAAATCCGCCCACCGTGCCCGCCAAGGCCAGCAGCAGGAGACGGACACCCACGGCGCGCCTGTCTACTGACGCTCGTCCGCGCGCGACCTGAGGACCGGAAAATGGCAAGACGCAGGAAGTCCTCGGCCCGCGCGATCTTCGGCTGGCTGGCCGTATTTTCCGGCTGGCTGGTGGCGGCGTGGCTGTGGCTCGGCGCGGATCGGCCGGCGGACGTCGCGAGTCCGCGGGATCGTCCGCCGGAGGAAGCGGTGCTGGAAGCGGCCCTGGCCGACCCGGAGTTCCGCGGTGCGGCGCTGGCATTTTGTGCGCTCGATGAAGCGGGCGAGGTGGTTTGGGAGTCGCGCATGGCCCGCACGGCATTGGCGCCCGCCTCGGCGCTGAAGACGTTGACCACGGGCGCGGCGCTCGAGGTGCTCGGCCCGGAGTTCCGGTTCGAGACGATCCTGCGGAGTGAGGGCGACGACCTGCGGTTGGTGGGCGGGGGCGATCCCACGCTGTCCTTCGAGGATCTGGAGAAACTTGCGGAGCGTGCGGTGGCCGCCGGTCTCACCGCCGTGCCGGGCGAGCTGCGCGCCGACATTTCCGTCTTCCCGCCAAACCCGATGAGCGACCACTGGAATTGGGGTGACATCGGCAACGCATACGGAGCCGGCGCCTACGGGCTGAACGTGAACCACAACCGGCTGATCGTGCATTTCCAGCCCGCCGCCGTCCCCGGCGAGCCCGCCGGGGTGATCGGCAGCGAGCCGCCGCTCCTCGGCCATACCTGGGCGAACCACGTGACCACCGGCCCTGCCGGGAGCGGCGACCGCGTGGTCGTCTATTCCGAGCCGTACGGGCGGATCGTGACCTTGCGCGGGAGCGTTCCGCACGGGGGCCGGTCGTTCGCCGTGCGGGCCGCCTTGCCCGACCCGCCGGCGGTGGCGGTAGCCCACCTGCGCGCGGCACTTGAGCGACGCGGCGTGGAATTCGGCGCGGACGCCGGCACTGGCCCGGCAATCGAAGTGACCCACCAGTCGGCCCCCTTGCGGGAAATCATCGGCCACCTCCACCGCGTCAGCGACAACCTGGAGGCGCAGTGCCTTTTCCTGACGCTCGGCCGGCGGCTGGGGAAAGATCCCGCCACGGCCGTGCGCGAGCACTGGCAGGACCGTGGCGTGGAATTCGCCGGCCTCCGGCTGTTGGACGGCAGCGGGCTGGCCCGCGCGAACACGATCCGGGCGATCGACTTGGCGCGCGTGAACCACCTGATCCGGCATTCGGAGCACGGCGGGCTGTTCCGCGACAGCCTGCCGGGTGGGGCCGATGGTTCGCTGCGCTCGAAACCCGGGGCGATGTCCGGCGTGAGGACCGACGTCGGTTTTTTCCGCACCGCGGGCGGCCGGGAGTTCACATACGCCGCAATGGGCAACGCGCTCGGCGCCGGGGCGGATTTCTGGAAGCTGCGGGACCGGCTGCTGCGCGCGCTGGCGGAGCGGGCTCGCTGAAACGCGGCGCGCTCACCGGCGGCGGCCGCGGAAGCGGTTGCGCGGGTCGTCTTCGGGGCGGATTTGCTCGGTGTCGCGGTAGCGGAGGATCCCGTGCTGGCGGAGGTTCCGGATGAACTCGCGGGCGTCCGTGGAAACATCCTCGTCGCTGGTGAGTGCGCCGAGCAGGCCTTCGTCGCTTTGGAAGCGGTCGATGGCGTTGCCGGCCTTGTTCGCGGCGGTGGAAATTGAATCGACCGCTTCCGGCACGCGCTCGAGGGCCGGCTTGAGTTCGGCGATGGTCGCATCGGCACCGGTGGCGGCGGTTTCCACGGCACGGATCGCGCTGCGGGCCTCCGCCAGCGTCGGCTCGAGTTCGCCGGAAATGGCCGCCCAGCCCTCGGTGGCTTGGGCGAGATTGCCCAGCGTGGAGTCGAAATTCGCGAGGTTGTCCCGGGAGAGGAGCGAGTCGTCGATTTTTTCGAGCACGGTGCCGAGCCGGGCGCTGGCGGCGCGGATGTCGGAGACGGCTTGGTCGATCTTGAGCAGCGTGCCCTCGGCGTCGGCCAGGATGCGGATGACGTCCTCGGTGACGGCCTCGGCATTGTGCTGGATGGCGTCCAACCCGGTGAGGCCGGCGCCCTGGATCACCGAGCCGGGCTCGATCTTCATCCCGCTGCGCTGCGGCGGTGGGGTGATGACGATCAGCTTGTCGCCGAGGAGGGACGCGGAGGTGATCTGGAAGGCGGAACCCTCCGGGATGCGAATCCGATCGTCGACCTCGAGGTCCACCTCGACCTTCACCTCCTCGTTCAGCTCGGGAGTGGCGGAGACGCGGCCGATCCGGGCGCCGCCCATCCGGACCTCCGAGCCCTTGATGATGCCGGAGGCGTCGTCGAAGACGACCTTGAGATTGTAGGTGTCCGCCCGCAGCCGCTCGAAGCGTCCGAACTGCAGGATCAGCCCGCCCAGCAGCGCGAGCCCGATGAAGATGAAAGCGCCGACGAGGAGTTCGGTCCGTTTTTCCGCTGCGGCCACGCAGCGAACATGGCAGCGAATCGCCTCGGCGGAAATGGAAAATCGGAGCGGCGCACGGAGGGCTCGACGACAACCTGCGGGCGGAACAGGGGTGACCGTGCCGCTCCGCGCGGATCGCCGGGAAACCACCCGCCCCCGGTCTGTGCAGGAACTTCACGAGACATTCTTGCGGTGGACGCGTCGGTTCTCCTGACGCAGCCTCCGCCCGATGTCCGCCTTGCTTTCCGCCAGCGAAATCCGCCTCGCTTACAGCTACCAGACCTTGCTTGACGGCGTGACGCTGGCCATTTCCGCCGGCGAAAAGGTCGGGCTCGTGGGCCGGAACGGCTGCGGAAAAACCTCGCTGCTGAAAATTCTCACCGGCGAGCGGGCCGCCGACAGCGGTGAAATCTCGCTGCGCCGAGGCCTGCGGATCGGCTACCTGCCGCAGGAGTTCGAGCTCGATCCGGAGCTGAGCGTCCAGGAAAACATCGCCGCCGGTGCGGCCGACATCGTCGAGGCGATCCGGCGCTACGAGAACGGCGAGGGCAGCGAGGCGGAACTCGCGGAGGTGCTCCACTTCATCGACCACACCGACGGCTGGAACCTCGACGCGCGCATCAAGGCCACCGCCACCGCGCTCGGCACGCCGCCGCTCGAGTCGCAGGTGGGCCCGCTTTCCGGCGGGGAAAAGCGCCGCGTCGCCCTGTGTCGCGCGCTTGCCTGCCAGCCGGACCTGCTGCTGCTCGACGAGCCGACGAACCACCTCGACGCCGAGTCGATCCGCTGGCTCGAAGACTACCTCCGCGGCTTCCCCGGGGCGGCGATTTTCGTCACGCACGACCGCTATTTCCTCGATGTCATCGCCACGCGGATCATCGAGATCGACCAAGGCCGCGCGTTTTCCCATCCGGGAAACTACACGGCCTATCTCGAGTCAAAGGCCGTGCGGCAGCAGATCGCCGGGCAGACCGAGCGGCGCCGCCAGCGGTTCCTCCGCACCGAGCTGGAGTGGGTGCGCTCCGGGGTGAAGGCACGCGGGACGAAGTCGCGCCACCGGCTCGAGCAGTTCTACGAAGTCGAGGGCATGGAAGCCCCGCCCGAAGAGCGCGAGATGGACCTCCTCATCCCGCCGCCGCCGGACCTCGGGAACGTCGTCATCGAGCTGGAGAACGCCGGCGTGAACGTCGGCACGGAGGCGCACCCGCGGTGGCTTTTCCGCCACCTGAACCTCAGCGTGCGCCCGGGCCAGTGCACCGGCATCGTCGGGCGGAACGGCGTCGGGAAAACCACCCTGCTCAAGGTTTGCCTCGGCCAGCTCGCGCCGACGGAGGGCAGCGCGGAAATCGGCAAGCGCGTGAAGGTGAACTACATCGACCAGACGCGCATGCAGCTCGACGGCACCGGGTCCTTGCTCGACGAGGTGGCCGATGGCAACGAGAAGCTGCAATTTGGCACCCAGACGCTGGGGGCGCGTGCCTACCTGCGGCGCTTCCTTTTCAATGACCAGCGGATCAACGAGCGCGTCGACCTCCTTTCCGGCGGCGAGCGCGCCCGCCTGATGCTGGCGAAGGTCCTGAAAACCGGCGGCAACCTGATCGTCCTCGACGAGCCCACCAACGACCTCGACCTGCCCTCGCTGCGGATGCTCGAGGAGGCCCTCGCGGATTTCGACGGCTCCGTGCTCGTCGTTTCCCACGATCGCTATTTCCTCGACCGCATCTGCGACCAGATCGTCGCCTTCGAGGACAACGGGGTGGTCGTCCAGCAGGGAAACTACTCGTATTATCTCGAGAAACGCCAGGCCCGCGAGGCCGCCGAACGCGCGCAGGCCCAGGCATGGGCGAAACGAGCCTCGGCCGCACAACCCGCCGCGGCCAAACCCCGCAAACTCACGTTGGCCGAGCGCAAGGAGCTCGAAAGCATGGAGGACGCCATCCTCGCCGCGGAGGAGGTGGTTTCCGGAATTGAAACACAACTCAACGACCCGGAATTCCAAACCACCCACTACGCGGAAATCCCCGCGGTGATGGAAAAACTCGAATCCGCCAAAACCGAAGTCGCCCGCCTCTACGAGCGGTGGGAGGAGCTGGAGGCGGTGGCCGCCGCGACATGAAGCCGCCGCGAAACGGCAGGCGCCTGCTGGCACTCGGCGCGCTTTTGATCTTGGTCGCCGTCTTCGCCGGAGTCTTCGCCAAGAGTTGGTGCGTCGACCAGTTGTGCTCTCCGCCGCGGCGCTCGCTGCAAGATTACCATCGCGAGATTCTCGCCGACCCGGCGGCGCGCGGCATGTCGATCAAGGCCATGGCTTCCGCCGACGGAGCGCCTCTGCTCGTCTGCGAGCCCGCCGGAACGCTCTCGGGGCGCGGGGAAATCCTGCGGAGCCAACTCGGGTCCGATGACGCGCAAGTTCCGGGTTTCGGCACCGTCGTCGGCAACCTCGTCCTCGTCCACGGCCGGAACGGGAGGAAGGAAGACTACCTGCCGATCGCGGAGCGGCTTTGCGCGGTCGGTTTCCGCTGCGTTCTTCCGGACCTGCCGGCGCATGGAGATCATCCGGCCGGCGTCGTGACCGGTGGGTTGGCCGAGCGCCACCTGCCCGCGCAGGCACTCGCCGAAGCCGCGAAAACGTTCGGCTTCGATCCGCAACCCGCCGGCTTGTTCGGCATCTCGATGGGCGGCTCGGTGGCGGTTCATTCCGCCGCGGAACCGGACTCGCCGTGGCGCGCGCTCGTGATCGTCGCCAGCTTCGACGAATACCGCGCCGTCGCCCGCAGCCACGTGGAAAGGCACCTCGGAACGTCCCTCGGCGCGCTGTGGAGCGGAGTGGTGGAGGAAAGCTTCGAGAAAAAGGCCGGCGTCCCACTTTCCTCCGTCGCGCCCGCCAAGCTCGCGCCGCGGATTGGCATGCCGGTGCTGGTCGCCCACGGCACCGCCGATTCGGTCGTGCCGCTCGAGTCCGGCCGAACCTTGTTTGATGCGTTCTCCTCCGCGCCCGTCCGGCAGTGGATCGAGGTGCCGGACGCCGGTCACGACAACGTCCTGATCACCGATTTTCCGATCTACAAAGCGATCGCCGCTTGGATGCTCGAGCACGTGCCGGAGCGGTAGCAGGGCCGCTACGGCTCTGCTTCTCCGAAAATCTGATCCGCATATTGCTGGCGGAGGAAGAGCAGGTCCGGGGCGTCTTTCTCGCGGTGGGTGTTTTCCTTCATCCGCCACAAGGTCCGCGGCGAGGCGAAGGGGATCGGCACGCCGTCGATGACGCGGATGATCTGGTCTTTCGCCGCCTCGGCGTAGTCGATGCCGCAGGCGGATGCCATGAGGTCGACCGTGATCTCATCACCGACGCGGACGACCGAGTAGTTCGAGACTTCCCCGGGCTGCAGCTCCTTCACCGCCTGGTCCGGCAGGGACTCGAGGGCGGCGTAAACTTCAGCTTCGTTTTCGAGAGCCACATCGATCAGCAGGTCGACGTCGGTCGTCGTGCGCATGTATCCGGCCGTGATGATGGCGAATCCGCCGATCACGACATATCTCGCGCCTCGCTCGTTCAGCTCGCGGCAAAGATTCACCAGGTCCGCCAGCTCCGGGGCGCGTGATGTCAGGCCGTCTTGTTCAAGCGGATCGTCTTCTGCTGCCATTCGTTCGCTTCCTCGTGGGTTCTGAACCGAAAGACGCCGCGGGGGGTGAGCTTGTGGCCGCAGCGCGTGAAGAGCTGGTAAGCCGACTTCTGCAGTTGGTCCGCGACCTCCATCGGATCCCGCGGCGGCCTTCTGCGGCCGACGGTTTTGCCGATGTTTTCCTCGAGGTTGATGACCACCCGGGGCTCGTTCATGGCGGGAAGATGGTGCGGATGGCCGGGGAATGCGAGCTTGGAGAACATGGAACACCGAACGTCCAACATCGAACGTCGAAGTGGCTGGAGCGCCGCGCCTTTGCGGCTCTTGCAATCCCCAATCTGAAATCCGCAATCCGAAACCTCCCTCACGCGCACTGCGGGCAGACGCCGAAGAACTCGAGTTCGTGATAGAGGTTCCGGTAGCCGGTTTTCTCGCGGATTTCCTCCTCGAGTTCGTGCACGGGGCAGGGGGCTTTGATCGCCTCGATGCTGCCGCAGCCGGTGCAGATCAGGTAGTCGCTGTGGCGGCCGGGGACGAGCAGGGCGAAGTAGGCGGCGCGCTCGTGCAGGCCGAGGCGGCGGACGATGCCGTGCTCGGTGAGCCGCTGCAGCAGGCGGAAAACCGTGGCCTTGTCGCATTGGTCGGCGAGGCGCGGCGAGGCGGCGAGTTCGGCGAGAGTCATCGGCCGTTCGCTCTCGAGCAAGGTGCGGATGACTTCCTCGAGCGCCTTGGTGCGGCGCAGGCCGGAAGCGCGGCAGCGTTCGATGGTTTCCTGGACGATGGGATTCATGCGGCGCGTCTGGAGAAGCTAGCGGGCGATGTGGTGGAGGAAAACGGAAATTCCTGCGCTTCAGAACAAGCTCGCCTGCGGGTCGTCCGGCCGCGGCGGCGGTGGCGGCGCGCCGATCTTCGTGTAGGCCGCGGGCAGGGCCATGCGGCCGCGCGGCGTGCGCTGGAGAAAGCCCTGCATGATGAGGAACGGCTCGTGGACTTCCTCGAGGGTCGCCGCGTCCTCGCCCACGGCCACGGCGAGCGAGTTGAGGCCGACCGGGCCGCCGTTGAACTTGTAAACGAGCGCCTCGAGCAGCCGCTTGTCCATCTCGTCGAGACCTTGGGAGTCGATCTCGATCATTGCCAGCGCGGCGTCCGCCACCTCGCCGGTGATCATGCCGCCGCCGCGGACTTGGGCGAAATCGCGGACCCAGCGGAGCAGGGCGTTCGCCACCCGCGGGGTGCCCCGCGAGCGCAAAGCCACCTGTTGCGCGCCCTCCCGTTCGATCGGCACGTCGAGCAGCCCGGCCGAGCGCTCGATGATGTCGGCAAGCTCGTCGACCGAATAGTAATCGAGCCGGTTCACCAGGCCGAAGCGCGAGCGCAGCGGCGCGGTCAGCATGCCCGAGCGGGTGGTCGCGCCGACGAGCGTGAAGCGCGGCAGATTGATCTGGATCGAGCGCGCCGACGGTCCGGAATCGATGATGATGTCGAGCCGGTAGTCCTCCATCGCCGGGTAGAGATATTCCTCGATGGCAGGGTGCAGGCGGTGGATTTCGTCGATGAAAAGGACGTCGCCTTTCTGGATGTTCGTCAGCACGCCGGCGAGGTCGCCCGCCTTTTCGATCTGCGGGCCGGAGGTCGTGTGGAGCTGGGTGCCGGCGGCGCGGGCGATCAGGTTCGCGAGCGTGGTTTTCCCGAGGCCGGGCGGGCCGGACAGCAGGACGTGGTCGAGCACGTCGGCGCGCTGCTTGGCCGCCTCGAGCATGAGAAGCAGGCGGTCCTTCACCTTTTCCTGGCCGATGAACTCGGAGAACGCCGGCGGCCGCAGGGAAACGTCGAACGAGGTCGCCGGCGCGGTGGTCGTCTGCTGGTAGAAGTTTTCCGGCACGCGGGCGGATTTGAACCCGTGGCGCGCGGCCCGGGAAGCGCGGAATTTTTTCCGCCTGACGGACCGCCGGCCGCGCCGTAGCAAGAAGGCGCATGGCTCCAGCGACCTTCCGCATCCTCGTCACGGTGGTGGCGTGGCTGGGAGCCGGGCAGGCCGCGGCGCAGGAGGTGATGACGATCCGCGCGATCCAGCAGGCGGCCACGGCCGAGCCCTTCGAGGAGGTGGCGGTGAAAGCGGAGGGCACGGTGACCTGGGCGGACCCGACGGCGGAAAAAGTCTTCTACATGCAGGACGCGACCGGTGGCGTCCGCGTGAGCTTCACCGGGGAGGCATGGCCGGAAGTGGGCGCGGTGGTGGTGGTGGACGGCATGCTCGCGCGGGGGGCCTTCGCGCCGGTGATCGAGCGCGCCGCTTTCGTGGCGACCGGCCGGAGCGAGTTGCCGCATCCGATGCGGGCGTCCGGCGGCGGCTTGCTGAACGGCGCGTTCAATGGCGAGCGCGTCGATGTGGACGGCTGGGTGCGCGCCGCGGAAATGACGACGCCCACCACGCTCTCGATCGTCCTGATTTCCGGAACGTCCCGGATCACGGTGAAAGTCAGCGACGCGGCCGGCTCGGATCCGGAGCGGATGGTGGCCAACCACCTGCGCGCCTACGGCGTGGCAACGCCGGTGAAGGCGCGCGGCGCGATCCGCCAGCTGGTCGAGGTGCAGGTGCTCGTCGTCAGCCCGCGGGATCTGATCTTTTCCCATCGCGAGCGGATCGAGCCGAAGGACCTGCCGGTCTTGACGCTCCAGGGGGCGACGCAATACCGGCCGGGCCAGACGCGCGGCGACCGGATGCGGGTCCGCGGCCGGGTGATTCACCGCCGTCACGGGGTGGCCTATCTCCACGACGGCGCGAGCGGTTTGGCCGTGCGCGGCCCCGAGGCGGACGCGCTCGTGCCGGGGACGTGGGTCGAGGCGGTCGGCTTCCTCGACATGGAGGAATTCCTGCCCGTGCTCTCCGACGCGATTTTCCGGGAAAGCGATGCGCCCGGCCCGCCGGTCGAGCCCCAGGCGGTGGAGCCCGGGGCGCTGCTGGACGGCCTGCAGCACGCGAATTTCGTCCGCGTGCGCGGCCGGTTGCTCGATGGCATGCTCGCCCCCGCGGGCGGGGGCTCGCGCAAGCTCGTGCTCGCCCTGCAGTCGCAGCGCGGCGTGTTCACTGCGGAACTCGAGCCGGCCGCCGCCAAACTCCCGCCGCGGGTGGAACCGGAGGCGACGCTGGAGATCGAAGGCGTCGCACTCGTGCAGACGGACGCCGCGGGAAATCCCTCCGCCTTCAAGATCCTCGTCCCCGGGCCGGAGAACATCGAGGTCGTCCGGCGCGCGGGCTTTTTCACCGTGAAGCGGCTGCTGGTCTTGCTGAGCGTGACGCTGGCGGTGCTGCTTTGCCTGATCTCGCTGGCCTATCTTCTCGCGCGCCGGAACGCGCGGCTCCGCACCGAGATGCACGAGCGGCGGGCCATCGCCGCGGAGCGCAGCCGGCTCGCGCGGGACCTGCACGACACCCTCGAGCAGGGACTCACCGGCATCCACCTGCAGTTGCACAGCATCGGCCCGTCCGTGGAGGAAGCCGCGCCGGAAACGCAGGACCGGCTGGCCCAGATCCGCTCGCTCGTCCAGCAGTGCCACGGCGAGATGCGGCGCTCGATCTGGAACCTCCGCGCTTCGGCGCTCGAGCGGTTTGATCTGGGGGAAGCGCTGCAGCGTTCGGCCCGCTCGCTCGTGCTCGGCTCGCCGGTCGAGGTGCGGCTCCGCCAGACGCGGGCACCCGGCGTTTCCATTCCGCCGCTCGTCGAGGACAACCTGCTGCGGATCGGCCAGGAGGCGCTCACCAATGCAATCAAGCACGCCGCGCCGTCGCGCATCGACATCGAGCTGGATGTCGCGGCCGGCCGCCTTTCGCTTTCGATCCGCGACGACGGCCGCGGCTTGCCGGAATCGGTGCCGGACGGCGGCCACTTCGGCCTTGGCGGCATGCGCGAGCGCGCCGCCAGGATCGGCGGGCGATTGGAGATCGACAGCACGCCGGGCGCGGGATGCTGTGTGAGCGTCGAAGTTCCACTTCCGGAAAGCACATGACATTCGCGATCCGCATTTTGATCGTGGACGACCATTTCGTCGTGCGCGAGGGCCTGCGCAGCATCATCCGCCGCGAGGTGGACATGCGCGTCGAGGGCGAAGCCGCGAACGGCGCGGAGGCGGAGGAACGCTACCGCGACCTCGAGCCGGACGTGACCGTCATGGACTTGCGGATGCCCGTCCGCGGCGGCGTGGAAACGATCCGCGCGATCCGGGAGATCGACCCGCGGGCGCGGATTCTCGTTCTCAGCAATTTCGAGGGAGACGAAGACATCCATGCCGCCATCGAGGCCGGGGCGATGGGCTATCTGCTCAAGCACAGCTCCGGCGACCAGATCGTCCCGGCGATCCGCGCCTTGATGGACGGCCGCACCTGGATCCCGCCGGAGGTCGCGCGGCAGCTCCGGGAGCGCGGCGAAATCCTCACGCCGCGGGAGCGGGAAATCCTGCGCCTCATCGCGCTCGGCGAGGCGAACAAGCAGATCGCCGGCGCGCTGGAGATCACCGAGCACACGGTGAAGTCCCACTTGAAGAACATCTTCGCCAAGCTCCAGGCCCGCGACCGGACCGAAGCGGTCACGGCGGCTCTCCGGCGCGGGATCATCCATCTGCCGGAGCATTGAGCGGCTCCCCGTCCGGCGAGGGCGGGGCCCGACTCCCTCCAAAGAGCGATGCGCGCCGTCCGCCGGCCATGGCATGGTCGGCGGCCGAGCGTCCGAAAAACCCCCGTCTTCCCATGTCCGATCGAAACCCAGCCCTTCTCACGATGGCCGGCCTGCTGTTCGCCGCGCCGGCCGGAGCCGCTCCGGCGGCATACGAGCCCTTCGATTACCCCGAGGGCGCGCTCGTCGGGCGGTCCGGCGGCAGCGGCTGGTCCGCTCCTTGGAAAGCGCGGGACGTTTCGCCCGGCGTGAGCCCGCTGGTGATCGGAGACGGGCTCGGCTACATCGACGGGGCGGGAAACACGCTCGTCACCGCGGGCGGCGCGCTCGACACGAAGAACGGCACGGCCACGTCCATCGCCTTCCGCAGCCTGTCGACGCGGCGTGACGGGGAGACCTGGATTTCCTTCCTCACCATCCCGACGACCAACGGCGATTTCACCGGCCTCACGCTCTTTGACGGCGGGGAGGACAACAACAACCACTCGCGCTTCGGCGTGGAGCAGCGCGAGGCCGGGCAGCTCAATCTCCGGCTCGCCAACACCGAACCGCCGCCAAACGGCCCGGCGGTCATCTCGGCCGCCTTCAACCCGCCGGCCGGCAGCACCGTCTTCGTCGCACTCCGGATGCTTCCCGGCGGCGCGGCGGGCGGCGACGACCTGCTCGAGGTCTTCTTCAATCCGAACCTCGCGTCGGAGCCGGGATCGCCTTTCGCGAGCCTGGCGATCCTGCCCGGCGGCTTCGACCGCCTGCGGTTGGCCGCCACCTCGGGACGCTCGGTGATCTACGACGAGATCCGGATCGGCGACAGTTATGCCGACGTTTCGCCCTTCGTGCCGCCGGCGGAGGATCGGGACACCGACGGCGACGGGTTGACGGACCTCCAGGAGATCGCGCTCGGCCTCGACCCGACGGTTTCCGACGCCGGCCTGATCCAGGCGATCCGCGAAAATCCGGAGTTCTTCGGGCTGTTCCGCGCCGAGGACCTGCTCGACGAGCCGCATGCGCCGGCGGTGGAAGTGCCCGCCTCGGGTCCGGTGGATTGGCTCCTGCGGGTGACGGCGAGCGATGACCTCGTGGACTGGTCCGAGGTGGGAAATCTCGGCCGGGAGATCGCCGTGCCCGCCGGAAAATCCTTCATTCGCCTGAACCTCGGCCAGCCATGATCCCGCTCCCGTTTTCCCCCTCCCGCATCCCACCCATGAAGCCCGCATCCTGGATTTCCGCCTTCCTTGCCACCGCACCGTTCGCGGTCGCCGCCGAGAATTTCGACATCGTCGTCTACGGCGGCACGTCCGGAGGCGTTGCCGCCGCGGTGCAGGCCGCGCGCGATGGCCGCTCGGTGGTGCTCGTTTCCCCGACCGAACACCTCGGCGGGATGACTTCCAGCGGACTCGGGTGGACCGACCTCGGCCGCAGCAGCATCCTCGGCGGGCTGAGCCGCGATTTTTACCACCGGATCTATCTCCACTACCAAGCGGACGAAGCCTGGAACTGGCAGTCCCAGGCGTCCTACGGCAACACCGGCCAAGGCGGGCCGGCGTTCAACCACTCGACCCAAGTCGCCTCGGTCTTCGAGCCAAAGGTCGCCGAGGCGGTCTTCGCGCAGTGGATCGCGGAGGACGACGTCACCGTCGTCACCGGCCGGCTCGACTTGGAAAACGGCGTGACCATGGACGGTTCGCGCATCGCCTCGATCCAGCTCGAGGACGGCCGCGGGTTCGCCGGGAAAATGTTCATCGACGCCACCTACGAGGGCGACCTGCTCCCCGGTGCGGGCGTGACCTTCACCATCGGCCGCGAGTCGAACGCGACCTACAACGAGACGGTCAACGGCATCCAGGCCGGAAACGCGACCAAGAACCAGCTGCCAAACGGCATCGATCCCTACGTCGTGCCGGGTGAGGAATCGAGCGGCCTGCTGCCCGGCGTGAACCCGGACGCCGGCGGTCCGGACGGCGCCGCGGACGAGCGCCTCCAGGCCTACTGCTACCGCATGGTGCTCACCGACGTGGCGGAAAACCGGGTGGCGGTCGGGCAGCCGGACGACTACGACGAGGCGGACTACGAGCTGCTCTTCCGGGCGATCGAAGCGGGCCAGAACTCCGGATTCTTCAAGTTCGACCTGATGCCGAACCGCAAGACCGACTCGAACAACACCGGCGGGATTTCGACCGACTACATCGGGATGAACTACGGCGAGGACTGGAATTGGGCGACGCTCGGCCACGACGAGCGCGCCGCCCTCGCCAAGCGCCACGAAAACTGGCAGCGCGGCCTCGTCTGGACACTCCAGAACCACGAGCGCGTCCCGGCTGCCATCCGCAACAACCACGCGAAGTGGGGCTTGCCCGCCGACGAGTTCGCCGACAACGGCCACTGGCCCTACCAGCTCTACGTCCGCGAGGCGCGGCGGATGGTCTCGGACTACGTGATGACCCAGCACCATTGCCAGCGGACGGTCGTCGCCCCGGATTCGGTGGGCCTGGCGGCCTATGCGATGGATTCCCACAATACCCAGCGCCACGTGCGCGACGGCATGGTGAAGAACGAGGGCGACGTGCAGCTCGCCCTGCCCGGCGAGTACCCGGTTTCCTACCGCTCGCTCGTGCCGAAAAAAGGCGAGTGCGAGAATCTGCTCGTGCCGTGGAGCCTGTCCGCCTCGCACATGGCGTTCGGCTCCATCCGGATGGAGCCGGTCTTCATGATCCTCGCCCAGTCCGCCGCCATCGCCGCGGACCTGGCGCTGGACGAGGAGATCGCCGTGCAGGACGTGAAATACGCCGACCTCCGTCCGCGCTTGGTCGAGGCGGGACAGGCGCTCGGCGAGCCGGTGGTCGATCCACCCACCTCGTTCGTGGACAATTCGGACGCGCAGCTGGTCCAGGTGACCGGCGACTGGCTCTCCAGCGCCTCCACCCCGGGCTACGCCGGGGGCGACTACCTGCACGACGACAATGCCGGCCAAGGCGGAAAATCCGTGTTTTTCCGGGTCGCGGCCGGCGTGGACGGTCTGCACAAGGTCTCCCTGAGGTGGACGGCCCACGCCAACCGCGCCAGCAACGTGCGGGTCGAAATCCGCCATCGCGACGGCACCAGCGTCCGCACCGTGGACCAGCGCGCGAACGGCGGAACGTGGAACCTCCTCGGAACGTTTCCTTTCACCGGCGCGGAAGACGAGGGAGTGCTGGTGAGCAACGTCGGCGCGAACGGCTACGTCATCGCGGACGCGGTGGGATACGCCCCGGTGGCCGAGCCCTCGGACGATACGGACGCGGACGGCCTCAGCGATGTGGACGAGCTGATTCTCGGGCTCGATCCATACACCTCCGACGTCCCGTTCATCGACGCGGTCCGGGCGAATCCGTCGTTTTTCGGGCTGCACGCACCGGAGGAGATTCACGAGCTGCACCTTTCGCAGCCCCTCTTCCACCGAGCGGGCCGGGTGGATTTTTCGCTCCACGAGTGGAACGGCACCGGCTGGACGGGCGTGGCGGATCTCGAGGTGCCGGTGGAGACCACGGCGGCGCGGCGGTTTTTCCGGATCGAGGCCGGCCTGCGCTGACCGGCGCGGCGCAAAATCGCGGATGCCGGTGGCGCTTCTTGCCACGCGGGGGGCCGCCGCTATGGTCGGGCTCCGCCGTTCATGACTCCGTTCCTGAGAAAAATTCTCGGCATGAATTGGGTGCTCGTGCTGGTGATGTACGGGCTCCTGATCTTCGGCGTGTTCATGATTGAGAGCGCCGCGCGGCACCTGCCGGTGAGCAAGGAGATCCTCGAGCGCTTCGGTGGTGCGGGCGAATACTACGCCTGGAACCAGAAAACGTGGATCGCCGTGGGCAGCGTCGTCTACTTCGCCGCCGCCTTGATCGACTACCGCTGGATCCGCTGGCTCGGGATCCCGTTCTACCTGGTGAGCATGGGGTTGATGGTGGCGGCGCTGGTCCGGGACGACGACGTCCACCAGCTGGAACTCGGGCCGCTGAGCTTCCAGCCGGCGCAGCTGGGCATCACCGCCGGCATCCTGCTGATCGCCTGGTTGCTCCAGGACCTGCCGAAGCTCCACCGGATCTTCGGCGCGCCGTTTGTCCGGATCGGCATCATCGCGGGCGTGTCGGCCGCGCCCTTCGTCCTCGTGATGGCGATGGGCGACATGGGCTCGGCGCTGGTGTGGATACCCGTCTCGATCGTCGCGCTGCTGATCGGGGGCGCGCCGTTCCGCTATTTGTCGTTCATGACGTTCATCGGCGCGGGCTTGATCCCGTTGCTGTATTTCGTGGCGCTGCCGATGTTGTCGAAGCGCGGCCCGGAACGCATCGACGTCTGGCTGCGGATGCTCCAGGGCCGCGAGGTGGACGTCTTGAACGAAGGCTACGGTCCGCATTTCGTTTCCATGGCGGTGGGCAAGGCCGGCTGGAAAGGCGTTGGCTGGAAGGCGTCCGGTTCGCTGATGGACAAGGGCTTCGTCTCGAAAACCACCGCGCACAACGACTACATCTTCGCCGTGATCGCCGAGGAGCAGGGGTTCCGTGGCAGCTTGCTGCTGCTGGTGGCCTTCGCCTTGCTGCTGATCCAGATGTTGTTCATCGCGTTTTACAGCCGTGATGTGTCCGGGCGTCTGCTGGCTTCGCTCGTGGCGGCGCTGTTTTTCGCGCACATTTTCGAGAGCATCGGGATGTGCGTGCTGCTGATGCCGATCACCGGCATCCCGCTGCCGCTGGTCAGCTACTCGGGAACGTTCGTCGTGATCTGCATGTTCCTGCTCGGGCTGGTGCAGAGCGTGTGGATCCACCGCAACCAGCGCGGCCCGATCTTCGTCAAACAGCCGCCACCGGCCGCGGCCTGAGCCTCAAGGCGCGGCGAGCGGCCGGCCGTTGTGCTCCGGGCCGAGCTTTTCCAGGAAGGGCACCGCCGTTTCCGCCCAGCGCTCCGGATCGGGAAAATCCGCCGCGCCGCCGCCGAAGCACGAACGCAGCATGTCGGTATCGATGATCCCCGGATTCAATGGGACGGCCGCGAGGCCGGCCGGCAGCTCCTGGGCCAGCGCCATGGTCAGGCCCTCGATGCCCCATTTCGTCGCGCAATAGGGCGCCACCTCCGGCGAGGTCGAGCGGCCCCAGCCGGACGAGAAATTCACGATCACCCCGCGGCCGGCGGCGATCATCGCGGGAATGAAGGCCCGGCAGACGAGGTGGACGCCCTTGAGGTTCACGTCGATCACGCGCGAGAACTCTTCCGGCGGCACTTGCCAGAGCGGCGCGTTGCGGTTGATGAGCGCGGCGTTGTTCAGCAGCAGGTCCGGCGGACCGGCGTGCTCGAGAAAGTCCCGCGCCATCCGCTCGACGGCGGTCGGATCGGAAACGTCGCAGACGGCGAAGCGGTGGGGCGCGCCGAATTTCTCCTCCATCGCCGCCACCGTTTCGGCCCGCGTGCCGCAGCCGGTGACGGTCCAGCCGCGGCGGGAGAATCCGGCCGCCAGGGCGAGGCCGAGCCCGCGGGTGCAGCCGGTGATCAGGACAGTCTTTGCCATGCGGGAGATTACAAACTTCCGCCACGTTTTCCACCCTGCCGGTTTTCGTTGCGGGCGGTACGGCCCGCGCTAACCTCCGCGCATGACTTTCGACATGTTCATCCTCGCCCAGCAAACCCAGGGCTTTTACGGCATCTCGCCGATCTACTGGGTGATCATCGGCGTCTCGATGCTCGCCAGCTTCCTGATCAGCTCGACGCTCAAGCGCCGCTTCCACGAGTATTCGAACATTCCGATCCGGATGACCGGCGCGCAGGTGGCCGAGCTGATGCTCCGCCAGAATGGCATCACCGACGTCCGCGTCATCAGCACGCCCGGCAAGCTCACCGACCACTACGACCCGACGAAGAAAACGGTGAACCTCAGCGAGCCGGTCTACCACATGAACTCGGTGGCCGCCGCCGCCGTCGCCGCGCACGAGTGCGGCCACGCGATCCAACACCAGCAGGCCTACGTCTGGCTCGGCTTCCGCTCGAAGATGGTACCGGCCGTCCAGCTTTCCACGCAGCTGCTGAACTACCTCATGGTGCTCAGCCTGTTCGGCGCCTTCATGCTCGGTCCCGCCACGATCTGGATCTGGGTCGCCCTGTTCGCGGTGACCACGCTGTTTTCCATCGTCACGCTGCCGGTGGAATTCGACGCCAGCAAGCGCGCGCTCGTTTGGCTCGAAGGCTCCGGCCTCGCCGCCAGCATGGAACACGAAAAGGCGAAAAACGCGCTCTTCTGGGCCGCCATGACCTACGTTGCAGCCGCCGTCGGCTCGATCGCCCAGCTCGCCTACTTCCTGATGATGGCGCTCGGCCGCCGCGAGTGAGAAAATCGGCTGAGCCATCACCGCCCGGAAGCCCTCGCGGATTCCGGGCGTTTTTTTGCTTGGGAAACCTCCGTGTCAGGTCAAACTCCGCACTTGACCGGGATCGGCCGATCTGCTCGCCTGCGGCGCTCCGCGGTTGATTTTCAGCCGCTTGTCGATCCGGCCAGCTGTTAGCCGCCGACTGTCGCCGCCGCTCCCTTTCCCTCCTCCGCTCCCACTTTTTTCCCTCCCCAAGTCATGGATTGGTCATCGCCACTTTGGTATGTCTGCTACATCGCCGTCCTGGTCGGCCTCGCCGGTTACGGCTCGCACCGGCTGACGATCATCTTCCTCTATCTCAAGCACGCCCGGAAACGCCCCGAACCGCTGGCGCGCTTCGAGGACCTGCCGCTGGTGACCGTCCAGCTCCCGGTCTTCAATGAAATGCACGTCGTCGACCGGCTGCTCGACGCGGTCGCCGCCATGGATTACCCGCAGGACAAGCTCCAGATCCAGCTCCTCGACGACTCGACCGACCAGACGGTGGACATCTGCCGCGCCGGCATCGAGCGGCTCAAGGCGCGCGGCTTCGACGCCGAGCACATCCACCGAACCGACCGCACCGGCTTCAAGGCGGGCGCGCTGGAAAACGGAACCCGCTTCGCCAAGGGCGAGTATCTCTTCATCCTGGACGCCGATTTCGTGCCGAACCCGGACGTCCTGCAGAAGACGATCCACTATTTCACCGACGCGAAGATCGGCATGATCCAGACGCGCTGGGGTCACCTGAACCGCACCTTCAACGTCCTCACCCGCATCCAGGCGATGTTCCTCGACGGTCACCTCGAGCTGGAACAGACCGCCCGCAACCGCTCCGGCCGGTTCTTCACCTTCAATGGCACCGGCGGCATCTGGCGGAAATCCACCATCACCGACGCCGGCGGCTGGGAGCATGACACGCTCACCGAGGACATGGATCTGTCCTACCGCGCCCAGCTCAAGGGCTGGCGGTTCATCTTCCTCAACGACGTGGAAACGCCGGCCGAGCTGCCGGTGGACATGGACGGCTTCAAGAGCCAGCAGCACCGCTGGACGAAGGGCTCGATCCAAGTCTGCAAGAAAGTCCTCCCCGCCATCTGGCGGGCGAAGGTGCCGCTCTACGTGAAGCTCGAGGCCACGGCCCATCTCACCGCGAACTTCGCCTACCTGCTGCTGATCAGCCTCTGTTTCCTGATCTACCCGAACCAGCACATCCAGCCGGACTTCGGCCCGCTGACGTATTACATCATCAACGTCCCGATCTTCTTCTTCGCCTCGGTCTCGGTGCTGCTCTTCTACGTCACCTCGCAGAAGGCATTGCGGCCGCACACCTGGTGGAAGGAGCTGCCCTACCTGCCGCTGCTGCTCGCCCTCGGAATCGGCATGTCGATCGTGAACACGAAGGCGGTGCTCGAGGCGATCTTCAACCACCAGAGCGCCTTCATCCGCACGCCGAAATACGGCATCGACCAGAAGAAGCGGACCGATTGGAAGAAGAGCAGCTACAAGGCGATGAAAACGCTGACCCCGTTCGTCGAGCTGTTGTTCGGATTCTTTTTCCTGTTCGTGGTCACGGAAGCCGCCTTGCAAGGACGCTGGTCTTCTGCCATTCTCCTGCTGCCGTTTCCCGTCGGGTTTTTCTACACTTCGTTCTCCTCCCTGGCACGGATGCTGCCATCCGGCGGCCCGGAGATCGAAGCCACCGCCACCGCGCGGGAGCGGAAAGACTCCTGACGCCGGCCCATGAACATCCCGCGCCTCCTCCTCGCCCTCGTCGCCCCGGTCCTCGCCGCCGCCAGCCTCTCGAGCTGCGGCACGGCCGGCAAGGACACGCGCAACCAGATGATCGTCAGCGTGCGCGACCAGCAGATGCTGCTCGTGCGCGACGGCAAGCCGGTGAGGTCCTACAAGATCTCGACCTCGAAATTCGGCATCGGCGACCGCCCCGGCAGCAACTGCACGCCGCTCGGACGAATGGAGGTTTCCAAGAAGATCGGGGGCTCCGCGCCGGCGGGAATGGTTTTCAAGAGCCGCAAGCCGACCGGCGAGATCCTCAAGCCGAACGCTCCGGGCCGCGACCCGATCGTCAGCCGCATTCTCTGGCTCAGCGGCAAGGAAGGCCACAACCGCAACGCCTACCGCCGCTACATCTACATCCACGGCACCCCCGAGGAGCACCGCCTCGGCACGCCCGCGTCCTACGGCTGCATCCGCATGGGCTGCCGCGACGTTGTCGACCTCTACAACCGCGTCGGCGAAGGCGCGGAAATCCAGGTGATCCGCGGCTCCCTGCTCTCCACCCAGCCGGGCCAAGTCTACGCCGGAATCATCCCTCCGGGCAGCCCGCCGATCCCGGAGTCGGAAATCGGGAAACCGAAGCTTGACACGTAAGGGTCGCTCCCTATCGTTCGCCGCCCGTCGCCAAAATTCCGGCGTCCTTTTCTCTCCACGACCATGGCCAACACCAAATCCGCCCTCAAGCGCGTCCGCCAGACCGAAGTCCGGACCGAGCGCAACCGTGCCGACAAGAGCCGGATCCGCACGCTTCGCAAGAAGACCCTCTCCGCCATCGCCGCGGGCGACAAGGAAGCCGCCGCCCAGGCCGCGAGCACCCTCAGCTCCGCCGTGGACAAGGCCGCCAAGCGCAACCTGATCCACGCCAACAAGGCCGCCAACATCAAGAGCAAGACGGCCAAGGCGCTCTCCTCCCTCGCCTGATCGATCGCCACACGAGGAGCGCCCGGAAAATTCTCCGGTTCAACGAATCAAGCGGACCGGCCTGCCGGTGCCGCTTTTTTCATGAAAATCCTGCCATGACACCCGCTTCTCCTTCCCCCCAATCCTCGCAGAACCCGCGGCAGGCGACGGCCGCGAAAATCGCCGCCAATCCGACAGGCTACAAAGTCTGCGAAGGTTGCGACTCCATCGTCGGCAGCGCCACCACGATCTGCCCGAACTGCCACAGCTTCCGCTTCGACGCCGCGCCCGACCGCGTGGTCTCCCAAGCCAAGCTCCTCGGATCGCGCGACCAGACGTCCGTGACCGCCGACGACCTCAGCTGACCCGCCGCCCGTCATGAGCGAAGTCATCGCTTTCAAGGAATGGCAGGTCGTGTGCGACGCGCTCGCGCGCGGCCGGCAGGCGATCCTCCTCCGGAAAGGCGGCATCCACGAAGGACGCGCGGGCTTTTCCTTCGCCCACGAGTCGTTTTTCCTCTTCCCGACGCGCTTCCACGCCCAGCCGGACCAGATCCGCGAAGGCACGGTGGAACCGGCTCCGGAATGGCAGCCGGGCGATCCCGTCGAGATCACGCATCACGCCGAGGCGCTTTGGGCGGTGACGTTGACGGATTGGGCGGATGTCGCCGCGCTCGAGCCGCTCCACATCTACTCGGAAAAGACGGTGCGCGACCGCTTCGACTGGGAGGGCAAGGGCATGGCGTCCGGCAGCATCCACGTGGCGCTCGTCCGCGTCCGCGCGTTGGCCGAACCGTGGGTCATTCCCTACGAGCCGAAGTACGGCGGATGTCGTAGCTGGCTGAAGCTCCCGGATCCGCCGGAAGACTGGTCCGAGCGGGCGAAGCCGGTGCTCGACGAAGCCGCCTTGGCGGACATCGACCGCCGCATCCGCCGCCCTTCAGTCGCAGGCGCGGGCGAGTAGGCGTTGGTAGTCGCTCCGCAGGCTGGACAACCGCGACTCGAGTGCGGCGACGCGCTCGGCCATCTCGATCTGCGCGAGCGCCGCGCGACGCTGGGTTTCCAGGACCTCGAGTTGCTTGCGGTGGATCTCCAGGGCACGGAGTTTCGCCTCGATTTTCTCGGCCTGCTCCTCGTCGCCCCGCATCCGCCAAGCGTTCGCATTGTGCCGCAAGGCGACGAAGGCCGCTTGATCGTCGAACTCGCCTTGCCGCGCCCGCTCGATCAGGTGCTGCCGCGCGCGGACCATGTCACTCCATTGGCGCTGCTGGTCCGGATGCAGGCCGGTTGGCCTCGGCGGGACCGGCCGGCCGCGCAGGGTGTTGACCCAGTAATTCCGCACTTCCTCGATCGAGAGAATTCGTTCCGAGGGAGGGATCTCGGGCAGGACGGTGGCGTGCGACGTCAGGACGCCGCAGACGAACAGGACGAGCAGCGGGCGGAAGGTCATCCGATGTCCGATGCGCCGGAAGGCGGAATATTCACGCGTTCTTCACCCGGTCCCACTCCTTCGTCCAGAGCGGGAGGTCCTCCCCGAGGTCGTCGATCGGCTCGCACTTGGCGAACAACTCCGCGGGAGGGAAGAGCACCTCGTTCCCGCGGAACTCCTCGCTGACGTGGGCGTAGGCCGCCTCGTTCGGCGCGCGGTAGCCGACCCACTCCATGTTCTCCGCGGCCACCTCGGGCTCGCAAAGCCAGTCGATGAAGGCGTGCGCGAGGTCGACGTTCTTGGCGTCGGACGGGATGCACAGATCGTCGCAGGAAAACGCGGTGCCTTCCCGCGGGATGACAATCGTCATGTCATCGTTCTCTTCAGCCGCCTGGATCAGGTCGCCTGCATATCCTTGGACGAGATGGAACTCGCCGGACGCGATTCCGGATTTGTACAACTCGTTCTCGAACTTCGCGATGTTCCGCTTCCAGCGGATCGCCACTTCGGCGGCGGCGGCGAGCTCGGCGGGATCCGCGGAGTTCAGCGAATGCCCGAGAAACTTCAGCGCCGCCCCGAGGACCTCGCGCATGTCGTCCAGCAGCGTGATCCGGCCTCTCAGATCCTCGCGGTCGAGCATCGACCATGAAGCCTCCGCGGCGCCGACTTTCGACTCGAGCCAGGCAAGGCAGGTGGGAGCCATCATGTAGGGAACCGACACCTCCATCTCCGGATCGAGCGCGCGGGCGAGGTAATCGCGGTCGATGTGCCGCCGGTTCGGGATCTTCGAGGCGTCGAGCGGCTGGATCAGGCCTTTGCGCTTGAGCGCCTGCACCGCGTACGAAGTGGGAACGAGCAGGTCGTAGCCGCTCGCACCGGCTTCGAGCTTCGCGAGCATCGCTTCGTTCGAGTCGAAGGTATCGATGACCACCTTGCAGCCGGACTTTTTCTCGAAGCCGGCTTTCGCGTCGTCGCTGAGATAATCCGCCCAGGTGAACACATGGAGCGTGGTCTCGCCACCACCGGACCTACGGCACGACGGCAGCGCGGCGAATGCGGAGAAGGCGACGGAGGTGGCGAGGAACCGGCGGCGTTTCATGGCGCGCAAGCAGGTAGAAGATCCCGCGGAGAAAGTGGAGCGGGAAATTTCTCAGGCCGCCGGGGTTCTCCGCAGCAGTCGCTGCGAGAGGGCCACCACCGCGAAGGTGGTGACGAGCAGCAACGTCGAGAGCGCGTTGATCACCGGCAACTCGCGGCTTTTCTTGATCATCGAGTAGACCAAGGTCGGCAACGTGTCGCTCCCCGGGCCTTTCACGAAATAAGTGATGACATAGTCGTCGATCGAGAGGGTGAACGCGAGCAAGCCGCCGGCGATCATGCCGGGCGCGAGCAGCGGCAGGGTGACCTTGCGGAACGCCAGCCATCGCCCGGCCCCGAGATCGCGGGCGGCGTCCACCAGCGAAAAGTCGAAGCCCTCCAGCCGGGCGAGCATCACCAGTGCGACATAACTCATGCAAAACGTGACATGGGCGCAGGTGATCGTGGCGACGCCCAAGTCCGCTCCGATCGCGACGAACAACAACAGCAGGCTCATCCCCATCAGGATGTCCGGGAGCACCAGCGGCACGGCGACCAGCGCGCGGTGCGCGTCCTGCAGGCGCGAACGGTAGCGGTGGAGCGCCAAGGCGGCCGTGGTCCCGAGAGCCACCGAGGCGAAGCTGGAGACCAGCGCGATCCGCAGCGAGGTGCCGAGGGCGGCGACCATGTCCGGCCGCTCCGCCAGTCTCTCGTACCAGCGGGTGGAAAATCCCTGCCAGCTGGCCGCATAGCGCGAGGCGTTGACGGAATTCGCCACCAGGAAGACGATCGGCAGATAAAAGAACGCCAACACCGCGAGCGTGACGGCGACGGGAAACCGGCTGCGTTTCATCGAGCCACCGCCTTTCTCCGGAGAGCCAGCGGGGCGAGCGCGAGCAGGGTGAGCGCGGCCGACAGCGCGGCGGCCTGCGGCAGGTTGCGGTCGCTGAAGTTCCGCTGGGCGATGCGGTTTCCGATCATCTGGGTGTCGGTCCCTCCGACCAAATCCGGGATGACGTAGGAACCCAGCATCGGGATGAATATGACGGCCGCCGCCGTGGCCAACCCCCGCCGGATGCCCGGAACGAACACGCGCGTGAACGAAGTCCATGCGCCCGCGCCGAGGTCGCGCGCGGCATCGAGGAGATGATAGTCGAACTTCTCGGCCGCGGCGAACAGCGCGAGGATGCCGAACGGAAGATAGGTGTAAACGCTCACCAGGATCACGGCGAACGGGCCGCCGAGGAGCCGCTCGTTCACACCGAGCAGGCCGATCGACCGGAGCGCGTCCGCCACGAAACCCTCGGCGTGAAGCATCTGCTGCCAGGCGAACACCCGGATCACGAAATTCGTCCAGAACGGCACGATCACCAGCAGCAGCACCTGCGCCTGCCAGCGGGGGGACATCCGCGCCATCGCGTAGGCGACCGGCAGAGCGGCGGCCAGGCACAGCGCCGTGACGACCGCGGAGATCCACAGCGTGCGCCACGCGAGTTTCAAGTACGAAGGATCCCGTAGCGAGTGCCAGGCCTCAGGGCTCCATCCACCGCCGATGCCGCCGCCGGGCAGGGCGGGGCGGAAGGAAACGGCGATAACGACGGCGAGCGGCACGAGGACGAAGACCACGAGCCATGCGAGGCTCGGTGCCGTCGCCAGCCACTGGCCGCTGCCGTCCCGGCTCCGTGGGGCTTCGTTCATTCCTCCAGCAGATAGGCGTCGCCTGGCTCCCACCGCAGCCACACCGGTTCACCGGCCGGTGGCGGAGCCGCGAGGCCCCGGCACTCGGAAACGATCCGCAGCTCGCCGCAGCGCACCGTGCAGCGGCTGTGCGAGCCGAAGAAGGCGGTCTCCTCGACCACTCCTTGGAAAACGTTCGAGCCGTTCACCTCCGGCCGGTTCCGGAGCAACTCGACGTTCTCCGGCCGCAGCGAAAGCCGCATTTCGCCCGCGGCAGGGCCCGCGGCGCGGGTTTTCACCGGCCCCAGCCCGGCGACTTCCACGACGCAAGACATTTCGCCACCCGCCGTTGCCATGCCGCTCAGGAAGTTCGTGTCGCCGATGAACGAGGCGACGAATGAAGTACGGGGACTGCCGTAGATCTCCTCCGGGGTTCCCGCTTGTTCGACCCTCCCGCGGTTCATCACGGCGATCCGGTGGGAGAACGACATCGCCTCGCCCTGGTCGTGCGTGACGTAGACGAAGGTGCCGCCGATCTGGCGGTGGATGGCCCGCAGTTCCGCGAGCAGGCGCTGGCGGAGCTTGAGGTCGAGCGCGGCGAGCGGCTCGTCGAGCAGCAGGACCTCCGGCTCGTTCACCAGCGCGCGGGCGATGGCGACGCGCTGCTTCTGCCCGCCGGAAAGCTGCGCCGGCTTCTTGTCGGCGTGGGCGCCGAGATCCACGAGCGAGAGCATGCGGTCCACGCCGTCGCGGACGGCGGCCTTCGATTTTCGCGCGATGCGCGGGCCGAAGGCGATGTTCTCGCGCACGCTGAGATGGGGAAAGAGCGCGTAGTTCTGGAACACTGTGTTGACCGGCCGGCGGTCGGGCGGCAGCGGCGTGATGTCGCGGCCGTCGAGCAGGACGCGACCGTGGTCCGGGCGGTCGAAGCCCGCGGCCAGCCGCAGCAGGGTGGTCTTCCCGCATCCGCTCGGGCCGAGCAGCGAGAAAATCTCGCCGCGCTGGATTTTCACCGTCACGTCCGAGGCGGCGGCGAAGGACCCGAAGCGGCGGGTGATCCGATCGAAGCACAGGTGGCCGGCCATGGCTGCGCGCGTGAGTGGAGGGGAACCGCGCGCGCCTGTCCACCCGGAACGGCACGTGGAGGTATCTTCTTGCCGTGCGGCGGGATTCGCGTGGAATGGGAGATCCGCGAGTGCCGGCCTGTCCCGGCGGTCGCGGAGAAAAGCCCCGCGCGCCCGTGCCGCCCGACCGTTCCCATCCGCCGGGAGTTTTTCTCCCGCTGCTCGCCATCGCGCTGGCTCTGCATCCGGCGCGCGGGGAGGACCTCTTGATCGACTTCAACTCGCTGAGCCAGGACGGCGGCCCGCACCTTCAGGAGGGCTACCAGCCTTATGATGCGCGGCATGAGGTCTCCGTCGATTTCCTCGCTCCGCGCGACTACCAAGCCTTCGGCACGACCGTTTCCCTCCAGGTTTCCTGGCCCGATACGACCGCGAACTCCGTGCAGCAGATGATTGACCGCGCGGCGTCGTTCGACGCGAACTGGCAGGGCGCGAAGATCGACCTGCTGACCGATTGGATCGGCGCCGACACCCGCACGAGCGAAGGTGGAAACGGAAACTTCGACGGCGCGAGCGGCACGCCCACGCGGCTCGTGTTCCGCTTCGCGGGCTTGCCGGCCGGGACCTACGCCTACCGTTCTTACCACCACGACACCGAGCACATCCACACCCGCTTTGGCGTGGAGATTTCCACCGACGGCGGAAACACCTTCACCGGGATCGAGGGCGGGTTTCGCATCAGCGACAGCACGCCCAGCGGCAGTCCCGCTTCGCCGGCGACCTACGACGGTAGCGCGGAACCGGACCCCGCGGAGCTGCCGTCGACGGTGAATTTCGAGTTCACCGCCGGGGATGGCGCGGACGTCCTTGTCCGCTACACGCCGTTCTCCGAGGCCGCGGGTGTGCACGTCCAGTTCATGGTGGTGAACGGCTTGGAAGTCCGAGCGCCGGCAAATGCGGAGCCTCCCGTGGACTTGTGGCTTTCCTCGGCCACCGTCGCGCGCACCGCGGTCGAGGGCAGCGTCGTCGGCATTTTCCAGACCGACGACCCGACGCCCGGTGAAACCTTCACCTATCAACTGGTCGATGGCCCGGGATCGGCGGCGAACGCGGATTTCGAGATCGAGGGCGACCGCCTGCTACTCGCGCGCCACGCCGACGACCGCCAACCGGGCGACGAACTCTCCATACGCGTGCGCTCCACCGACGCGGCCGGCGGATGGGTCGAGCGGATCTTCACGCTCATGGTCATCGACGATGCGGATGGCGACGGTCTGGACGACTCCTGGGAGTTGTTTCACTTCGGCAGCCTCGACCCCGAGCCGGGCGACGACCCGGACGGCGACGGCCTCGACCATGCCGGTGAATTTGCCCGCGGCACCTCGCCGGTGAATCCGGACACCGACGGAGACGGCCTCACCGATGGAGACGAGGTGAATGTTTATTTAACCGATCCCCTCGATCCGGACAGCGATGGCGACGGCCTTCCGGACGGCGACGAGGTGCAAACCCACGGCACGAACCCGCTCCTCGCGGATTCGGATGGGGATGGATACGACGATGCGACCGAAATCGCCCACGGAACCGATCCACTCGATCCACGGAGCCGGCCGTCGATCCTGCTGCCGCTGCGGATCAGTGAATTCCTCGCGAGCAACGACACCGGCATCCGCGACGGCTTCGGCTCCCGCGAGGATTGGCTTGAGATTCATAATCCGAATTCCGAACCGGTGGATTTGGAAGGTTATCGCCTCACCGACAGCCTTCAAGATATGGGAAAGTGGATCTTTCCTCCGGTGACGGTGCCCGCCGGTGGGTATCTGGTCGTCTTCGCTTCGGGCAGGGACGGGCTCGATCCGCAAGGCGCCCTCCACGCCAGCTTCCGCCTCTCGGCCGGCGGGGAGTATCTCGCGCTCGTCCGGCCGGACGGTCTTGTGGAGGATGCGTTCGCGCCGCTGTTTCCGCCGCAGTTCGCGGACATTTCGTTCGGCCGCGATTCCACCACGGGGGAGCTGCGCTATTTCGCGACTCCCACCCCCGGAGGCGCGAATGGCGCAGGCTACGAAGGTGTGGTCGAGCCGCCGGTGTTTTCGGTGCCGCGCGGTTTCCACGACGAGCCGTTCGCCCTTCACCTGGCCTCGCCCACGCCCGGCGCGGCGATCCGCTACACGACGGACGGGACGAAACCGGACGCGGGACGCGGCGAGTGGTTCTCCGGTGAAGCGATCCCGGTGGCAACGACCGGTCACGTCCGCGCGGCCGCTTTCCGCGAAGGCTGGCTTTCGCTGCCCGCCGTGACACATAGTTATATCTTCGTCGATCACGTCGCGCTCCAGTCGGCCGATCCGCCGGGCTGGCCGGCCGACTGGGGATTCAGCTCCGACGCCGGGACCGTCGTGCCCGCGGACTACGAGATGGACCCGCGCGTGGTGGATGGGGCGCTTCCCGGTTATGGCATCCGCGAGGCGCTTTTGGATATCCCGAGCGTGAGCATCACCCTGCCGATGGCGGACTTCATCGTCCCGCCGGGAGGTATCTACGCGAGTCCGCTCGAACGGGTGGAAAAGGAATGCTCGGTGGAATATCTCCTGCCGGACGGCTCGCCGGGCTTCCAGACCGACTGCAAGGTGGAGGTCCACGGCAACGCGAGCCGTCGGCCCGCGCGGATGCAGAAACATTCGCTGCGACTCACCTTCAGCTCGGCCGTCGGGCCGGCGAAGCTGCGCTTTCCGTTGTTTCCGGACTCGCCGGTCGACCGCTTCAACAAGCTCGTCCTCCGCGCCTGCTTCACCGACAGCTGGGGGCTCGTGAGCTGGGATCCCGCCCGCTACCGGCCGAACGACTCGCAATATCTCCGGGATGTGTGGATGAAGCGGAGCTTCGCCGAAATGGGGCAGCCGAGCAGTCACGGGAGATTCGTGCACCTGTATGTGAACGGCTTGTATTTCGGTCTTCACGATTTGACCGAGCGGCTCGAGGACGACTTTTTCGCCGATCACCTCGGCGGCGAAGAAGAGCATTGGGAAGTGAACGCGGACTTCGCGGGAGGCACGCCGCGATGGACGCAAATGATGGCGCTCGCCCAGTCGGCCGACATTGCCTCGCCCGCGGGATACGCGGCGATCCAGGCATATCTCGATCTGGAGAACTTCGCCGATTACATGTTGCTGCATTTTTACGCGGATGCGGAGGATTGGCCGCACAAGAATGGTTATGCCGCCGCGAATGCCGCCAGCGGCGACGGCAAGTTCCGCTTCTTCGTCTGGGACCAGGAGATCGCCCTCGATAAGTTTTCCTGGAACCGCTACAACTCGAACCCGGGCAGCCACTCGCCGGGCACCTTGTTCCAGCGGCTGCGGCTCAACCCGGAATTCCGCTTGTTGTTCGCGGATCGCGTGCAACGGCATTTCATCAACCCCGGAGCCCTGAGCCTCGACGGCAGCCGCAACCGTTACCTCGACCTCGCCTCGCGGATCGACAAGGCGATCGTCGCGGAATCCGCACGCTGGGGCGACGTGCAGGCCAAGACGCCCTACGGCAGCACCGTCCAGCAGCCGAGCCCGCTGACGAACCGCGACCACGACGCCTACCCGCCCGCTCCCCATGCCGGATCGCCCGGCGGCATCTATTTCACCCGCGAGGATTCTTGGCTCGTCGAGCAGGACAACATCGTCAACCACCACCTGCCGATCATCCACAGCACCACCGACAGCCGCGGCCTGCTCCAGGAACTCCGGGCCAACCAACTTTTCCCGCCCCACGACGCACCGCGCTTCGAGCTGACGATGCAGCCGGACGGCACCGGACGGCTGGCGATGCACGCGCCGCTCGGTCTTGTTCATTTCACGCTCGACGGCAGCGACCCGCGCGAACCGACGAGTGGCGACCCGTCTCCGGAAAGTGATATCTATTTGGCGCCGGTCGTGGTGGACGGCCGGTTGCTGGTGAAGGCGCGCGCCCGGCTGTCGGACGGCACCTGGAGCGCCTTGCAGGAGGAGAGCTTCTCGACGCTCCCGCACTTCGCCGAGTTTCTCCCTGCGGGAGACGGCGTCTGGAACTCGGATGAAAACTGGAACCCACCGCCGTTCCCGGACGGGGCCGGCGAGGGAGCACGGATCGCGGCGCCGGCCGGATCGAATCGCAACATCGATCTCGGACAGGCGGTCACCATCGGCCGGATCGAGTTCAACCACCCGGAAAACCCGTTCCGCAACCGGCTGCGGTCGCTGGACCCGAACCACGTCCTGACCTTCGATTCGCCGGACGGGCCGAGTCTTCATGTCAACGGTAGCGGAGCCGGCTGGGCGGAACTCGATCTGTCGTCGGATGTTTATCTAACATCGGACCTGCTGCTGGAAGTGGATCATCCCAACGGCGATCCCGAATACGGCGCGCTCCGTCTCCGCGGTCGCTGGACCGGCCCGGGCGGGCTGGTCAAGACGGGCCCCGGAACCGCATCGCTCACTGGCGACGGGAAACTCTGGTCCGGCGCGACGGTCGTCCGCGAAGGCGTGCTGAAGGTCACCGAATCGGCGGTTCCACTGCAGTCGGCATCAATCGAAGTCGAATCCGGCGGGCAGCTCCGGCTCTACTCCACCGGCCCGTTCGCCAACCCGCGCACCCACACCTTCGGCGGGCCGCTCTTGCTCGCGGGTCCGGGCGCGGCGAACTCGCCCGGCGCGCTGCGCCATGATCCCGGAGCCGGCGCGAACCGCAGCGTGATCACCAATCCGATCGTCTTTCCGGAGCCCGCCCATCTGCACGTCGAAGGGGCGGGCAACCGCCTTGATCTGGCAGGCGCCCTGTCCGGTCCCGGCGGCTGGACGAAAACCGGCGAGGGCACGCTTGCGGTCGGAACCGACAGCCCGGGCCACGCCGCGCCTGTCGTGGTCTCCGCCGGCACGCTCGACCTGCGGGGCCGCTTGGCGAGTGATGTGGATCTTTCCGAGGGAGCGGTTCTCCGCGGAACCGGATCATGCGGCGCGGTTTCCGGGAACGGCCGGCTGGCGCCGGACATCGGCATTCTCACGACGACTTCTCTCTCCGGTTCGCTCGAGGCGGAGCTCGCGGCTCGTCATGACGCCGCCGCCACCATCGCCACGCGGACGTTGGTTTCGCCCTTGGCCGCGCTGCACATCTATCTCGACGTCGCGGAACCCCAGCCAGGAGATATATTTCGCGGTGGCCTCATGCTGCCGGCCGGAGCAGATTGGCGGACCGCGATCATCGACTCCAGGCCGCTGGTTTTCCGGCCGGACACCGCGGGCACGCACTTTCACGACGGCCGGAGTTGGTCGGTGCTGTCCAATGCGAACCTCACCCGAAGCGCGACCACCTTCGATTTTGGAACGGAAGAGGTTCCGGCCGAAATTCTCGAGATTCGCATCGGTGGCGCGCCGACCCATTACGCCAGCTGGCAACGCGGCGTCTTCAGCGAGGACGAACTCGCCGATCCGGAGGTGTCCGCCCCGGATGCCTCTCCCTTCGCCGACGGCGCGCGGAACTTGCTGCGATACGCCCTCGGCGCCGACAGCCGGGATGCGATGATGGATCCGCCCGTGCTCGAATGGCACGACGGCGGGTTGGGCTTCGGTTTCTCCTTCGATCCGGCGCGATTCGATATCATCTATCAGGTCGAGCGCACCGACAACCTGCTCGATTGGTCGGATCCTGTCGTCCTGTTCAACTCCGCGATTCATGCCGCGACGCCCGACGCCAACGGCCGGTTGCGGATTCAGGACGACACGCCGCCGGCGAGCCAGCGTTTCTACCGGCTGAAGGTCTTCCTCGTGGAGTGAGAGTGCGATGACCAGGGCAGGCTGGAACCGGTGCTAGACATCGATTCATGGTTGGTTTGCCGTTTGGACTCTGTCGGACCGCTCGGCTTGGTGACCGCGAGGCGCCTGTGGGCGCAGTGCCGAGCGCCACTCTTGATGCGCCAGCGGGCGCGTTGTTGAGGCGACGGCGGGTGAGGTTGCGGAGGGTGAGCGGGAGCGGGCGGGGAGGGGCGATCTCCGAATTGCTCGGGCCAATGTGAGGCCGATGGGAAGCGCCGAGGCGCGGCTTCATCGTCTCGGCGGATCGGAGTCCGCCGCTCCTTGCGGGAGGCCTCACTCTTTCCCTGCCGCCCATTTCACGCCGTCGGCGAGGAGTTTGAGGAAGACGGGATCGCTGAAAGTGTCGTTGGTGTGGCCGTAGGTGGTGCCGAAGACGCGGGTGCCGTGGTAGTCGTTGGTCCAGATGACGGGCTGTTCCTTGTCGGTTTTCTCGCTCTTGGAGGTGGCGAGGACGGTGGTCTTCGGCCAGAGCTTCTCGATGATGTAGAGCTCGTCCATCGGCGTGGTCCAATCGGCGGGGAAATCCTTCATCACCGGGTGGTCGGGCATTTCCACCTTCACCGGGTAGCGGCTCTGGTGCTCGTGGTGGCGGCTGGTGACGCCGAGAAAGCGCCGCCACTCGTCGAACTCGGCGGCTCGGTAGGTGTGCATCGCGCAGTGGACGACGACGGCCGGCGTCCCGGCGCGGTGGGCGGAGGTGATCCGGCGGATGTAGCGCTCGTTCGCGGTGTCCGCGAAACACTCGTTGTGAATCACCACGTCGAAGGGCTTCGCCCAGTCGCGGTTTTCATAGAGGGAAATCTCGGCGCGGGTGCCGTCGCCGCCTTCGTTGATCACAGTGAATTTCGCGGGTGTGTGGACGCCGATGCCCTCGACCATGGCCTGCGACTGGAACTCGTAGTCATGGCAGCAACCGCCCGTCACGATCAGCACCTCGAGTGGTTTCTCCTCGGCGAACGCGGGGCCGCCGGACGTGAGGAAAACGCAGAGCAGGCCCAGCAATCGGATGACCGGTTTCATGATCCGCGAGGCTAGCGGGCGTGGCGGCGCGGACAAGAAGACAATCGGCGGCGGGAGGATGCGACGCCGCTTTCGGGTTGCACCGCCGCGTCGACCGGCGACGATGCCGCGGCCATGGCATACACCGCGGACCACGCCTACGAGATGATCGCCGCCGCCCACGGACGCGGCCGGCTCGCGCATGCCTTTCTCATCAGCGGGGCCGTTGGCAGCGGAAAGGAGAACCTCGCCGCGCGGCTGATCCAGCTCGTCAATGGCGGCGGGCAAGCGGCCGGCGCGGACCTCTTCGGCGAGCCGGTGAAAGTCGAGACCCCACCGCTCGACGAGCTCGAGAGCGGCTGGGTGCGCGTGATCCGCCCGCGGATGAAATCGCGCCGCATTGGCGTGGAGGAGATCCGCAATCTCGAGCAGACGCTCCACCTCGCCGCGCCGGGCGGAGCGACGAAAGTGGGCGTGCTGGTCGAGGCGGACCGCATGAACGACCAAGCCGCGAACGCCTTTCTCAAGACGCTCGAGGAACCGCCGCAGCACACCTTGCTGTTGCTGCTCACGGCGAATCCGCAGCGCCTGCTGCCGACGATCCTGTCCCGCTGCGTCCGCCTGCCCTTGCTCGGCGGCCGGCCGCTGCTGGCCGATGGCGGCGCGGAACTGGTCGATGCGCTGAACCACGCGGCCAGCCGCGGATTCGGCACGCCGGTGGCCGCCCTGCATCTCAAGGCGGTCTTCACTTCCTTCCTCGCCCGCCACCGGGAGTCGGCAGACGAAGCCGCGAAGGCCGCCGCCAAGGAAGAGTCCGCGGCGTACCGCGACGCTACCGACGGGTCGTGGCTCAAGGAGCGCGAGGATTTCCACAAGGCTGCCGCCGAGGCCGAGTATCTGGACGCGCGCAACCGGCTCTTCGACCTTCTCATGGCGTGGATGGCCGACCTGCTCCGCGTGAAAACCGGCTCCGGCGGCCTCGACTTCCCGGATGCCGCGGACGTGCTCGGGAAGGTCGCCGCGAACCAGACGGAACTCCGGCTGCTCCAGCGGATGGAGGCGCTCGACTCGCTGCGCCGGACGCTCGAAACGAACGCGTCGGAAGGCTTGGCACTCGAAGTCGGCTTCCTTCGGGCGTTCGGTTAGATAGGGTTAGAAATCTCCGGCCGGCGTGGTTTCCTGTGGCACCGAGACCGTGGCGAGCAGTTGTTCCAGGCCGTCCAGGACGCGCTCGATGCCATCCGCCCAGCGGCCGCTTTCCCACGCCGGCTCGGCGAGTTCGAGCAGGTGGTCGAGCGCGGATTCCTGAAGCATCGGCTCCAGGCCATAGCCGGGCATGATCGCGGCTTCCTGGCGGCCGGGGTCCACCGCCAGGAGGATGACATGGCAGTTTTTTCCGCGGCTGCTGTCGCCGCCGAAATTGCCGGCGTTGAACAACCAAAAGACATGCATTGGAAACGGATGCTCGGCGGGAAAATGATGCACCACCACCTGCATCACGAGCTGCGGGAACTGGCGGCGCATGTCCGCGATGCGGCGCTTCAGCCGCGCCTGGCTCTTCGCCGGCAGGCAGCCGGCCGTGTCCGCCACCGGAGCCGACAGCCGCGGCACCGCCCCCAGCAACTGGGCCGTCCGCGGAAAGCTCAACCGGCACGAAGGGCATTCGCCCGCCGTGGCCATCAGCGGCGTCTGACAGTAAGGGCAGCGCATGCGAGTGATGAGT
>CBFGTW010000023.1:0-41683 GCA_965651855.1 uncultured Verrucomicrobiales bacterium
GGATTCGGGGCCGCACGCCTGACGGCCACCCCGGCTCCTTCGCGGAACTCGGGGAGGACATCTGCTTGCGTTGCGTAGCCAAGCGAGCCGCCTCCACAGCGTCAAGCTGCGAATTAAACGATTTATCTGAAAACCCGGCGGGCTCGTTTCACGGCGTGAGGCCCGGGGCGCGGGGCGCCTTAGACCCCGATGAAAGCGAGGCGTTCAAAAAAAGTCTGGAAATTGCGGATTATCCGACCTTATTGAAGGTCCAGCGAAAGAACGGCCGCTGTCCGGGGGGAGGGCGGCCCGCATTTCCTGGTGGGAGTCCGCACTTGTCCGAATCCGGGGGGAGACGTGCAAGGCCATGCGGCCGACCGCATCAAGGGGGGAATGACTTTCGCGAAGGCGCGGGCCGGCAACGGTCCGCGCCTTCCTTGTCGTGGGACAGCGATCACCGCAACGGGGGATTGGCCGTGGGCGCGCTGCGGTGCGGAATGGCCGGATGAAACCCATCCTGTTTCTTCTGCTCTGGATCGGCGTGGTCGCGGCGCGCGAAGTGGTTTCCCTCGACGAGGGCTGGGCGTTTCGCCAAGGCGAGGCCGCCGGTGCGGAGAAGCCGGGCTACGACGACTCCGCGTGGCAGCGGGTGGACGTGCCGCACGACAGGAGCATCGCCGGGCCGTTCCGCGAGGACGCCGCGGCAGGTGGTGCCGGTGCGTGGTTGCCGACGGGCGTGGCATGGTACCGGCGGGAATTCGACGCACCTGTCGGGCGCGGCGCGGTATGGGTGGAATTCGACGGGGTGATGGAGGACAGCGAGGTTTGGCTGAACGGCAAGCGGGTCGGCGGCTGGCCGTACGGCTACACGAGTTTCCGCTGTGACCTCACCGGCCGGCTCGAGGACGGCAAGAATCTGTTGGTGGTGAAGGCGGACACTTCGCGACAACCGGCATCGCGCTGGTATGCCGGAGCGGGGATTTACCGGCATGTCCGGCTGGTTTCGGCGGACGCCGCGCACGTGGTGCCGCACGGGGTTTTCGTCACCACGCCGGGGGTCGATGCGGAGAACGCGGTGGTCGAGGCGACCGTGGAGGTTTCGGAAGCCGCCGCCGGGGCGGAGGTGCGCGCGCGCTTGCTGGAGCCGGGGGGCGCGGAGGTCGCACGCGCCACGGCGGCCGGCGGCAAGCTTCGCATCGAGGTGCCGCGCCCGCAGCTCTGGAGCGTGGAAACGCCGCGGCTCTACCGGCTCGAGGTGGCGGTGATGCGCGGCGGGATGGCGGTGGATCGCGTGGAGGTTCCCTTCGGTATCCGCCACACCGAGTTCCGTCCGGACACCGGATTCTGGCTCAATGGCGTGAACCTCAAGCTCAAGGGCGTGTGCCTGCACCACGACGGCGGCGCGGTCGGTGCGGCGGTGCCGCTGGCCGTGTGGGAGCGGCGCTTGCGCAAGCTCAAGGATCTCGGCGTGAATGGCATTCGCACCGCCCACAATCCGGTGGACCCGGGGTTCCTCGATCTCTGCGACACGCTCGGCTTTCTCGTCATGGACGAGGCCTTCGACTGCTGGACCCGCGGGAAAAACCCGCACGACTACCACCAGCACTTCGAGGACTGGTGGGAGCGCGACCTGCGGGCGATGGTCCGCCGCGACCGCAACCACCCTTCGGTGATCCTCTACAGCGTCGGCAACGAGATCCGCGACACCCACGACGCGGCGAAGGCGAAGCGGATCCTCGCCGACCTCGTCCGCGTTTGCCACGAGGAAGACCCGACGCGGCCGGTGACGCAGGCGCTTTTCCGCCCGAACACGACGCACGACTACGACAACGGCCTGGCCGACCTGCTCGACGTGATCGGCACGAACTACCGCGACGAAGAGCTGCTCGAGGCGTGGAAGGACAAGCCCGAGCGCAAGATCGTCGGCACCGAACAGGGCCACGAGCTGCGCGTCTGGCGCCACTGCCGTGACAACCCGCAGCACGCCGGGCAATTCCTCTGGTGCGGCATCGACTACCTCGGCGAGGCGCGGACCTGGCCCGTCACCACCTTCAACGCCGGCCTGCTCGACCGCACCGGCGAACCCCATCCGCGCGGCTGGGAGCGGATGAGCTGGTGGAGCGACACGCCGATGGTGAGAATCTTCCGCCGCATCGACCAGACGGAGGCCACCCCGCCGGACCCGGGTTACGAGGTGGTCGAGTGGAAGCGCCGCCAGGTGCTCTTCCCGGACTGGAACCCGGAAAAGGAGGGCGAGCAGGACGTCGAGATCTACACCAACGCCGGCGCGGTCGAGTTGTTCCTCAACGGCAGGTCGCTCGGAACCAAAAGCGTGCGCGAGGACCAGGCGGTGACGTGGAAAGTGCCCTACGAGGCCGGGACGCTCCGGGCGGTCGCCCGCCGCGATGGCAAGGAAGTCGCCGTGGACGAACTCAAGACCGCCGGCGAACCGGCGAAGGTGGTCGTCGAATCCGACCGCGCCACGCTCGAGCCGGGCTTCGAAAACGTCGCGCACCTCTCGATCCGGGTCGTGGACAAGGACGGTGTGCTCGTTCCGGACGCCTCCCACAAGGTGAAGGTCCGCGTCGGGGGCTCCGGAAAATTGGTCGCCATGGACAGCGGTTCCATCACCAGCCACGAGTCCTTCCACAGCGGCGAGCGCCAGGTTTTCCAAGGCAAGGCCGTCGCCATCATCCGCGCCACCTCGGGCGAAGGCCCGATCCGCGTCACCGCGACTGCCGACGGGCTGGAGCAGGGAGTGGTGGAGATGCGCTGTTTTCCGGCCCGCCGGGGATCGCGTTGAGCGTGTACCAAGCCTCGCTCGACCAAATCGCTTCGCCGGATTCCGAGACGAGGTCCGATTTCAAATGGACGACGTGACCTTCCTTCAGGCCGGGGATGGAAAGCTCCACGCTCCGGCGATCGGCCGCGGCGGCGCTCGAGGCGACCGGCAGCGTCTCCAGTCCGATTTTCGCTCCGCCGTAGTCCTGGCTCGGCTGGTAGGTCCACTGTTTGACCCCGAAGTTCGCGGGGTCTTCCAGCGTCGCCGCGGGCACGGGTTTCGTGTAGCGGATGCGGAAGCCATCGGGTGTGGCCTCCACCCGGTCGATCTCGAAAGTTTCCGCCGCGCCCGGTTTCCGGCTGAGCCGTTGGAGTCCGCGGGTGGTGCCGTTCCACGACCAGTTCCCGGTGGCTCCGATGCAGCCGACGTAGAGCGAGCCGTCCGGCGCCCACTCGATGCGGTTCACGCCGGCCTCGAAGCCTTGGGTGAAGCGATAGACCGCGCCCTGCCACTCGCCGCGCACCTTCTCCAGCGAGACGCGGCGGATGCCGCCGAGGGTGAGCTCGCCGACCAGCATGTCACCGGCGAAGTCATGGCCTTCGGGGATGAGCAAGGGCTGGGTGGGCGAATTCGAGATTTCATTTTGCGGCAGCCAGACCGCTGGCGGAGTCACGGGTTTGTCCGAGTGCAGGCTCGGCGCCCCGCCGTCCTCGGTGTTGTTGTAGTGACCGTAGAAGTGGCCTTCGCGCAGGTGGTTGAGCCGCGAGGCCGGCTGCCACGAGCCTTGGTTGTCGGTCTGGAAAATGTCGCCGTCCGGGCCGAAGCCGATGCCATTCGGCGTGCGCAGGCCGCCGGCGAGGTAGTCGACTTTTCCCGTCGCGAGATTCGTCCGGACCCAGGTCCCGCGATTCGGCGGATTCGGGCCGTTCAGGCCGTTGTAGCTGAAGATGATCGAGGTCGAGAGCGTCGAGTAGGCGAAGCCGTCGCGCTCGATCAGGCCGAAGTGGAACATGTGATAGTTGTTCGACTCCCAGCCGCCGCCGACCCGCTGGTGCGTTTCGTAGAACCCGTCGCCGTCGTCGTCGAGGAGCCGCGTCACCTCGAGCCGCTGGCTGACGTGAAGCGTGTCGCCGACGAAAGTCATGCCGGCCGGCTCGAAGAGGCCGTTCGCCACCTCGGTCACGCCGACGGCTGCCGGGTCGTTGCCGTCCGTGTGGGTCAGCGCCCAGATCCTGCCGTTCGGCGTGGCGGGCTGGCCGCTGTTGTTGTCCTGGTTCGGCTCGAAGGTGGCGACGAACAAGCGTCCGTCCGGATGCACGGCCAGGGCGCCGACCTTCGGATTGAATCCGGGCGGGCGGATGGTGTGGACTTCCCATTCCGGATGCACCGAGACGAGCGGCGCGCCGTTCCCCGGGCGGGTGCCGTCGCCGGGCTTGATGATGTTCTTCTTTCCGGGAGCGACCACCCGCGTGACGAACGACGGCGTGAGCAGGTGCGATTCCGGCACCACCGCGAACTGGTCTTCGCCCTCGGGCCGCCATTCGAGCTTGAGCGCCGGCGTGCCGGTGTTGAGGAAAAACCGGACGCGCAGCGGGTGGAGGCCGCCGGCGAGGGTGGCGCTGCCGGTCTCCGCCGTCGGCTCGTGCTCGCCGTCGTGGTTGATCACCAACTCATCTCCAATCCATAACTGCGAGCCGTCCGAGGAAGTCAGGCGGAAGTCATGCATGCCGGCCGCCGGGACGAAAAGCTCGGCGACGGCCTCGACCATGAATTGGCCGGTGTGGCCGGAGAAGGCCGCGCTGCCGGTCCAGTCGATCGTGTCGCGCTTTTCGTCCACGTTCGGCGTCTGGCCGGGGACGAGCGGGTGGAGCCGCTCGATCGGCTCCTGGATGTCATAGAGCCGGTAGGTCAGTCCGCTTTGGTAGCCGTCGAGATCGCCGAAAATCAGCAGGGCGGCGGGCGTGACGCTCGCTGTGGCGGGGAGCGATTCCGCGGTGGCGGCGTCATCGGTGACGCGCACCGAGTACGCGCCGAGGTCGTCCTCGGTCACGCCCGACAAGTTCAGGGTCGGCGCGGTTTCGCCCGGCAGGTCCACGCCGTTTTTCCGCCACTGGTAGGTGAGGTTGCCGAGGCCGGTGGCGGTCACGTTGAAGGTGGCGTCGCCGCCCGGTTCGATGCCGAGGGGCTTCGGCTCCTCGACGATCCGCGGCGGGGGGAACGCGAGGCGGACTTCCGCGGTTTCGCTGACGGTCGTGCCGTTGGCGTTGGTCGCGACGATCCGGTAGAAGCCGTTCGCCGCATGGGGCGCGGCGGGGATTTCAAGAGTCGCGGCGGTCTCGCCGGGCAGCGGCTCCCAGTGGTCCCCGCCATCGGATGAATGCTCCCACTGCAGCGCGGGCGGCGGGTTTCCGCTGGCTTGGGCGACGAGCATGACCGCGTCGCCCACCGAGCCGGTGTGGCCGGACGGCTGCTTGACGAAAGCCGGCACCGGCGGGGCGAGCGTCACGCTGTCGAAGGTGGTGCCCCAGCGGATCTCGTCCCAGGCGGAGGAGTTGCTGGCGTAATCCGAGAGGGCCAGGCGGTCGAAGCGGAGGTTGATGCCGCTCACCGTGACGCCGCCGGCCGGGTCGCCCCCGCCGCCGAGCGGGGGATCGATCCAGACGGTGACGCTGTCCGCGTCGTTCGCCTCGCCGAGGGTGAACTTCGCGACGAACAGGTGGACGTCCGCGTCCCGGGCAACGCCGAGGTTTCGTCGCAGCGAGGCGCTGTTGTTGGCGCGAAAGGCGTAGTCCGGGGTCGCGAAGTCGCCGCTGGCGATGCCGGCGTCGAAGCTGCGGTGCGCGTCCGCGGTGCTGCCGTTGTAGAGCGCGAGCGTCTGATAGACCGCCGGATCAGGCGCGGCGTTCTCGTTTCCCGTCTGGAAAAGCCAGCTCAGGTAGCGGGTGCCGGTGGTGGCATCGTCCACCGCCAAGGACGCGTCGAGCAGCCGGAAGACGCGCCCACTGTTGCCGGAAGCGATGCCACCGGTGTCGGCCGCCTTAGCCACGCGGTCGCCGCCGGACCCGAGGTAGGCCGGGTCCGGATAAACCAGCGAGCCGGCGGTCACGACCGGCTCGGCGTCGCCGAAATCGATTTCGGTCCAGCTGCCGGTGTAACCGGGGACCGCGGGATTTCCGGCGGATTGCAGCTCGGCTCCGGCGGTGTAACCGGCGAACGGCTCATCGCTGAGCCGCTCGGCGTGGAGCGGGTGGGTGAACAAAAAGCCCGCGGCCAGAAGCGCGGGCGTGGGAACTCGGGCGGTGAACGGAAGACGCGTCATTATCGGGAAAAGTACATGGAGCGGCGGTCTGCTGCGCCCACCCCTAGAAACCCCAAACGAGGCGGGCGCAGCGTTCCGCTGGTGCGTAAACCCTCAGGGCGCGCTGGAGGCGCGGAGGCGGACGAAAAGCTTCGCGGGCTGCGCGCCGGAAACCGCCGCGGTGACGGTGGTCGTGCCCGGTTCCTGGCTCGCGGTGAAGCTCACCGTCGTGCCATCATCGCTCGCACCGTCGTCGTGCCAGGTGCCGAGATCGCGCGACCACTGGTAACTGGCGGCGACATCGGCCGGCGGGGACGGATTCCGCGGGTGCTGGAAGCTGAGGGTGCCGCCGGTGACGGCCACTTCGGAGACCGCTCCGGCGTTCGCGGCGCTCGGGTCGGTGCCGAGGAAGCTCTCGAGGCCGTTGACGAGGCCGTCGCCGTCCGGATCGTCGCCGAAGCCGTTTTGCGCGCCGACGCCCGGATAGAGGGCGATCCACGAGGGGAAGTCGTTGGAGCCATCCGGATTGAGCGTCACGCTGTCGAAGGTGCTGCCCCAGCGGATTTCATCCCAAGTCGAGGAATCGCTGGCGTAGTCCGAGAGGGCGAGGCGATCCCACAGCAGGTCCGCGCCGGTCACGGTGACGCCGCCTTCCGGCTCGCCGCCGCCGAGGGCGGGATCGATCCAGACGGTCACGCTGTCACCACCGGGCTCGTCGCTGAGTTCGAATTTCGCGACGAACAGATGGACGTTGGAGTCCGAGGGAACGCCGAGATTCCCGACCATGCCGGTGTTGTTGTCGACCTTGAAGGCGAAGTTCGTGGTGTTGAAGTCCGCCGCGCCGATGGCGATGCCGGCTTCGAAGTCGCGGTTGCCGTCGGTGCCCAGCGGCCCGTTGAAGAGTGCCAGCGTCTGATAGACCTGGGGATTCGGCGCCGCGTTTTCCATTCCGGAGCGGAACAACCAGCTCAGGTAGCGCGTGCCGGTCGTGGCGTCCGTGACCATCAGCTGGGAACTGAACGGACGTCCGACGCGGCCGGAATTCGTGGCGTTGATGCCCTCCATGTCGGCCGGCGTGCCGGCTTTGGCTCCGCTTGATCCGAGATAGAGAGGATCGGGATAGGTCAGCGAGTCTTCCGTGATGATCGGAGAGATCGGCCCGAAGCCGTCGGTGATCGCCCAAGGCCCGTCGTAGCCGGGGATTCCCGGATCCTGGTCGGCAAGCGAGCCGGCCGCATATCCCGCCGCGGTGTCGAACGGGTCGTGGCTCACCAGTCCGTCCCACGGCTCGATGATCTCGAGGGTGACGATGACGGAGGAGGCCCAGGTGGCTGCTTCCCCATGGTCCTCGGCGGCGTGGTCGAGGATGTCGACGGAGTATTGGCCGGCGTGATCCGGCCCGACATTTTCGATGACGAGCGATGGCGATGTTTCGCCCTCGAGTTCCTCGAAATCCTTGAACCACTGGTAGGTGAGCGTGCCGATGCCGGTTGCTTCGACGGAGAACTCCGCCGTCGAGCCTTCTTCCGCGAAAACCGACGACGGCTGGCGGGTGATGGTCGGCGCGGGAAAGATGAGGTCCACGAGCGCCGGGTCGCTGGTGGCCGAGCCATTTTCATTCGTCGCCACCGCTCGGTAGTAGCCGTTCGCGCTGTAGGGAGCGGCGGGGATCTGGAGGACGCTCGAGGTCGCGCCCTCGATCTCTTCCCATCCGTCCTCGCCGTTCTCGGAAAACTCCCACAGATACTCGGGTTCGGGGTCCGCCGGGGCCGAGGCGGAGAGGGTCACGGTGTCGCCGACGAAGCCGACGTATTCGCCCGGCTGGGATTCGAAGACCGGCACCGCGGGCAGGAACGACTCGATGGTCACGCTGTCGAAGGTGGTGCCCCAGCGGATCTCGTCCCACGCGGAGGAATTGCTGGCGTAGTCGGAGAGCACCAGACGGTCGAAGGCGATGTCCCGGTCGGCGAGAGTCATGCCGCCTTCCGGCTCGCCGGCTCCGAGTTCCGGATCGAGCCAGACGGTGACGGAGTCGCCGGCGGGTGCATCGCTCAGCACGAACTTCACGACGAAAAGGTGCACGTCGGCGTCGCGTGGGATGCCGAGATCGACCGGCGAGTTGTTGTCCACGCGGAAGCCGAAATTCGGCGTGGGGAAGTCGCCGTTCGCCACGCCGGCTTCGAAGTCGCGCAGCGTGTCGGTCGCGCCGGTGCCGTTCCACAGGGCGAGGGTTTGGTAGACGTCCGGGTTGTCGGCGGCGTTCTCGTCCCCCGTTTGGAACAACCAGCTCAGGTAGAGCGTGCCGGTGGTGGTGTTGTCCACCGCGAGTGGCGCGTCGAGCAGGCGCTCGACGCGGCCGCTGTTGCCGGCTTGGATGCCGGCGGTGTCCGCGCCTTTGCCGGCGTGGTGGCCGGTGCCCGCCACGTAGGCGGGATCGTCATAGGCGAGCGAACCGGCGATGACCGCCGGCGGAGCGTTGCCGAAGGCGACGCCCGTCCAGGGGCCGACGTAGCCGGCGATGGTGGGATCTTGTGCGGGCAGTGCCATGCCTGCCGGGTAGGCGGAGAAGGTTTCCGTGCTGAGCAGCTCGGCGTGGAGCGACGGAGCCGCAAGCAGGGCGGCAAACAGGGAAAGTCGGGCTTTCATGAGGTTTTGGGAAAACGGGAATGGGAGCGGCCGCCGCGTACCCTGGCGGGACGGGGCGGAAAAAGCCGGAGCGGCGCCGCGAAATCGCGCGCCACTCCGGCTCGGGGTGAATCCCAGGATCAGCGCCGGCGGCGGAGCAGGCTCAGGACTCCCAGGCCGCCCAGCAGGGCGATCGAGGGCTCGGGAACGATCGACACGTTGTCGAGCATGAGCCACGGGGTGTCGGCGCCGCCGTCCCAGTTGTTGAACCGGAGGAACAGTTCGCCGCCGGTGTGGCCGGTGAGATCCAGGGTCGCCACTTCGCCGAGGACCAGTTTGGACGCTGGCCCGCTCGCCGGCAGGGTGAACGACACGGAGTCGAGCAGCGTCGCGCCGCTCGCGCCGTTGACATCGACGTCGTTCCCGGCGGAGAAGGTTCCGTCCGATTCGAAGACACTCACGGTGATCCCGAGATCGCGCGTGCCGCCATTGATATTTCCGAAGTCGCCCCAGTCGAACTGGATGGGCAAGGTCGTGAGCGAGACGTCCGCCGTGCCGATGCTTTGGTAGAGCCAGCTCCCGTTCAGGCCGGAAGCCTGTCCATCTCCCGCCGCGCCCGAGAATGCCGCCGCGCCCTCGCCGGAGAAACCGGACTCGGTGTCCGTGGGAACTTCAGGGTCACGGGTGTCGTGCCAGGTGTTTTGCCAGAACGAGCCGCTGGTCACCGAAAACCAGCCCGTGACGACGGCGCTGGTTCCCGGGTCGGCCTGCACGAAACCGGAGAGGTCCTCGAAATCGCCGTTGGTGATCGTGAGCGCGGCGTTGGCCGCGGGCGTCAAGGCGATGGCTCCGGCCACGGCAAGTCCGAGGCCCAGCGTGGTGGCGAACGAGGCGTTCGTCTTTGGATTGTTTTTTGGATTCATTGTCTTTGGGGTCAACGAAGCGACGGCTGTGAGAACCGCCGCTCTCCCCGGAAAGGCGACCTTCCGCTCCGGATGCGGACACAGGTCGCGAAAAAAAATTCCCCGGCCGCGTGAGCCCGCTACTCCCCGATGAGCGCGGCCGCCTCGCGATACAGGATCCGGGCGTTCACCCAATCGTGCCACTGGACTCCGTTTTCGCTGCGACTGGCGATTTCCGGCTGCGTGTTCGCCATCACCGGAGGGGCGGCCAGCGCGAGGAACGCGCGCGCGTTTTCCGCCCGCCCGCCGCGGTGCTCGACCATCGCCAGAAGGAGGTGGGACGAAGCGGAACGCGCGGGATTTTCAAGCTGGATGGCCGCACATCGGTTGGCCCAGGCCATGGCGGCGCTGTCGTCGCCATTCCGGTAAGCCGCCAGCAGCAGGGCGAAGCAACTCCATGCCCGCAGATGCTCGTTCCGGGCCAAGAGGCTCTCGCCGTCGTCGACCGCGGTCTCGACGATCGCGGCGAGCGGTCGCAGCCGGCGGAGGATGGCATCGTCCGCCGGAAGCAGCAGGCATGTCTTGAGCACCTGCTCGGCCACCACGGGATGGACGGTGTTGGCGAACCGCTCGAGCGCGAGGTTGCGGATTCGCTCGTATTCCTCGACTTCCCCGGTGAAGCACAAGGCGGCGGAAGCCGGCAGGAGGTTGCGGGAGATGCTGTCGTTGTCCGAGGGATCGACTCCGGAGATCGCGCGGACCAGCGACGAATAACGCTTTGCCGCTTCACGGGGGCGGCCGCCGAAGAAGTGCCAGTCCGCCACCGCGCGATAGCAGTTGGCCGCCTCGAGCGACGACGGCGTGTGCTCGAGCGGCACCCTGTCGAGCAGCCGGTCCGCGTCTTCCAGATTGCCGTAGCCGATCAAGACCGCGGCTTCCGATACCAATCCCCGGCGTTCGGCGGCTTGGCGAAGGGTGGCCTCGTTGGCCCGCGCCGCCTCGGCCACGGCGTGCAGCCGCGCTTGTTCCGCGCTCACTTCCCGTTCCCGGAAATACAGCCGCGTGGAGACCGCCAGCGCCGTGAGCAACCCGAGCAAGGCGATGCCACCGGCCGCGAAGGTCACCTTGTTCCTCCGGATCAGTTTCGCCAACCGGTACCGGCGGCTCGGCGGGCGGGCGGTGACCGGCTCGTCGTGCAGGAAGCGCAGCACGTCCACCGCCAGGCCGTTGGCGGTGTCATAACGCCGGCGGCGGTCCTTCTCCATCGCCTTCATCGTGATCCAGTCGAGATCGTGTTTCACCGTCTGGACCAACCGGTGCGGATCCGTTCGCCGCTTGGCGGCGGTTTCCCGAATCTCGTCCGCCGCGAGCGCGGCGAGGCGCGACGACGGCTTCGGCGGCTCCTCGTCGCGAATGATGCGGCGCACCTCGTCGACGCTTGCCTCCGGTCCGCCGGGAAAATCGAAGGGCGGCCGGCCGGCGACCAGTTCGTAGAGCAGTACGCCGAGGCTGTGGATGTCGCTGCGCGTGTCCACGTCGAGCCCGCCGGCCGCCTGTTCCGGGCTCATGTAGGCCGGCGTCCCAAGGAATTGGTCGATGGCGGTGAACGTCGTGTCATTCACGCCGCCGCCACCAGCCGCCTTGGCGATGCCGAAGTCGATGATCTTCGGCGCCGGCTGGCCCGCATCCTGCCGCACCAGGACATTCGACGGCTTGATGTCGCGGTGGATCACGCCCTTCTGGTGCGCGTGCTGCACGGCTTGGCAGACCTGGACGAAGAGCTTCAGCCGCGCGCGGATGTCGAGCCGGTACGCGTCGCAAAAGTCCGTGATCCGTTCCCCGTCCACCAGCTCCATCACGAAATAGGGCCGGCCGGAAGCGGTCGCACCCGCATCGAGGACGCGCGCGATGTTCGGGTGGTCCATCGTCGCCAGCGCCTGGCGCTCCATCTGGAAGCGGGCGATGACATTCTCCGTGTTCATGCCGAGCCGGACGATCTTGAGCGCCACTTTCCGCCGCACAGGCTCCTGTTGTTCGGCGAGGTAGACGACGCCGTATCCGCCGGCGCCGATGCGTTCGATCAACCGGTAGCGGCCGATGCGGGCATTCACCACCTCCTCCGCATCCCTCGGGGAGGAGCCGGCCGGCACCTCGGTCTGCGGCGCGAACTCGAAGAAATCATCCGCCGCGTCCTGCAACTCGAGCATCTCGTCGAGCAGCCTGCGCAATGCCGGCTCGTCCCGGCACGCGTGGTCGAGAAACAACGCCCGCTCGTGGCGGTCCGCGATGCCGGCGGCGGCGGAAAACAGGATCTTGTCGAGGGATGCCCGCATGCTTCGTCAGGATGCCGCCTCGCGGATCATGTGGAACAAGCGCACCTTCGCGAAGGCCCAGTGCCGCCGGACCGTCCGCTCCGTCACGCCCTCCAGCGAGGCGATTTCCGCATCGGTCAGCCCGCCGAAGAACTTCAGCGAGACCAATCGCGCGCTGTCCGCGTCCTCTTTTTCCATCCGGCCGAGCACCTCGTCGACCAGCAGCACCCGCTCGTCGGGCGTGGTTCCCGCGATTTCCAGGCCGTCGATGTCGATCGTCCCGCGGCCTTCGCCGCGCTTGATCCGGCCCTTGGCGCGGGCGCGGTCCACCAGGATCCGCCGCATCGCCTGGGCCGCGGCGCGGAAAAAATGCGCGCGGTCCGTCCACGTCCGTTCGCCGCCCGCCGCGAGCTTGAGCCAGACCTCGTGCACCAGAGCGGTCGCCTGCAAGGTCTGCCCCTGCGCCTCGCCACGCATCCGCGCCGCCGCCAAGCTTCGCAGTTCATCGTAAACCAGCGGCAGCAAGTCCTCCGACGGCCAGCCCTCGCTCGCACCCGCCGCCTTCAGAACCCGGGCAAAATCTCCGGTCGCGTCCATGCCAGACCAGACGCTAGCGCCGCCCGTCGGACGCGCGAAGCAAATCCTTCACCCCCGGCCGCACCCGCAGCCGGACGCGCGCATGCATCGCACCAATGGCCGCAATTTGTTTTGCGGAATGAGACTGAGTCGCAACAGCATTGACAGGAGCGGCGGATGGCGGGCAGCTTCCGGCGGCGCGCGCCGAAGCCGCTCTCCGTCCCCCAATCCATCATGAAAACTTCGTTCCGCTTGTTGATCGCTCCCGTGTTTGTCGTGGTTCCGCCGCTGCTGGCGCAGGATTCGGAACCGCAGGATGAGCTTCCGCCGACGCTCGATCCGCTGGTCGTGGATGCCACTGCTGGCAGCGAGGGCGGCTATCCCGCGCCGTCTTCAACCACGGGGGCGCTGAAGGCCGAGGTGCCGTTGCTTGAAACGCCCCATGCCGTCTCGGTGGTGGGCGAGGCGCTGATCGAGGATCAGGAGGCGCGCGATTTGGAAGACATCCTGAGAAACGTGGCCGGCGTGAGCCCCGGTGGCTACTACGAGGGCTGGGACTACTACCGGCTGCGCGGATTCGATGCTTCGTTCGCGACCTTCTGGGACGGCTTGCGCGGCGACTACGGACGCAGCCCGGAGGTCTACGGTCTCGAGCGGGTGGAAGTGGTGAAAGGTCCGGCTTCCACGCTCTACGGCCAAGCGCCGCTCGGAGGGATGGTCAATATGGTCAGCAAGCGGCCGAAGCGCGACTTCTCCGGCGAAGTCGGCACGACCGTCGGCTCCTGGGACCACTACGAGGGCCGCTTCGACGTGAACCTGCCGCTGCTCCAGCCGCAAGGCGGCGGCCTCGGGATCTTCTCGCGGATCACCGGTCTCTACTACAACACCGGCTCCTTCGTGGACCACAACACGATCGAGCGCCTCTACGTCGCCCCGGCCATCACCTTCGAATGGGGCGACCGCACGTCGCTCACCTTGTTGACGAGCTGGAGCCACGACTGGGGCGACTTCGCGATGGCCTTGCCGGCGGCCGGCACGGTCCGCGACAGCCCGTTCGGCGATCTTCCCGTCGACCGCTATCTGGCGCTGCCCGGGAGGACGAACCAGTTCGACTTCATGCGGGCGCGGGCCGGCTACGAGTTCCGGCATGCATTCAACGACGTGGTCACCCTCCGGCAGAACTTCGGCTACAGCCGGCTCGAGCAGACGTGGTCCGATGTCCTCTATCCGTCGTTGCTCGCCGCCGACGGCCGCACGCTCTATCTCTACCCTTACGATTTCGACGAAGACATGGATCGCGTCGGGATCGACACCGCGGCGGACATCACCTTCCACACCGGAAAGGTCGGCCACACCCTCACCGCGGGGCTGGACTACTACTATGAACAGGCGGCCACCACCTCGAGGCAGATTGATTACGATGATTTCCCCGGGTCCTATGTGCCGATCGATATCTTCAATCCGGACTACAACGTCGGGCTGCCGGCCTATGCCGCGACCGGGAGCAGCGATTCGCATCAGGAAATGTTCGGCATTTATGTGCAGGACCATGCGAAGCTGACCGACCAGGTGACTCTCACGCTGGGAGGCCGGTATGATGAGGTTTCCTATGACGATGGCACCAGCCGCGAGCGGCGGGACGCGTTTTCGCCGAAGGCGGGCGTGACCTACGAATTCATTCCGGGCGTCGCCGCCTACGCGAACTACGGGCGCTCGTTCCGTCCGCAGTGGTTCTCGACGGATGCAGCCGGTGATCCGGTCGAACCCGAGGAAGGGGAGAATTACGAGGTGGGCGTGAAATACGAACTGCTCGACGGCCGGCTCACCGGGATCGCCTCCGTGTTCCACCTCAGGCGGGAGAACGTCGCCACGGCGGATCTTTCGACGGGGTTTCCCTTCGACTCGATCGTCAGCGGCGAACAGCGCTCGCAGGGATTTGAACTCGAAAGCGCGGCGGAATTGATGCCCGGGCTCACTTTCACCGCCGCCTACACCTATCTCGACGCGGAGGTGACGAAGGACAACACCCGCCCGACCGGCATCCCGCTGATGGGCGTGCCGGAGCATGCGGTGAGCGGTTGGCTGAAATACACGGTGCAGGAAGGTCCGCTCGAAGGCTTTGGCGTGGGCGTCGGCGGCCGCTACTACAGCAGCCAGGCGGGGGATTCGACGAACAGCTTCCAGCTGCCCTCGTATGGCCTGGTGGATGCGGCGCTTTACTACGAGCAGGAGAGCTTTCGCGCGCAGCTCAACTTCAACAATGTCTTCGACAAGCGCCATTTTGTCGGCGCATACAACGATTTGTATGTCCTGCCGGGCCGGCCGTTCAACGTGAGCGCCAGCGTCACCTGGAAATTCTGACCACCGGTCCCGCGTGAGACGCCGCATCTATCAAATCCACTCGTGGGCCGGCCTGGTCGCTGGAATCATGCTGCTCGTGATCGGCGTCACGGGCAGCGTGCTCGTTTTCAAGACCGAGATCGACCGGCTTCTGGCTCCGGAGCGCGTGCTCGCGCCGGAGCCGGATGCGCCGAGGCTCGGCCCGGACGCGATCTTCGCCGCGGCGCAGGAGCACCTGCCGGACCAGATTGTCATGGGCTGGGGCAAGGCGCTGCAGCCGGACATGGCCGACGTGGTTTACGCGGTGGAACCTGGCGAAGAGGACGGAAAGCTCATCCGCGTGGATCCTGCCACGGGCCGGCCGCTCGTCGGTGGCTTCGAGGAGGCGGGAACGTTCACCGACTGGATGCTCGAGCTGCACTACACGCTTCTCGCGGGTCACGCCGGTGAGCTCGTGGTTGGTCTGCTCGGGGTGTTGCTCTGTCTGCTCGGCGTATCCGGGATTTATCTTTACCGTGGGTTCTGGAAGACGTTCTTCCAACTCCGCTGGAACAAGAGCGCCCGGATTCTCTTCTCGGACGCCCACAAGATGATCGGCATCACCAGCGTCGTTTTCAATCTGCTGCTCGGCTTCACCGGCGCGTGGTGGAACCTCAGCCACATCCTCGGCCACGCCTTCGAGGAGGAGCATGAGCACGTCACCATGCCGAAGTGGACCGGCGCCGTGGCCATCGATCCGCTGCTGGAAGAGGCGCGCGGGGAAATTCCCGGCTACGAGACGAACTGGATTTCGCTGCCCTTCGAGCCGGGCGGCGACATCGGATTCTTCGGCGCCATCGAGGGCCAAAGCGTCTTCCGCAGTCCCTACGGCTCCACGGTTTTCTTCGACGGCGGCTCCGGCGAGCTGAAGTTCGCGACACCCGTCGGGGAACTTGGTGCTTGGGCTCAGGCCGTCGACGCCTTCCGGCCACTGCACTTCGGAACCTTCGGCGGCGTGCCCGTGAAGATCCTCTGGTGCCTCGCGGGCCTGACGCCCGGCGCCCTTGCCGTCACGGGAACCGTCATGTGGTGGCAGCGCACGCGCCGGCGGCGCCGCAAGCCGCTCGCTCAGAACTCGTAGCGCAGACCGATCGCCGCGCCGCGGCCGGGGAGGGGGGCGACGTCCTTCCGGAATGAGGTGGAAACGCGCGCCACCTCGTCGAGCAGGTTGGTCGCCCGCAGGAAAACCGTGACCTCGTGGTCGCGCAGCGGGACGTTCCAGGAAACATCGGCGTTGAGCAGCGTGTAGGCCTCGCTTTCCAGCTCCGGCCGGGGCGCGGGCTTGGTGCGGTCCTGCGCCGTCGCATGCCGGAGTTCCACGCCGGCGGTCAAGCGGTCGCCGCGCCACTCGAGTCGACCGCCGAAGCGCAGCGGCGGCATGCGCGGGATCGGCTCTTCGTCGGTGGTGTTTTCCGCGTGGACGCAGTCGCTCATCAGCGTGAGCGTGAACCGCTCGTCGAGCTGCCATTCCAGCTCCGCTTCGAAGCCGGTGATCTCCGCGGCGCGCTCGATGTATTCCGCGGCGCGGCCGAAGCCGCCGGTCTGCGCGACCGCTTCCTGCAGGAAGATGAAGTTGTCGAAATCGTAACGGTAAACATTCAGCCGCAGGGTGGCGGGACCTTTCGACGCTTCCGCGCCGAACTCGAATCCGAGCGACTCCTCGGTCGAGAGCGGCTTGCCGTCAAGGTCGCCGCCGATCAGGAAGCGCCCGATGCCCGCGTTGTTCCAGAAGGCGTAGCGCTCCACCGCCGTCGGAAGCCGCTCGATCCGCGACGCGATGCCCGTGAGGGCGAGTTCGTCGAGCGGGCCGATCGCCTGACGCCGCCAGGTCAGCGCGGCGGAGGTGCTGTGCGAGACGCCGGTTTCGCCGCGGACGAAGTCGAATTCCTCCAGGCTGTCGTCCACGATCCGCAGGCGCTCGATCCGGTGCCCGAGCTGCGCGGTCCAGTCGCCGCTTTCCCACCGCTCGAGGAAGTACGCGCCGAAGTTCTCGCTGTCGAAGGTGTTGCGAACCACCACCGGATCCGGCGGCGGGAGGACGGTGCGGTCGGCAGTGAGGGCTTCCTTGCCGGCGGTGATCCCGAAAATGCCGCTCAGCCGTCCGTCGAAGGCCTCGTGGTGAATGTCGAGCCGGCCCTCGGCGGCGTCCTTTTCCAGATAGGTGTCGGTGAAATCGCGGCCGGCGTCCTTACCTCGACCCTCGAACAACTCGCGGTGACGGTAGGCGCCGTAGCCGAGCCGCCCGTCGATCTTGGTGACGAAGCCGCCGGCGAAGTCCCGACTGCCCTCGAAATCGAAGCGATCCTGCACCAGGTCGAGCGTGTAGTCGCCGAAGAGGTCGGTCGCGTCGCCGGGATAGAAATAGGGCACGCCGTAGCGGCTGTCGAAGCGCGAGTAAGCCGCGCCGAGCGTGAGCGGCTGGTCCTTCGGCAGCCAGGAAACTCCGGCCGACCACGTCGAGCTCTCGTGGCCGGAGTTTGGCAGCGTGCCGCGCGGGTTGGGCACCGGCACTTCCACGCCGAGCGCGGGATCATAGACGCGAGGGTTTTCAAGGCGTTGGTAGTCGTCGCTCCGCGCGCGGCCGGGGATGGAGATGTCCCCGGCATCGCGGGTCGATCCGGTGAAGCGGAACACCACCGGCCCCGCCACCAGCGAGAGATGGCCCGCCCCGCCGAGTCCGTCGCCTTGGGTTTCGTAGCGGCTCTCGATGCCGCCTGCGACCGCCCGCTCCGGCAGCTCGCGGGCGATCACGCGGGTGCGGGCGTTCACCGCGCCGCCGATCGCCGAGTTTCCGTAAAGCAGCGATGCCGGGCCGCGGTGGATTTCCACCGACTCCAGCAGGAACGGCTCGAGCGCGACGCCATGGTCCGGGCTGATGTCCGAGAGGTCGAAGGTGCCGAGATCGTCGCGCAGCATCCGCACCCGCACGCCCTCGAAGCCGCGCACGACCGGCCGACTGGCACCGGGGCCGAAGTATCCGGAGGAAACGCCGGGCTCCCACGCGAGCGTCTCGCCGAGGGTGGCTTGGGCATTGCGGCGCAGCGATTCTTCCTGAACCACTCGCACCGACTGCATTGAGAGCGCGGCCAAACCGGTGGCCTCCGCGCCGCTGCTGGCGGTCACGACCAAAGGATCGAGCACGCCTTGTTCCGGCTCGGCCGTCACCACCAGCGGCTCGAGCGTGCCGGTCGCTTCTTCGTCCGGCAGCGGCTCGAAGACATCCTGCGCCGCGAGCTTCGCGGCGAAAACCAACGGCAGCGCCAGGGCGGACCGGTAAATCATGCGGCCCCGGGCTAGGACTTTTGGGTTGCAGTTGCAAACACTTTGCAAAAGAAATCGGCATGCATCGCCTGCTGCCCGCTGTTCTCGCCGCGTCGATCCCAGCCGCCTTCGCCGCCACGCCGCCGGTGGAACTGCTCTACGGGCACTTCGAGGTGCACGTGGACTATACGCCGCCTACTCAGGAAGACCCCGATGGGGACTGGCGGTTTTCGGTTTCCTATGACCGCGACGACGACTTCAGCACGCGTGACGGCGTGGTGCGGATGGACCCGGGGTCGACCGTTTTCATTGCTCCGCCGGTCACGCGCACGGCCGTGCCTTCGCCGGCGGGAGCTTTCTCGCGCTTCGGCCCGTCCGGAACGCCGCTCTGGGTGCTGCCGCAGCACCTGGCGCTGGGCGCGCCCTACCTCGGGGTCCGCACCACGATGGACCCGGGGATTTTCCAAGCGCGCGTCGGAAGCAACTACACGCCGAGCCCGCAGGGCAGCATTTCGCTGCGGCTGATCTCGGCGGAGGGCACGGGACCGGCGGCGGGAGGCGAGTTCGCGACGTGGAAGACCGAGAGCCTCGGGACCACCGTCTTTTCCTTCGACACCACGAACGGCATCGACGGGAAGGACGAGATCCCGACGATCCCGGTGACCTCTCACACGCACTACAACTGGGGCTTCACCAAGCCCGGCACCTACCGCCTGACCTTCGAGGCCTTCGGCAAGTTGATGGCGCACGGCGGCGCGATGACCTCCGGCCAAGCGACCTTCACCTTCGCCGTGCCGTTTCCCTCGGAGGTCGGCAGTGGGGCGGAGTTGCGGGTGGTTGCCGGAGAAAGCGGACCGCCGCGCTGGGCACCGGCGGATCCGGCGGGCGGCGTCGCCTATGCCGCGGACCGAGTTCTGCTCGAGGCCGACACGCCGGTGGGCGACGGCTGGGAAATGGCCGCCGCGCTTTCCGGCCTCGCCGCTGAAATCCCGAACGGCGTGGGCGTGGACCCGGCCGCCGCCTCGGCGGGACTCGCCAGCGGCTGGAGCGATCTCGCCTTCGAAGTCACGGAAATCCGCGGCCCGGGAACCTTCGCCCTCACCGCGGACGGCACGCTGCTGGCGGAAAAAGCGAGCGATTCCTTCGCCATCGAGACGAACGCCGCCCGGGATATCACGGCGGCCTTCAGCGCCACCGGGCTCTATCGCGTGACCGGTTTCCTGCGCGGCATGCGGAACGGCGTGCCGGTAACGGGCGAGCCGGAAACCCTCACTTTCGGCGCAGGCTTGGGAGCGGACTTCGACTACGCCGCGTGGGCCGCGAGTTTCGAACGGACCGCCGGATGGCCGGCGGGAGCGCTGGCGGATCCCGCGGGTGATGCGGATCGGGACGGCGTCGCGAATGGCACCGAATTCGCCTTGTTCTGGCACGGCTTCGATCCGACGCGCCCGGATGCCTGGCGAATGCCGCGGGCGTCCCGCACCGCCGAAGGCTGGGCGGTTTTCGATTTCCTGCGGGACACTTGGAAGGACCGGCTCGACGAGTCCGGCTGGCAGATCCGGCCCCAGACCAGCGCCGATCTCGTGACATGGCAGCTCCGCTCCTCGCGGGTGCCGGGATTTCCCTTGGAAACCGCGGAAACCGGCGCCGGAGAAGGCAACGCCTGGGGCCGCGTCACCGGACGCCGCCTGCGCGTGATGCAGCCGCACCCGGGGCGCGCGTTCTTCCGCCTGCGCGTCGACGCGCCGTGAGGGCCGCCGCGATTGAGAACGACCCGAGAGGCCTCCCTTCGGCCTTCGATGTTCACTTCCGAAATCACCGCAAAGCGGCGGCCCGGGTCGTCCCGGGCCGCCGCCAGCACCATGCAAAAAGCCCGCCGTCAGGCGCGCCGGCGACGCAGCATGAGCAGGCCGACGCCGAACAGGCCGAGCAAGGCCGAACCGGGCTCCGGCACGACGTTGAAGGTGAAGGTTTCGGTGGCGCTCATCAGGCCTGCGGTTGCGTGCTCGCCGCTGACCGTGAGCGTGACCTCCCACATGCCGGGGTGGGTGAAGCCGTAGTTGAAATGGGCGTGGGTGCCGACCGGCAAGGTCAGGCTGTCCTCGCCGGTGGCGGTGGAAAGGTCGAAAATGAACTCGCCCAAGGTGCCGTTGTGCCAGAGCGAGAAATGCCCATCGAGCACCGGCGGGGTGACGCCGGTGAGGGTGAAGGTGATGCCGCTGTTCCAATCGGAGGGTTCCAGTTCCTCCGTCGCCAGACCGAGGAACGGGGTTCCCGCTTCCTGGCTGGCGGGCAGAAACCAGAAGTTCGACCCGGGGGCCGCGCCGGTGCCTGCGTTGAGCGGCGCGTTGTCCGGCATGGTGATCATCCGCTCCGCGCCGACGGTGATGATGACATCGCCCGGCTCGTATTCCATTCCGTCCGGCGCATTGCCCACGGGCGAGCCGTCGACGGTCGCGTTCGGGCCAAGATGGACGTGGAAGTGGAATTCCGGGCCGGAACCTTCGTCTTCCAGGCCGACGCCGATGTCGCCATGCCCTTCGGTGTACACGACGGCCGCAAAGGCAGGGACGGTCAGGAACGAGGACAGGGAGATGAGTGCGAGATTTCGTTTCATAAGATCAGGGGGTCTTGGCGGACCGGCCGAAACCGTGCATAAACCGCAGATGGAGTGCAACTGCAAAAACAAAACAAATACAGAAGTGCCGCCTTTCGAGCCGCGGTCGGTGTTGCGTCCGCAGACGGCGAGTGCAAATCGCGCTGCTGTTGGGTGCGGAATGCACTTGGAGCGCCCGGAGCCCGAGCGGGTAGAGGAAGAAAATCATTGGCCCTCAAGGCGGATCCGTCACGTGGACGGAGTCGGCCGCTGGCTGGATTCCTGCTATAGCGGACCGCCATGATCCAGTTGCAGAAGTCATCCCGTGCCGAGGCGGCTCCGCGCCGCGAACGTTCCCGGCTCCCGCGCCATCGCGCGTCGCTCGAGAGTTGCTGCTCCGAGTGGAACCACGGCGGCCAAGACGTCGACATCCGCGAGTCGCTGCGCCAATGGGAGCGTCTCGCCTCGCGGACCATCGTTCCGCAAGGCGTCCGCTGACCGGCGTCAGCCGTTGAGCAACCAGCCGGCGACGAGCACCTGCGGTACGGTGATGAGGGGCAGGGCGAACGCGATTTTCCACGACCGCGTCGCCTCGCGCAGCACCAGCAGCTCGGTGTAGTCCGTGGCGGCTCCGGCCATGAGGAACGTGAAGGCGTTCCCCGGGGCCGTCGCCCGTGTCAGCAGATCCGCGGCGATCGGCGCGGAGCCTTCCGAGCAGACTTCGATCACGGTGGCCGCGGCCAGCGTGAGCAGGAGTCCGAGCAGGCTGGGACCGAAATACTCCGCGAAGGTCGCGTCCGGCACGAGAGCCCGAATCGCCGAGGCGAGCACCACGCCGAAGAAGATCCAGCGCAGGATCATGCGCGACTCGCTCCAGCCGGTGCGGGCGATCGTCCGCAGGTTCCGGCGGTTCGGCTTGATGTCGGCGAGCGCCTCGCGCAGCGCCGGCCGGAGCCGGAAGTCGGCGGGCAGCTCGCGGGCATTCGGGTTTCCGGGAAGGGCACCCTGTTTCACCAAGGCATCCGCGATCCAGCCGGTGAGCAGCCCGATCGCCATCGAGAGCGCGATGAAGACGAGCATCCACTTCCAGCCGATGAGCGCGGCGAGGACCAGGGTGAGCGAGAGGGAATTCCATGGGCTGGCGACGAGAAACGCCAGCGTCTGGCCGAGCGACGCGCCCTTCCGGTAAAGCTGCGCGCCGATCATGAGAATGCCGTGGTTGCACAGGTCGAGCAACGTCCCGGCAAAGGTCGCGCGCAGGATGCCACCAAAGGTCCCGCCGCGGCCGAGCACGCCGGCGACGAGGTTTTCCGGAAACCGGCCGATCACACCGACGGCGACGATCCCGGCGACGATGCCCCACCAGGCGCGAGCCATGAACTCGGCGGTGCCGTGGGCGTAGGCCTGCCACCAGACGGGCCCGGCGTGGCCGAGGAAGTGCCCGGCAAGCCCGGCGACGAGGAGCGCGAGCGAGCCCCACAGCAGCCAGTCGATCCGGCGTTTGGACGAGCCGCCGCAGCACGGCGAGGCTTCGGCCGGTTCGGCGCCGCCACAGCAGGTTGGCACCGGCTTTTCCGGCGGGCGGCCGCAGCAATCGCGCGTCGACGTTTCGGTGGAATGGCAGTCTTTCATCCGCGGAATCCGGGGCTCAGGCCAGGCGGCGCCTGTAGAGGGCGATCAACTCCTCGAGCCGCTGTTCGAGCTGCTTCGGCTCCGCCACCGCATCGTGCACGCAGTGCCGGACGTGGTCCTCGAGCAGCTTCGCCTCCAAGCCGCGCAAGGCGGAGTGGATCGCGCTGATGGTGTGCAGGATTTCCGGACACTCGCGGTTCTCCTCGATCATCCGGCCGACGCCCTGGACCTGCCCCGCGATGCGGCCGACCCGGGCGAGCAGCGGCTTCGTCGCCGTCGCGTCTCGCTTCATGAGTATACCGGTAGGGGGTATCGGTAAGGGTGCAAGTGGATTTTCGGGATCGCTCATTTCCCCGACCTGCGGTCCTGCCGGCCTTCGAAGAAGCCGTCCAGCAAGCCGATCAAGGTCAGCGGGATGACGGCGAGCACGGCGGCGCAGAACACGACGAAGGCGAAGCCGGCCAGCCGGATGAGCCACTCGGTCCCGGTCACAGCGCCGCCGGCTCCGATCAGCAGGGCCGCCGCCAGGCTGCCATGGGCGGCGTGCGTGCGGATCGTGCAGGCGCGCTGGAACCACGGACCGAGCGTCGGCGGGCCGGTCTCCTGCGGAGTCGTCCGCGGCGGCTCGTAGGGATTCATCGCGCCGAGGATGTTTTACAAGCGCCGCGGTTCGTGCGAGTTCTAAGGACGATGGAAGAGCAACGGGCGGCGGAAACCCGGATCGAGCGCGATTCGATGGGCGAAATGCAGGTGCCGGCGGAGGCGCTCTACGGCGCGTCCACGCAGCGGGCGGTGCTGAATTTCCCGATCTCCGGGCAGCCGCTGCCGCCGCGGCTGATCCACGCGTATGGCCGGATCAAAAAAGCCGCGGCGGAAACGAACGCGGAACTCGGGCTGTTGGAGCCGGATGACGCCGAGGCGATCGCCGAGGCCGCCGGGGAGGTTGCCGCCGGAAAGCATGACGCGCACTTCCCGATCGACATCTACCAGACCGGCTCGGGCACCTCGACGAACATGAACGTCAACGAGGTGATCGCCACCCTCTGCGCCGCCCGCGGGCGAAAGGTGCATCCGAACGACCACGTGAACCTCGGGCAGTCGTCGAACGACACCTTTCCCACCGCGATCCACGTGGCTGCGGCGGTGGCGCTGCGCGAGTCGCTCGGGCCGGCGCTCGGCGAACTGGCGGCGGCGCTCGGGCGGAAGGCGGAGGATTTCCGTGAGGTGCTCAAGATCGGCCGGACCCACCTGATGGACGCCACGCCGGTGCGACTCGGCCAGGAATTCGGCGGTTGGGCGCGGCAGGCGGAGCTGGCCGTGAAGCGCGCCGGCCACGCGCTCGACGCCTTGCTCGAGCTGCCGCTCGGAGGCACGGCGGTCGGCACCGGGCTAAACGCGCACCCGGAGTTCGCGCACAAGGCCATCGCGCGTCTCGCCGCGGAAACGCACATCCATTTCCGCGAGGCGGCCGATCATTTCGAAGCGCAGGCCGCGAAAGACGGCTGCGTGGAAGCGCACGGCCAGCTCGCGACGATCGCGGTCTCGCTGCACAAGATCGCCTCGGACATCCGGCTGCTGGGCTCCGGCCCGCGCTGCGGGATCGGCGAAATCCGGCTACCGGCGACACAGCCTGGGTCCTCGATCATGCCGGGCAAGGTGAACCCGGTGATCCCCGAGGCCGTGACGATGGTGGCCGCGCGGGTGGCGGGAAACCAGACGACCATCGCCTGGTGCGGCGCGGGAGGCTTCCTCGAGCTGAACGTTTCCATGCCGCTGCTCGCGGCCTGCCTGCTCGAGTCGATCGAGCTGTTGGCGAATGCGGCGCGCGTTCTCCGCGAGCGCTGCGTCGAAGGCGTCGAGGCGAACGAGGCCCGCTGCCGGGAGTTGATCGAATACTCGCTTTCGATGATCACCGCGCTCGCCCCGCGGATCGGCTACGACCGGGCGTCCGGGATCGCCAAGCAGTCGGTGGAAACCGGCCGCACCGTCCGCGAGCTGTGCCGCGAGCGGGTCGACGAACTCGGCTTGTCGGAAGAAGAACTCGAAGAACTCCTCGACCCCGCGCGGATGGCCGGCGGGGCCTGAGGAGGGGATGGGGAAGAATCCCGGCTTTGACGGGCGGGTCTGGAGACCCGCGGTCCGCCGCGCCTCTTCTCTTCGATGTTCGAGGTTGAACGTTCGTTGTTCGACGTTCCCCCGAATCACTCGCCTTCCGGCATCGGGAAGGGGAAGGCGCCGTGCGGGGAGGGCGGGGCGTCCTGGATCTTCACCAGCTCCACGTCGAAGATGAGCACGCTGTTCGGCGCGATGTCGGGGCCGCGGCGTTCGGCGCCGTAGGCGAGTTCGCTCGGGATGAAGAGCTTCCACTTCGCACCGACCTTCATCTTGGTGAGCGCTTCCTTGAAGCCTTCGATCACGTCGAGGGTCATCGGCGTCGGTTGGCCGGGCTGCGAGGCGTCGAATTCCGTGCCGTCGATCAGCGTGCCGCGGTAGTTCACGAGGAACTGCTTGTCGGCGGCTTCGCCTTCCTTCGGCTCGGTGTAGGCCTCGCCGGTGCCTTCCTCGACCACCTCGTATTGCAAGCCGCTTTCGGTGGTGGTCACGCCTTCGCGCTTGGCATTTTCCTCGAGGAACTTGCGGCCCTCCTCCAGATTCGCCGCTCCGGCCGCCTCTTCGCGTTGCTGGACGAGCTGGCCGAGCGTCTGCATCGCGGCCTGAAGTTGTTCCTGCGCGACCTCGGGCTCCTGACCCTTGAGCGAGTCGAGCATGCCCTTGAGAAACGTGTGGGTGTCCAGATCGTCCGCCTGCAGGCCGTATTGGCGGAGCTGGTTGCCGGACTGGAAGCCGAGGCCGTAGGAGGCGTTCGACTTGGCGGCCGCGGCTTCGGCGGGATTGTCCGGCGCGGCGGTTTCTTCGGATTCCGCGGCTTCGGCGCCGTTCGCCGGAGCCTCGGGAGCGTTTTCGCCGCCCGCGGCTTCTTGGGCGTGAGCGGTGGCGATGAGGCCGAGGGCCAGGGCGCTGGGCAGGATTTTGCGGATCATGGTTCGTTTTCGGGAATGAGGGCGCAACGTACGGGCCGACCCCGCTGCTGTCCAGAGTGGGCTTTGGAACGGTCGTGGCGCGGGAATTCCCGGCTCCGGTCAGCCGCAGCAACCGGCGCAGGCCGGGCTCGGCGGCAATTCGGGATCGGCGTCCGGCGAGGCCATCGCCGGGTCCGGCGCCAGCGTCCCGAGCCCGAGCTTGGCGAGCAGCGCCCGGTCTTTTTCGACCGACGGATTCTTCGCCGTGAGCAGCTTGTCGCCGTAGAAGATCGAGTTCGCCCCGGCGAAGAAACATAGCGCCTGCGTTTCGTCGGACAGGCGCGTCCGGCCGGCGGAGAGGCGGACTTTCGCCCGCGGAATGGCGATCCGCGTCAGGGCGATCATCCGGACGAGGTCGAAGGGATCGACCGCCGGCTTTTCCGCCAGCGGCGTGCCCGGCATCGGCATCAACGAGTTGATCGGCACGCTCTCGGGCTGCGGGTTGAAATTCGAAATCACCTCGAGCAGCCGCAGCCGGTCGGTGATCGATTCCCCGAGGCCGAGAATTCCGCCGCAGCAGACGGACATGCCGGCGTCCTGGACGTTGCGGATCGTCCGCAGCCGGTCCTCGTAGGTGTGTGTGGTGACGATGTTCGGGTAGTGCTCGGGCGAGGTGTCGAGGTTGTGGTTGTAGGCGGTGACGCCGGCTTCCTTGAGCCGCACGGCCTCGTCGGGGCCGAGTTCCCCGAGCGTCACGCAGACTTCCATGCCGAGCGAGGAGACGTCGCGAACGATGTCCAGCACCTGCTCGAAGCGCTGGGTGCCGCCGCGCACGCCGCGCCAGGCCGCGCCCATGCAAAAGCGCGTCGAGCCGGTTTCCCGGGCGGCGCGGGCCCTTTCCATGATCGCGTCCTTGCTCATCAGGCGCTCGATTTCCACGCCCGAGTTGTAGCGGGCGGACTGGGCGCAGTAAGAGCAGTCCTCGGAGCAGCCGCCGGTCTTGATGGAAAGCAGCGTGCAGAGCTGCACCTCGCCGTCAGGCCAGTGCTCCTCATGCACGCGCCGGGAGCGCTGGATGAGGTCGAAAAACGGCAGCGCGTGAAGGTCCTGAAGCTCGGCGAGGGTCATGGCGGTGGAGGAAAAAACGAGAGGATTCAGCGGGCCCAGTCGCCCTCGACGATCGGCATCCGCCCGGGCTGGCCGACGACGGTGTAGAGCGTCTTGCCGCGCGCACCCTCAAGGGGGACGCCCAGCGCGCGACGCCACGTCTGGCTCATGCTTTCGCCGGTGTGGCAGCCCCAGCTCTTGCAGTAGGCGTTGCGGTCGAAGACCGAGGACTTGATCCGCGGCAGGTCGCGCTCGTGGAGCCAGGCGGTGGACGCGGCCATGATTTCGCTGCCGTAGTCGAGCATGAACGCGTGGCGGTTCGAGTGGCCGAAGTAATCGAAGGTCTGGATCGATCCGCGGGGGCGCGAGTTGATCGCGCGGATCAGGTCGCCGGTGGTGTTCACCCAGAGCAGCGTGGCGTTCCGCTTGGCCGCTTGGCTGGCGATCCAGGTGGTGTACGGCTTGCCGTCCTCGCGGCCGCGGGCTTGGTAGCTTTTCTGGTGGACGATCCAGACAACCTTGGCGCCCGGCCCGTAGGCGGTGCGAATCTCGTCCATGCGGTAGGAGGCGGGCGCGATGAAGTTCCCCCACCAGCGGTCGTGCTGGTCGTCCGGCACGCGCAGGTCTTCCCAACGTCGCAGCGAGGGCCCGCCGGACACGATGATGTGTTCGGCCTGCGCCCAGGCGGCGAGCAGGAGGAAAAGCGCGGCGACGATCCGGAGGCGGCCGTTCATGGGCGCGACGGTAGAGGACATCCGGAGTGGCTGCAAAGCGGGAACTCCGCGCGGAAACGCCGGCTCAGCCCGCCTGGGTGGTGCCGTTGCGGATGATATCCAGGAAGCTCTGCGGCTCGAGCGACGCGCCGCCGATCAGCGCGCCGTCGATGTCCGGGCAGGCCATGAGTTCCGCCGCGTTGCCGGGCTTCACACTGCCGCCGTACTGGATGCGCACTTTCGCGGCCGTTTCCGCGCCATAGAGATCCGCGATGAGCGAGCGGACGAAGGCGTGGGCCTCCTGCGCCTGTTCGGCGGTGGCGGTCACGCCGGTGCCGATCGCCCAGACCGGTTCGTAGGCGACCACCGTTTCGTTCATGTCGCGCTCGGAAAGACCTTCCAAGCCCTTCGAGACCTGGCGGCGCAGCACCTCCTCGAGCTTGCCGGCCTCGCGTTCCTCGAGCGTCTCGCCGATGCAGAAGATCGGCTTGAGGTTCGCCTCGCGCGCCTTCTTCAGCTTCGCGTTGATGACTTCATCCGTCTCGCCGAAGATCGAGCGCCGCTCGCTGTGGCCGAGGATGACATAGTGGACGAAAAACTCGCGCAGCATCAGCACGCTGATCTCGCCGGTGTAGGCCCCGGAATCGTACTGCGAGCAATTCTGCGCCGCGATCTGGATGGCGTGCGCGTTCTGCACCGCGGTCGCCGTGTGCAGCAGGTCCGCCAGCTTCGGCAGCGAGACGAACGGCGGGGCCACCACGATCTCGCAGGGAAAGCTCTGTCCCTGCACTTTCGACAGGAAGCTCTTGATGAAGTCCTCGGTTTCCGAGGCTCCTTTGTTCATCTTCCAGTTCGCGGCGAAGATCGGCTTGCGGTTCATCTGATGTCTTTGGGTGGGGGCGGGGGGAGTTGTGGAGTCGGGCCGGATTGTTAGAAAGCCGAAACTCCGGGATTTCAGGCATCGCTCAGGGCGGCCACGCCCGGCAGATCCTTGCCTTCCAGCAGCTCGAGCGAGGCGCCGCCGCCGGTCGAGATGAAGGTCATCTTGTCCTCGAGGCCGAACTTGTTCACGGCCGTGACCGAGTCGCCGCCGCCGACGATGCTGACCGCGCCGGAATCCGCCACGGCCTGGGCGATGGCCCGGGTGCCCTTGGCGAAGGAATCGATCTCGAACACGCCCATCGGGCCGTTCCAGAGGATGGTCTTCGCGCCGGCGATCTCCTTGGAGAACTCCTCGATCGCCTTTTCGCCGATGTCGATGCCTTCCCAGTCGTCGGGAATCTCGCCGCCTTCCGCGTAGGGAGCGATCACCTGGGTCTCGGCGCCGTCCTTGAATTCCTGCGTGATGCGGGTGTCCGCCGGAATGAGGAAGCGGATGCCTTTTGCCTCGGCCTTCTTGAGGATGTCGAGGGCGAGGTCGAGCTTGTCGTTCTCCACGAGGGACTTGCCGACCTTGTGGCCCTGCGCCTTGCGGAAGGTGTAGGCCATCGCGCCGCCGATGATGAAGGCGTCCGCCTTCTCCATCAGCGCGGTGATCACCTGGATTTTGTCGGAAACCTTCGCCCCGCCCATGATGACGAGGAACGGGCGCTCGGCTTGGTCGAGCTTCACCACGAGATACTCCAGCTCGCGCTCCATCAGGAAGCCCATCGCGCTTTTGGAAACGAAATGCGTCACGCCTTCCGTGGACGCGTGCGCGCGGTGGGCGGTGCCGAAGGCGTCGTTGACGTAAATCTCGGCCGAACCCGCGAGTTCCTGGGCGAAGCCCTTGTGGTTGGCCTCCTCCTCCGAATGGAAGCGGGTGTTCTCGAGCAGCAGCACCTGGCCCGGCTGCAGGGCGGCGCGCATCTTCGCCGCCTCGTCGCCGACGCAATCGGGCGCGAGTTTCACTTCCTGGCCGAGGATCTCGCCGAGCCGCGCCGCCGCCGGGGCGAGCGAGTATTTCGGCTCGGGTCCGCCTTTAGGCCGGCCGAGGTGCGAGCAGAGCACGAGCTTCGCACCGCCGGAAAGCAGGTGGCGGATCGACGGCACCGCGGCCTGGATGCGGGTGTCGTCGGTGATCCCGCCTTCCTTCAGCGGCACGTTGAAGTCGACTCGCATGAGGACTTCCTTCGCTTTGACGTCGAGATCGCGGATCGAGAGTTTGGCCATGGGGCGGGAATCCCGCCCGAGACGGCACCCCGTGTCAAGCCGCGGGTCGGCCGCCGGAGCCGCCGCGGGAAACGCTCGTCGCTTCTGTTAGATCGACCTTTCGTTTGAGAAGATCCGCATTTCTTGCTAGGCTCGGCGGCGATGACGAAAGCCAAGCCGGTCCGGTTGTTCTGCTCGGACCTCGACGGCACGTTGCTCGGCAAGCCGGATTCGACGGCGGACTTCCGGGAAACGTGGGACTCTCTGGAGGAACGGCGCCCGCTGCTGGTTTACAGCTCGGGGCGCTTGCTGAAGGACGCGCGGCATCAAGTCGAGCGCGCGGGCCTGCCGGGCGCGGACTACTTCATCGGAGGCGTCGGCACGACGATCTACGACGTCGGCGCGGGGCGGGTGCTCGAGGATTTTTCCGTGGCCCTTGACGAGGGCTGGGATCTGCGCGCGGTGGAAAAGGTGATGCGCACGCTCCCTGCCATCGAGCGCCAACCGCCGGAACAACAGCACGCTTGGAAGAGCAGCTGGTTTTGGTACGAGCGAGACCGCCGCGAGATCGAGGCGCTGCGCGAGGAGCTCCGGGAGGCCGGCGTGGACGCGCAGGTGATCTATTCCTCCGCCCGGGATCTCGACGTGCTCCCGCGCAACGCGAACAAGGGCAACGCGCTGCGCTGGCTGTGCGAGCGCCTCGGCATCGATCTCGCGGAAACCGTCGTCGCCGGCGACACGGGAAACGACGCCTCGATGTTCCTTCTGCCCGGCGTGCGGGGAGTGGCGCCGGAGAACGCCTCGCCCGAGCTGCTCGACGCGCTGGTGGACGCCAACGCCTACCACGCGTCCGGCGTCTGCGCCGCCGGCGTGCTCGAGGGACTCTGCCACTTCGGCGTCATCGACCACGTGAAACACTGCGGCCGCGCCGGCGAAACCCACGCGCACGACCCGGAAATCGTCCGTCTTTTCCAACCGCCGCCGCAAACTTCCGGCAGCGAGAGTTCCTTCATCGAGCTCGCCTACGAAAAGGCGCTCGAGGCGCTCGACCGCTGCGTCACGCCCGCGGGATTCAGCGCCTGCTCGATCGCCGACAATGCGGTCACCGGCACCGACGAAAACTACAACTCGGTCTGGGCGCGGGACGGAGCGCTCGCGATCACCGGCAGCCTCGCCACCGGCGACGACCGCTACCGCGAATGCCAGGTGGCCACCTTGCGGACGCTCTTCGACCACCTCGCGCCGAGCGGCCAGGTGCCGTCGCACGTCCACATCGCCACCGGCATCCCCGAATACTCCGGCGTCGGCGGCATCGCCTCGATCGACGGTGGCATGTGGAGCGTCATCGCGCTGCACGCCTACGTCCGCACCACCGGGGACAGGGAATTTCTGGAGGAATACCGCGAGCCTGTCACTCGGGTGATGAAATGGCTCGAGGCGCTCGACAGCAACCAGGACGGCCTGCTCGAGATCCCGGAAGCGGGCGATTGGATGGACCTTTTCAACCGCAGTTACAACGTCCTCTACGACGAGGTGCTCTGGTACCGCGCCAACATCGCCTACGCCCGCATGATGGAAATGCTCGGGGACGGGGAAACCGCCCGCCTCTATTTCCATCGGGGCGAGCGGGTGAAGAGCGCCATCCTCCGGCGCTTCTGGCCGAGCACCATCGCCGCCACCACCCCGGAGACCGCCCCGCCGGAGTTCACCGAAGTGCAACACGCCATCGGCGACTCGCGCTACCTGCTCGCGCAGGTCACGCCGTTCTCCTTCGACTGGCGGTGCGACATCGTCGGCAACGTGATGGCCTTCCTTTTCAACGTGCTCGACGTGGACAAGGCCAAGGTCGCCTTCCGCTTCATGTGGGGCGTCGGCGCGAACCATCCCTTCCCGGTCCGCAATCTTTATCCGGTGGTCGGCGCCGGGGATCCCGACTGGAAAAGTTATTACACGGTCAATTTGCTCAATCTCCCGCATCACTATCACAACGGCGGGATCTGGGGCTGGGCCGGCGGCCAGTGGGTCCGCTTCATCCATCGCCTGGGCCTGCGCGACATCGCCCGGCAGGAACTGCTGAAACTTGCGGAACTGAATCATCAGGGTATTTTCCGCGAGTGGGAGTTCAACGAATGGTACCACGGCCAGACCGGACGCCCCATGGGCAAGGCCTACCAGGCATGGTCCGCCTCCGAGTTCATCGCCGCCTACCACGAGGTGACGGACGATTGAGAAACCAACGATGACCGAATCCTCCCAGACCCCGAAGGGCCGTCCGCTCGATCTCGTCCACATCTCCATCCACGGCCTGATCCGCGGCGAGAATCTCGAACTCGGCCGCGATCCCGACACCGGCGGGCAGTGCCTCTACGTCCTCGAGCTGATCAAGGCCTTGGCGCGGAACCCGGAAATCGCCCGCGCCACCCTTCTCACCCGCCGGGTGTTCGATGCACGCCTCTCGGACGATTACTCGCGGGCACGCGAAAAACTGGCGCCGAACGCGGAGATCGTCCGCATCGAGGCCGGCCCGCGCCGCTACCTGCGCAAGGAAGTGCTCTGGCGCCACCTCGACGCGTTCATCGACGGCACGCTCGCCTACTTCCGCCGCGAGCGCCGCGTGCCGGACCTCATCCACGCGCACTACGCCGATGCCGGCTATGTCGGCCGCCAGCTCGCGGCCGTGCTCGATTGCCCGTTCGTCTACACCGGCCACTCGCTCGGCCGGGTGAAACTCGAGCGTCTCCGCGAGAGCGGACTGTCTGCCGAGGAAATCGAGCAGAAATACAACATCGCCGCCCGCATCGAGGCGGAGGAGTTGAGCCTGGACGCCGCCAGCCTCGTCTGCACCAGCACCCGCCAGGAGGTGGACGAGCAGTATTCGCTCTACGACCAGTATGCCGCCGACCGCATGCGCGTGATCCCTCCCGGCGTCGATCTCGCGCGCGTCGATCGGGAAGGCCTCCCCGAGCGGAGGGCCGCCGTCGAAGCGAAGCTCGCGCCGTTCCTGCGCGATCCGTCAAAGCCGCCGGTGCTGACCATCGCCCGCGCCGACGAGCGGAAAAACCTGCCCGGCCTCGTCCGCGCCTTCGCCGGCAACACCTGGCTCCGCGAGAACGCCAACCTCGTCATCATCGCCGGCAACCGGGACACGCTCGAAAAACTCCCCGCGGGCACGCGCCGCGTCTGGAACGACCTGCTGCGCGCCATCGACGACGGCGACCTTTACGGCATCGCGGCCTACCCGAAGGGCCACGAATCCGAGCAGGTCGCCGCGTTCTACCGCTGGGCGGCCGAGCGCGGCGGCGTGTTCGTCAATCCCGCGTTCACCGAGCCGTTCGGCCTGACGTTGCTCGAAGCCGCCGCCGCCGGCCTGCCGCTCGTGGCCACCAACGACGGCGGACCGCGCGACATCCTCGCCAACTGCCGGAACGGCACGCTCGTCAACCCGCTCGATCCCGGGGAAATCGCCAAGGCCCTCCAGGACATCCTCTCCGACCCCGAACGCCAGCGCTCGCTCGCCGAGCGCGGTCACAAGGAGGTCCGCCGCCACTACGCGTGGGCGACGCACGTGAAGACCTACCTCGAGGAGGTGCGGAATATCCTGCCCGTCGAGCGGCCGGTGCGCACCAGCGGTTCGCGCGGGACCCTCGTTGAGCGCGGCCGCTGGATCGTCATGGACCTCCTGCCGAACATCGAGTCCGAGCCGCAGGAACTCCTCGACCGCTGGCGTCACCTGTTCGACGACCGGAATGTCGGTCTCGGCATCGCCACCGGGCTGTCCTTCGACGAGGCCTGGGACGTCATCCGCCGCTGCGGCATGCCCGAGCCCGGGTTTGTCATCAGCGACCTCGGCGCCGAAATCCGCTATGGCCGCGCCGGCGTGCCGGACCAGCGCTGGCAGCGCCAGGTCGCCGTGAAATGGGATCGCGACGCCGCGGTCGAAGCCCTCCGCGCCATCGACGGCATCCGCCTGCAGGAGGAGAAATTCCAGCACCGGTTCAAGATCTCCTACGTCATCGATCCCGCCCGGGCGCCGAACCGCGCCGCCCTCCAGCGGGTCCTCCGCGAGGCCGGCGTGGCGGCGAAAGTCATGATCAACTCGCGGATCTTCGTCGACGTCGTCCCTGTGCGCGGCGGCAAGGACGTCGCCCTCCGCTACCTGGAACATCGCTGGGGGATCGATCCCGCGCGCATCTACTACTTCGGCACCTACGGCAACGACGTCGCCGCCGTCCGCGGCCGGAACCTCGCCGCGATGCCACTCGATGCGGATCCCGAGCTGGCCCGCTGCACGCCCCGGCCCCGCATCTATCATGCCAAGCGCCGCGGACTGAACGGCTTCTTCGAAGGGCTCGAACACTACGGCTTCCTGCAAGGCGACGACCCGCCGAAGCCAGACGACAGCCAAGCCGCCGAAGACGAGCCCGTCGGCCAGAGCGAACTGCTGCCGTAGCAAGCGGGCTCAATCCGCGAAGTCGGTGTCCGGCTTCGCGAGATCCAGCTCCTTGATCCAGATATTCCGGTAGAGGACCTCATGGCCCTCGGCCTGCAACTTGATGCCGCCGGGTGTATCCGTGATGCCCTTCCCGCCGTCATTCCCGCCGTCGATGCCGGAGTTCTCGCCGCCCCACACCTGCTGGATCGGCTGGTTCTCGTGCACCTTCCGGCCATTGAAATACATCGTCACCATCGCCGGCTCGGTGCGTTTGCCATCCTGGAAACGAGCGGCCCGGAAGACGATGTCGTAAGCATTCCATTTCCCGAGGCCGTTGTAGGCGGCATACGGAGACTCGGTCTCGTTGATCACCGCCCCCATCCCGTGCTTCGACTTGTCGCCGTCCTTGATCTGAATCTCGTAGCGGTTCTGAAGATAAACGCCGCTGTTGCCTCCCTCGCTCCGCACCAGGAACTCCACGTGCAGGCGGAAATCGCGGTAAGCCTTCTTCGTCACAATATCGGCGGCGCCATACTTGCCGCCTTCGGCCGCCGGGTCGAAGGTCATGACCGCGCTGCCTTCATCCACCGGATCGTCCACCACCTTCCACTTGATCGGCAGTTCCGAGGAGAACCTCGGCCCTTCCCAGTAGGTCCACTTTTCATCCAGCATGTCGCGCGAGCCGTCGAGGATCAGTTCTGCTCCAGCGGTCGGCTCGGCTCCGACACCCACGCCGGCACCAGCGGGCCCGGCACTCGCAAGAAGGGCGGCTGCAAAAAGGGAAAATTTCATGGCCGCCATACTACCGCGATGACGCGGTGAACTTGTCAGGCCGCGAACACTCCGCGGATCGTCGCATTCCCTGCCCGCCGGCTGGCATCCGGGGCAATCGCATTGACCGTCCACCGCGCCCCGCGTAGGCCAGTCCGCGGAAACTTTTCCCGCACACGATCATGGACCTCACGACGACGGCATACGGCACCTGGAGCGGCGGACGCTTCATGCACTTCGGCGAAACCCTGTCCGAGGAGCGCTTCGTCGGCTGCATCGAGACGGCCTACGAGGCCGGCATCCGCACTTTCGTGACGTCCGACGTCTACGGCAACGGCAAGGCGGACGAACTGCTCGGCCGCGCGCTGAAAGGCATCGACCGCGAAAGCTACTGCCTCGTCGGCATGATCGGCCACGACTTCTACGAGGGCCAACGCCAGGGCAGCCGCGGTTACCCGCGCTTCACCGATCCCGAGCTGCGCGGGCCGGACGGCTACGCGTCATTTGTCCGCACCGCCACCGGCCGCTCGCTCGAGCGCTGCGGCACGGACCGCTTTGACCTGCTGATGCTGCACAACCCGGACGAGACCGGCTACACCAGCGAGGCGCTCTGGGACGCGATGCGCGGGGCGAAAGACGAGGGCATGACCGACCGCCTCGGCATCGCACCCGGCCCGGCGAACGGCTTCACCCTCGACCTGATCGGCTGCTTCGAGCGCTTCGGCGAGGTGATCGACTGGGCGATGCTCATCCTCAATCCGCTCGAGCCGTGGCCGGTGGGCCTCTCGCTGCCGGCCTGCGAGAAACACGGCGTGAAAGTGCTCACCCGCGTCGTCGACCACGGCGGCGTCTTCCACGGCGACCTCGGCGAGGGCCACGTTTTCAAGCCCGGCGACCACCGCACGTACCGGCCGCAAGGCTGGGTCGAGCATGGCATGGAAAAGGCCAACCGGATGAAACCGATCGCCGACAAGTACGGCCTCACCTTGCTCCAGTTCGCCTCGATCTGGAATCTCAGCCACCCCGCCGTGGAAAGCGTGGTGCCGACCTTCATCCAGGAAGCCGGCGACAACCCGCGCCCGATCGAGGACAAGATCCGCGAGTTCGCCGCGCTGCCGGACGTCCGCCTCACGCCGGAGGAAGTCGCCCAGGTCCGCCAAATCGGCGACAACACCGGCTGCATGATGCTCAAAGGCGCCAGCAAACGCCACGAAACCAGCGAGCGCCCGGACGAATGGCCGATGCGCGAAGACCTCCTCGAGCTCGCCGGCCGCTACGGGCTGGGGGAGGAGTGGTGAAGATCGAACATCGAACGTTCAACATCGAACGTCGAAGGAAGAAGTCGCCAGGGACCGGAGCGCCGGCTTCAGCCGGCCAGTGATGCGAGCGAACCGCAGAGGCGCTGTGGGTCGCGGAGAGATGCGCGGCGTGAAGAAGTTGAACCGCCGAGTCGCCAAGGCGCCAGGGGAGAGATGGTGGATGGAAGATGATAGATAGGGGGGCGAGCGAAGCTCTCCCCATTTGAAATTTGATGCTTGAACATCGATGCTTGTCTTCAGGGTATCACCAACTCGATGCCATATTGATCCCCGAGGGCCTTGACGTCAGCCAAGTCCGGTGGCGCGGGGAGTTTGCCCATGCCGATGTAAAATCCGGCCGCTGCGCCGGGGCAGTGGAGGATGAGCATGCGTGAGTTTTCCGCGGAGCGGTTGGTGAAGCTGCGGACGGCTCCCTTCGGGACGTGGGCGAAGTCGCCGCGCTTGAGGACGTGCTCCTTGCCCTCGGAGAAGACAGTCACCTCGCCCTCCAGCACATAGAACGCCTCGTCCTCGTGATGGTGGATGTGCGGCGGGGCGCCGCTGCCGGGACGTGTCTCGATCTCGGAAATCGCGTAGGCCCCGCCGGTGTGCGCGGCGGTCAGGATGAAGCGCATCGGGTCGCCCATCACCGGATGGGTTTCTCCTTCTTCGTGGCGGACGCAGATGGCGGCGGGAGGGGTGGGGGTGCTCATGAAGTTGGTTTCGCCAGTCCGGATATCCGTCGGCTGCCGCGAGATCAAGGTTCCACTTTCAAAGCGGCCGCCGCGCCAGCCCATCCATTGTCCCCGGTCCTTCGCAGCGCCGCCGTTGATGGAGGATCAATGGCGTGTCGCTGAAGCGTCCCGTATCCTGGCCCTGCCGGTTCCGGTCAGGCTGCCACAGGCTTGATCGTTCGCTTCAACTCGTCGCCCTTTTCGCGACTCGCCTTGCTCAGGTCAAAGTCAGACTGGAGGCGGACCAGCAGTGCCGCGGAAACACCCAGATAGCGCTCAAGCCGCAGCGCCGTGTCGGCAGACACTCGTTTGCGACTGGCGAAAATGTCGCACAGGCGGCTGCGGGGAACGTCAGTCCGTTCCGCCGTCCGAATTTTGAATTCAGAATTTTGAACTCAGAATTGCGACTGGCGGAGAGGGTGGGATTCGAACCCACGGTGAGTTTTACCCCACGTCCGATTTCGAATCGGGTGCCTTCGACCACTCAGCCACCTCTCCTGAATCGCGGGGCGGGAAATTAGCAAGAGCGCCCGCCTTGTAAAGCCTCCAGATCGCTTTTTCCGCGGGGAGTTCAGTCGTGGAAAACGATCGCGCGGTGGCCGTCGATGATCGTCCGGTCGTGGACGTGGAAACGGATGCCCTTGGCCAGCGCGATCCGCTCGCAGTGGCGGCCGAGGCGAACCAGGTCGTTGGGCGTGTGGAAGTGGTGCACGCGCTCGACCTCCTGCTCGATGATCGGGCCGGCGTCGAGGTCCGCGGTGACGTAGTGGCAGGTGGCGCCGATCAACTTCACGCCCCGGGCGTAGGCCTGCTTGTAGGGATTGGCGCCGATGAAGGCGGGCAGGAAGCTGTGGTGGATGTTGATGATGCGCCCGGCGTAGTCGCGGCAGAAATCGTCCGGCAGGATCTGCATGAAGCGCGCCAGCACCACCAGCTCGACCTGCTGTTCGTCGAGCATCGCCCGGATTTCCGCAAAGCCGGCCTCTCGGCGCGGGCCGTCCATTTCGACGTGGTGGAAGGGCAGGCCGGCGCGTCCGGCGATGGGCCGGCAGTTTTCCCGGTTGCCGATGATCGAGGTGATCTCCACCGGCAGCTCTCCGAGTTCGGTGCGCCAGAGGATCTCGTTCAGGCAGTGGTCGGTCTTGGTGACCAACACGGCCGTGCGCATGCGGTAGGGGAGCTTGCGGAAATGCCAGTCCGCGCGGAGCGAGCGGCCGAGCGTGCCGAAGCCGTCGATGAAGTCCTGGACGTCCACATCCAGCTCGTCGGCATCGATCTCGAGGCGGGCGAAGAATTTCCCCCCCAGCTGGTCGGAGAACTGGGCGAACTCGACCAGATTTCCGCGATGGCCGGCGACGTAGCTCGCGACCTTGGCGACGATTCCCGGCTGGTCCGGGCAGCTCAGCTTGAGGATCAATCCGTGGCGGGCCATGCGCGCGGAGGCTGTGCCGGAATGGTTCGGCCCGTCAATGCCGGCGCCTCAGGGACGCGCGGCGGCCGTAGCGTCAATCTCGCCGTCCGCCGGATCGGGAGCGGCCGGGGCAGGTGCCGCGATCCGGGCGGGCGCGCTGGAGCGAGCCGGGGCGGGTTCCACCGCGACCGCGGGACGCCAAGCCAAGCTCAGCAGCAGGATCGATGAAATCATCGTGCAGAGGGCACCTGTCAATCCGGCGACCCACCACCGAGGGCCGCCGTGGTGCGGCGCGTCCAGACCCGGCTCCATCGCCTTCGGAACCGGAGCCGCGGCGCGGCCGGCTGGAGGCGTGGCCGGTCCGCGCCGCGTTTCGACCGGCAGCATCCAGCCGGCGAAATCGTTCTCGTCCGCGGAGAGGATCAGCCCGTCCAGCGGTGGAGCGTGCCGCGCGACACGCGGCCCCGCCGCCAAGGCCAAGACGGCCGCCTCGTCCACGAAACCCGTGGAAATCGGGGCCGCGCCGGCCTCCGGAGGGGCTACCGGCAGTGGCTCGAGATCGGCGGGGAGTCTCGTCAGCGACACGTTCAACACCCGAACGGTCTGCCAGAAAGGTTTGGGAGGGTCAATAGTTAACTTTTCCTGAAGAAGCTCCGCGCCGCCCAAGCGCGGTGTTGCATTTGCCGGTTGGCCCGCCATGGTCAGCCGCAAGACATGTCACCCATTCCAGACGACTCCGCGATGTTGCAAATCCGTTGTCCCGCGTGCGGGCAGCGATTCAAGGTGGAGCCGGATTTCCGCGACCGTATGGTGGAGTGCGGGGCCTGCGACCATCGCTTCCGGGTGGACGACGAGGTGATCGTGCGGACCCGCCGCTACTATCCGGGGGAGCGGCGCGATCCGTCGCTGACACGGTTCCAGCGCGTGCCGATGGCGGCGGCCATGCCGACGAACCTGGAGACGGTTCAATATGCGAATCATCCGGATCCGGCTCATCTCGAGCCCACCCCGCCGCAGCGGGTGATTGCCGCGGCCGTGGGCGTGGTCCTGATGATCCTGGTGGGGCTCCTCCTGATTTTCGGCTCGAGTCCCGGCGGTCCGCTCGACGGCACCACCACCGCAAACCGTTTGGTGATGGCCGGCTTCGCGCTGCTGCTCGGCGGAGCTTTGTTGGTGTACGGAAATCCGAAGGCGCGCGGCAAGGCCCTGGCGGTCGCCACTGTCTTTGGCGTGGCGTTGCTCGCCCTGCCGCTCGTCTTCACCACCGGCACCCGCCCAGAGCCGCGCGAGCGGGCGGCGGATGCGACGCCACGAGTCATTCCGGTGGCGGAGGAAAAGCCCGAGGACCCGTGGGAGGCCCTGCGGCACGAGATCGGCACGGATCCGCTCGTGCAGGAAATCGCACGGCTTGCCGCGGATGGCGGCGGGAAGACCGCCGTCGGCATCTGGCTGCGCAACCTCACCGAAAGCAACCGCATCGCCGCGCGGGATTTCCTCCTGCGGGTGACCGGTGCGGATCCCGCCGCTTCCCATATCTATCCGAGATACGGTGGCGACTATCTCATGGTCCTTTCCGGGATCTCCGGCGACGACATTCCGGAGATCGCGGCCGAGGCCGGCAAGCTCGGGAAAACCTCCGCGATTCACGATGAGATCTCGGTGATCGAGGTGGCCGTGGACAACAGCCGTCTCTCCCAACCGCCCTCCGGGGAAACGACGGACGAGACGGACGCCGCGTTCTTCGAGTTCAACAAGCGCGATTTGGAAAGCCTTGACCCCGAGCGGGTGGCGGCCGCCGCGCGACGTCTCGCCGAGGCCGAGCCGCGGCTTTACCGGGACGAAATCAGCCGCCTCCTGATGACGGTGCTCGAAGAGGGCGGGCCGAAGCCGGCCGCCGCCGCGGCCCGTGCGTTGCGCGTCTGGACCACCGATCCCCACGCGGCGGGCGAACTCGCCGCGCGCGTCGCCGTCGCCCGCCACGGGCAGGGCGAGGACGTCCCGCAGGAGATCGTCGGACTCGCCGTGGTCACGGGATCCACGGCGGTCATCCCGGTGCTCGACGAACTCTGGCAGGCCGATCCTCAGAAGTGGGAGGCGCTTTACGGAGAGTTCGGCGCGCCGGTCGAGCCGACGCTGCTCGCCCGGCTGTCCGCCGCTGGAGACAACCGCAGCCGCCAAGCGATCGTCCGCTTGCTGGGTCGTGTCGGAACGGCCGAGAGCCTTCCGGTTCTCGATCGCCTCGCTGAAAACGCCGACACTGACCTGCGGTCGCAGATCGAGCAGGCACGTGCCTCGATCGAAGCGCGCGCCAGCGCCGAGTGAGGCGGAGATTGCCCCCGGCTTCAACTGGCAGACGGCGCGCTCCATGCTCATCCGACAGCCCCGGAAGCGTAGTGCGAAATCCGTGGGCGGACGGAAAGGCGTCGTCGGCATGCCGCGCACGGGTGCCGCTGCGGATGACGCCGCTGCGGATGACACGCTGCTGCGGATAAAAAAACCGCCGCCGGGCGTGTGGGCCGCGGCGGCGGGTGAAGGTGCGGGTGGCGGCCGTCCGGATCAAGCCGGGGCACCGACGGCTCCGGGAATCGGGCCGTCATCCTCGGGCCGATCCTCGCCGGCGGCTTTCGGGGCCGGCTTCTTGCGCAGCTCGTCGGGAACCGGCGGCGGCTTGGGCGCGGCGGGCGGGTTGCGCATTTCCCCAAATTCGATCAAGTCGCGCAGGTGCGAGGCGTCGAGCGTCTCGAACTCAAGGAGCGCCTTGGCGATCAGCTCCACTTTGTCGCGGTTCTTGGTGAGGATGTCTTCCGCGGTTTTGTAAGCCTCGTCGATCAGGCGCTTGATTTCGGCGTCGATCATCCGCGCGGTTTCCTCCGAGTAATTCCGGCCGCGCGAGGACATGTCGCGCGCCAGGAACACCGGGCTGTCGCCCTCTCCGTATTCCACCATGCCGAGGGCGTCGCTCATGCCCCACTCGCAGACCATGTGGCGGGCGAGGGCGGTGGCTTGGCGGATGTCGCCGGCGGCTCCGTTGGAAACGTCGTCGCTGTGGAACGATTCGGCGATCCGGCCGCCCATGGTGATGATCAGGTTGGCGAGCGCCTCCTTCCGTTGCGTCGAATACTTGTCGCCGTCGGGCAGATACATCGTCGCACCGAGATAGGGGCCGCGCGGGATGATGGTCACCTTGTGCAGCGGGTGGGTGTGCGGCACGACCATGTTGAGGTAGGCGTGGCCGGCCTCGTGCCAGGCGGTGCCGATGCGTTCCTTTTCGGACATCGCGAGGCTGCGGCGCTCGCGCCCCCAACGGACCTTGTCGCGGGCTTCTTCCATCTCGGCGAGCGTCACGGCGGAAAGCCCGCGGCGAGCGGCGAGGAGGGCGGCCTCGTTGATCAGGTTCGCCAGTTCCGCGCCGGAGAATCCGGGCGTGCCGCGCGCGATGACGGCGAGGTCCGTGCCGGCGGCCAATTTGATCTTCTTCACGTGGACGCGGAGGATTTCCTCGCGGCCGTTCACGTCCGGCAGGGACACGGTGACTTGGCGGTCAAAACGGCCGGGGCGCAGCAGCGCGGGGTCGAGCACGTCCGGGCGGTTGGTGGCGGCGATGATGATGACGCCCTCCTGGGTGTCGAAGCCGTCCATCTCGACGAGCAGCTGGTTGAGCGTCTGCTCGCGTTCGTCGTGACCGCCGCCCATGCCGTGGCCGCGGTGACGGCCGACGGCGTCGA
>CBFGTW010000024.1:0-39988 GCA_965651855.1 uncultured Verrucomicrobiales bacterium
GGAGAAGCGAGATCGCGCCCGCCGGGCCGGGAGGTGGAGTCGGCCGCCGACCCGCCCGCACCCGGCTCGTCCCCTCACGGCTCCGGCAGCTCGCGGACGCGGTAGAACCGGCTCGCCTGTTCGGCGGGCGGGGAATCGGTTGCCGGGGGGCCGCGGTCGATCCACTGGACCCGGGTGCCGGCGGCGCGGATCGTCATCGGCGAGACCTTCCAGGTCCGCGCGTCCTCCGAATACTGGATCTCGTAGCGGCGGTCCGGAACCGCCGGAAACTCGATCAGCAGTCCGTCGGGCAGACGTTCCACGCGATCGATGGCGAGCCCGGGGACCGCGGGAACCGGGTGGGCCACGGGCAGGGCCGGCTCGACCGCGATTTCCGGGCTGAAGGAGGCCGAGCGGTCCGCCGCGTGGAATTCGAGGACCAACGTGACGCTGGCACCTGTCGGCAGCGGCTGGAGATGCTCGAGGACCGGCCCGGAACCGGAGCGATTGTTCAGCACCACCGACTCCGGCAGTCCGGACAAAGTGAGGACGAAGCCTCCCAGGTCCCGCGGGCCCGTGTTGGTGGCGGTGACGCGCCACTCGAGCAGGCCGGTCTGCCGGTTGAGCCGCGGTTCGCCTTCCACCGCGATCTGAGGCGGCGCGAGGGCCGGCACGATCACCCGGAGGGGCGAAATTGCCGATTCTCCGACCAGATCGCTCGCGAGAAATTCAAGAACCGCCTCGCCGCTGCGATAGGGCGCGATGCGGAGGACCAGCGCGCCGCTTGCTTCATCAAGCTCGACCGCGGAGAAAAGGTCGGGTGCGGAGTTCACCGCGAGCGTGAAACGCAGCGCGTCGCCTTCCCGGCTGAGGTCCACGTCGGTGAATCCTGACGCCACATCGAGCTGAAGGGGCGCCGCGTCCGGCGCGGTCACCGCATCGGGGAGAGCCACTGCCCGTGGCGGGTCGTTTACCGGCGTCACCATCACGTTCAGCAACGCCTCGGCGGCCAGCCCCTCGCTGTCCGTGGCGCGCAGCCGGACCGAAGTCGAGCCGTTCGCATCCGGAACGGGAGAAAGGGCCAGCATTCCGCCGGCGATGGCCGCTCCGGCGAGCAGGTCGGCACCGTGTCCGGGCAGAACGTCGAGCGTGAGGGAGTCGAAGGGCTCGTCCGGATCGGAGAACACCGTCGCGAGATTGAAATTCACGATCGCCGAGTCTTCCGGGAGGGTGACCACGGGGTCGTCGTTCATCACGATCGGCGGGCTGAGCGCGTACCCTTGGAGCCGGATGCGGAGGAGTCCGGCCGGCCCGGGAGCGTTCGAAGCGATCACCAAGGTCTCGGATTGCAAGCCGGGCCGGTCCGTGGAGAAGGACACCTCGATCACGATGGATTCGCCGGGTGGCACGGACACATCCCGAAGACGGGTCACGTCGAAAGGCGGGGAATCCTCCCCGGTGACAGAAACGAATCCGAGCAGCAGGGCCGCGGTGCCCGGGTTCGACACGGTGATCTCGCGCACAATCGACTCCCCGGGAAGTGATTTGCCGAGATCGAGCATCGCTCCGGGTTCCAGCGGATCGCCGGCGGACGTGAGGGAGATGTCCGGGACCCACGCCAGCGGCACGGAAACCGGACCCGCGGGAAGCCAGGCGGCGTCGCCCGGCTGCCAGGCGATCAGCTCCACGTTTCCGGGACCGGTCACGATGAGACTGTTTCCTTGGATTTCGGCCGGACCGGTGACGGCGTATTGGACGGGCAGTCCACAGGATGTGGCCCCAGTGAGCGGGACAGCCACGCCGAAGGTCGGCACGACCACCGGCGGCACGTCTGGAACCTGTGGCCTGACCTCCCGGGCCAGCGGGGCCGGGACGCCCGTATCCTGAAAGCCGGCGCCCGTGCCCAACTGGCCGTCGGCCCCAAGGCCGAAAGACCACAGGGTGCCATCGCGGGTGAGCGCGAGCGAGTGGCGCGCGCTCGCGCCCGACTCGACCGGCACGGCCGCCCACGCGTTGCCGGTCCCGACCCGCGCGGGCGGGCCGAATTCCACCGCATCCGGGTCGCCCAGCTGACCCGAAGTATTCATCCCCCAGGCCCAGAGAGTGCCGTCACTTTTGACAGCAATGGAGTGGAATTCGCCCGCGCCCGCATTGCTGCCGCTGGCGGAGACCGCCACCCAGTCGCCGTCGGTCCCCACCCGCACCGGCGTCGTCTGGTGCATGGTTCCCGTATCGACGCCGAGAAGTGCGCCGAAATTGTAGCCCCACGCCCAGAGGCTGCCGTCGGCGCGGAGACCGAGGCTGTGGCGCTCGCCCGCGGAGATCGCGATCCAGTCGTCGTGGCTGCCGATCTTCACGGGCTCGAGCCGCGTCTCCGTCGTGCCGTCGCCCACCTGGCCGAAATTGCCGCGGCCCCAGCCCCAGAGGGTGCCATCTGCCTGGATGCCGAGGGTATGCGCACCGCCCGACGACACCGTGAGCCATGCGGCCGGGCCGACGCGAACCGGCGAACGCTGGAGCAGGGTGGAACCAATCCCCAAGCTCCCTCCCACATTCCTCCCCCACGCCCAAAGCGAGCCGTCCGCACGGATGCCGAACGAATTGCCTCCCGCGGCGATCTTCCGCCACTCCGTATTGTCGCCGATCCGGACCGGCGTGCGCCGGACACTGGCCGTGGTGCCGTCGCCGAGCTGGCCGAACTGGTTGCGGCCCCATGCCCACAGGGAGCCATCCGCCTTCAGCGCCAAGGTATGGGCATCTCCCGCGCGGACCGTTTCCCAATCGTTTTCCTCGCCCACGCGGACCGGCGCCTCGCGCGGCTCGCTGCCGCCAATGCCGAGTTGCCCGGAGCTGTTGCCGCCCCAAGCCCACAAGCTGCCGTCAGCCGCCACGGCCGCGGAGTGAGCACCCCCGGCCGAGAACGCCCGAAGCGGTCGCGGCTCCACCGGCACCGGTCGCGGGACATTCGGCATCTCCGCGACCAATTGATGGATACCCCACGTCCACAGCATGCCACCCTCGCGAAGCCCGGCGATGGCGCCGGCGTCCACGGCCACCCAGTCGCGCGAATCATCGACGAGAGTGGGACGCCAGATGTTGCCGGCCGGATTGCGGGACCCGAGGTTGCCATTGTTGTTCGCCCCCCAGCCCCACAGGCTGCCGTCCTGCCGGATCGCCAGGACGATCCCACCGGAGGCGGAGACCCGGCGCCAATCGCCGTCGTCGATCATTTGGGGCGCGTTCACCGACAAGGGCGGGAACTCGCCGGCCCCGAGCGTCGAGCCGCCGCGACCCCAAGCCCACAGCGATCCGTCCGCACGTACCCCGAAGGACAGATTCGGTCCCGCGGTGGCATGCACCCAGTCGGTCCCGGTGCCCACGCGGGTTGGGACCGCCGACGAGCCGCCACGGTTGCCATGGCCAAGCTGCGCGTCGGCGTTGCTGCCCCAAGACCACAGGGTGCCATCGGCACGGATGGCGACGACGTGATTGAAGGATGCGGAGATTTCCTTCCAGTCAGCCGACGAACCGACGCGGGTCGGCATCGGGAGATCGGGTCCTGGAATGCCGAGCATCCCGGAGGTGTTCGATCCCCAGGCCCAGAGCGAACCGTCGCGCTTGATGCCGAAGGTCGCGTTCTGCGAAAGCGCGAGCGATTCCCAGTCGGTGTCGGTGCCGACCTGCTCCGGCGGACCCGAGAAGTGGCTCCACCGCCAGAAGGAACCGTCCGCACGGATGCCGGCCGAGAAATTCCCGCCCGCCGCGATCCGGATCCAGTCGTTCGCCGTGCCCACTTGGGCAGGTGGCAGCGGATCGAGCCCGGGTCCGGAGGGTGCGGTCCAGAGCCAGATGCTTCCGTCCGCCCGCCGCCCGAGCGCATGCTCCACCCCGCCGGCGAGTTCCACCCACGGGCTGCCGGACGAGACCGGAAAGCTGGCGAACGCGTCCGGCGCCGGGAGGTGTTCCGCGTCTCCGCCTTGGCTTGCGCGCAAGGTCACCACGCCGGGATTGCCGGTGAGGGTGAGCTCGCCGTCTATCCATTCAGCGACGTCCTGTCCGGCGACGATGCTGATGCTCACCGGCAGCCCGCTGGATGCCGTGGCTTCAGGCTTGAACGGCGGCGATTCGGTGTAGCGACCGGCGGGAGCGGGGAAGTCGATGGTCTGCGGCACCGGCGAAGCCCCGGCGGCGGAGATATAGGCGAACAGGAGGAAAAGAGCGCGTCGGGACGGGTTCTGGAACATGGCAATGGCAGGTGGGGGGCGGCGGCGCTTCGGGGGACGCCCCGAGGATCCTGTCCCGCGGATGGGGCGGCGTTTCAAGGTCCACGATGCCGCGCTTTCACGGCAACGCGAAACGCAGCATCAGTCCAGCGGTGAGGCCGCCGGGGTCGATGTCGTAGCTCGTCGGGCCGGCGCCGACGGTGAAATCCTCCGCGACGTCCAGCCGGGCGAAGCCGGCGATGCCGACGAGGTCGTTGATCTGGTAGGCGGTCTCGCCTTGCAGGTAGAGGCCGGGCCGGAATTTCACGCCGTGGTCGCGGTCCGACCAGGTGGCGAAGGTGGCCGTGCCGCCGGCGGCGGTCGCGCTCAGCGTTTCGTCCTGGCGGGCCTCCCAGTCGTAGATGTTGAGCGAAAAACCGGCGGAAACGGCGAAGTCGAAGCGCCCATGGCTCAGGCTGAGCGTGGGCCCGAGCGTGAGGCTCAGCGCGTTGAGGTCGAAGGACGAGGAAACGCGGTTGGAGTAGAGGCCCGTTTCGGTGCCGGTGAGCACCGGCGTCACGTCGCGCGAGGCCGGGACGTTCGGGATGATCGGACCGGGACCGCCCACGCTGCCGGCATACGGCGCCAGCGGCGGGATGATGCCGCCAAGGTCGTAGCGGTCGACGTAGTCGAGCCGGAAGTCCTGGCGGGTCTGGCTCTGGGAAAAGTTCGAGAACGCGAGCGATCCGTCGGTTTTCACGAAGTCCAGCCCGGCGGTGAAGCCGACGCGGAACGGCCCCAGCCGGTGCGGGCTGCGGGCGTCGAACTGCAAGTGCGGCGCCCAGCCCTCCAGATCGCGGCTGCGGGACGGGCCGCCGGCCGGGGCGCCGCGGACCTCCGAGAACACGCTCTGGAAGCCCGTCGCGCTGTAGACAAGTTGGTCGCCCTGGACTTGGCCGGCGTTGTCATAGCCCCAGTTCCAGGTGTCGCCGTCGAGGGCGGTGCCGGCGTCCTGGCCGACGAAGCCGTCATTGTAGGTGCGGTCGCCGACCGCATTCGCGTCGCCGACCGGCGGGGTGACCAACGAGTTCCCGCCGACCAGCGACGGCAGGGCGAGGCCGGCGCTGCGGTAGCCGCCGGAAATCCTCACGTCGCCCAGCTGGCGGTAAGCCGGACCGGCGGAGAGTGAAAATTCCCAGTCGCCGCCGGAAGCGGAACCGGAGCCGACGAGGCCGAATTTCGCGTCACCTGCCGTGGCGGGCAGTGCAGGCAGGAGCAACAGGGCGGAAAGGTGGAGCGGGCGGGGCAATTTCATGGGAGGCTCTGGGGGTCAGGGTTGGGAGATTTCGCGGACGCGGTAGAAGCGGCTGGAGTGTCCGGCGGGCGGGGAGTCGGTGCCCGGCGGGCCGCGGTCGATCCACTGGACGCGCGTCCCGGCGGCGCGGATGCGCAGCGGCGACACCTTCCAGTCGCTCGCGTCATTCGAATATTGGATTTCATAACTCCGGCCGGGCATGGCGGTGAACTCGATGAGCATCGAGCCGTCCGGCAGTCGATCGGTGCGGTCCACGGCGAGGCCGGGCTGGTCCGCGGCGGGATCGGCTTCCGGCTGGGTGACCAGCGTCACCGAAACCTGCGGCTCGAAGGTCGCTCCGCGGCCGGGCACGTGGTATTCGAGCACCAGCGTGATCGACTCGCCCGCTGCCAGCGGCTGGCGGTGTTGGACGGTCCAGGTGCCCTCGCCGCCGCCGGAGGCGTTGTGGACGGTGACGCCCGGCGGCAGGCCGGCGATCGCCAAATCGAAGCCTGCGATCTCGCGCGCGGCGGTGTTCGAGACGGTGATCGTGTGCTCGTAGAGGCCGGTCTGGCGGTTGAGGACGAGGTTTTCGGCCAGTTGCAGATCCGGCTCGGGGTGGGGAGGAACAACAACGGCGATGGTGGCTTCGGTGCGGTTTCCCGCCGGATCGGTGGCGGCGACTTGGATCTCCGCGCGACCCGAAAGCCAGGGATTGAACCGCAGCACCAGCTCGCCGTTGATCTCGTCGATCCCGACCGTCTCGAAGAGTCCGGGGATGGAGTCGGAGGCGACCGACCAAGCCAAGGTCTCTCCTGGATCGGGATCGACGGCGAGGTCGCCCAGGCGGATCCGCCTTTCGGCAGCCGCCGGACCGGCATCGATGGTCGGGTCGGTCTCGCCGATGAAGACCGGCGGGGCACTGGCGCGGAAAGCCCGCAGGACGCCGTCCGCGCCGGCCAGGAACAGGTGGCCTTCGGCAAAGCTCGGCTCGCCAGCGACGTCCAGCGTCTGGAGCAGGGTGCCGTCGGCTGCGTCGAAGATCCAGGTGGTGTCGGCGCCGGAGACGATCACGTGATCGTTGAGGACCACCGGCTGGCCGCGCGGCGCGCCGGTGGTGGCGAGGGTTCCCAGATCGGTGCCATCGATCGCGGAGAGGACCTTCACGCTGTTCCCCGTGGGGACGTAGAGCCGGTCGCGGAACAAGGCGGGGCTGCCGGCAAAGCCGCCGGGTGTTTCCCACAGCACCTCGCGCTCGAGCAGGCCGATGCACAGCAGGCCATCGTGCACGCGGATGTAGGCGCGGTCATCCTTGACCACCGGCGTCGTCTCGATGCCGCCATGCGGCGGCCATGGCACCGGCAGATCCCAGCGTGGGAGGCCCGTGAGCGGGTCGTACTCGGTGAAGAATCCGCCGGCGAGGGTGAACAGGCGGCCGTTGGAAAGAACCGGCGAGGGCCAGCTCCCCGGGGGGGCGCTGGAGAAACCCGCCGCCCCTTCCCAGGTGTAGCCGTGGAGGCCGGACGAAGTGCCGGCGAAGATCCCGCCGTCATCCGCCACCGGAGAAACCTCGCCGCTGCCGTTCACCTGCAAGGGTGCCCGCCATCTTTCGCTGCCATCGCTCAGGGCCAAGTGCCAGAGCTCGGAGCCGGCGGTGCCGTGGCGCTGGATGAATACGCCGCCGGCATGAATTGACGGGCCGCTGAATCCCGCTGCCTGCTGGAAAGCGTGCGACCAGAGAATGCTCCCGTCGACCGGTGCCAGGGCGTGGGCGGCGGGACTCGAATTTCCAACGCGCGGTGTGACCACGAGCCGCCCGTCCGCGATGCTCGCCGCGGCCAGCCGCTGCATGGAGAGCCTCGCCGACCATGCGGGAGCGAAGCGATGGCGGCCGAGGGTGGCGGCGAGATGCCCGTCCCGGTCCGGAGCGCTGCCAGCGGTGGTCCAGCCGCTGGTGAAGCGGTCCGCCGGTGAGACGACCACCGTCACCCGCGACGTTTCGCTCGTGCCGACGCCATTAGTGACTTCCGCATGATAAATTCCGGCCGCCCCGGCACCCACCGTGGGAATCGAGAGCGTCCCACCGGCCGGCTCGTCGAGTTCGGCTTCATCCCGGAACCAGCGGAAGGAGAAAGGCCCGGTCCCTTCGACCACCGGCTTGAGGACGAGGTCCTCGCCTTCCCGCAGCTCGATGCGCGCGGGCAATGCCGCCGGACGTGGCAGATCGTGAGGGGCCAGCACTTGCAACGCGGCCGTCTGATGTGCCTCGGCGCCGGCCGCGTCGCGCACGGTCAGATGGAGGCTTTGCCAAGGTCCGAAAACCGCCCTCGGCGTGCCGAAGAGTCTGGCGCGGCCATTTCCGAGATCTTCGAGCTGGATTCCGTTCGGCAGACGCCCCGCCTCGAAAGTGAGGCTGCCGCGGTCCTCCGCATCGTCGGCTTCCACGATGTATTCGAACGGCGCTTGCCTGTCCATCTGCACCGGCGGCGGCGTCACGAACCGCGGGCGGCGGTTCATTTCCGGATCGATCCGGTGGACGATCAGTTTCCCTCCCGTTCCCGTGAGCGATTGCTGGCTGGCGTAGAGCAGGCCGTCGCGGACCTCGAGCTGCAGCCCGAAGCCGGTCCCACCGGGCGGCGGGACGATGGGTGCCAGCGGCGTCACCGTCCGGTCGTCGAGCCGGTAGCAGTGGATCACGCCCCCGGTCTGGCCTCGCCAGACGGCGTAGGGCGCGGCCACGAACAAGGTGTCTCCCTCCATGGCCAAGGAATAACCGAAAGAACCGGTGTCCAGGGGATCGGCCGGCGGCTCCGGATCTTCCAGAGAGGCGATGCGGGCCCAGCGATCCCGGAGGCTGAGGAAGACATGGACCCGACGGTGTCCGAAAAGGCTCGCATCCGGGCCCGGCCCCAGTGCCGCATGAAGGCCGCCGGTCGCCACCGCGCCTCCAGCCGGGCCCGGGCGGCCGTCAACCGGCGGAGCCAGGCTGGAATCGAAGTCGGGCAGGCCCACGGGCTGCCAAGAGGGAAAAGTCGAAGACGAATACATGAAGGCGAACGCCTTGCCGGCATCAGGAGCGCCAACGATGGCACGGAGACCGTCCATGGCGATCGCGGCGCCGAAGCCGCCGGCTTCTTCGCGAGGAACCAGATCACCGACGGGGTGCCAGCCGGGCCACCTGGAGAATGCCTGCACCCGGCCCGACGCGCTGGCCACCAGCAGCTGGCCACCGTCGTAGGCGACGGCTCGGCCAAAGCGGGTGGACGAATCCGGCGCGGACAAATAGGCCTCGGGAAAATACCGTCCGGTCCTGAAGCGTTCGTGAACCACGGCCCGGCCGGTTTCAACGCCGCCGGCGCGAAATTCTGGCTCACCCAGAACGGCGACTCCCGAGCCGAGCGATCCCGTGGGGGTGCTTTGCAAGCCAGCGGTCTGCGCGGCATTCCGCAGCGTCTGCACCGGCTCGAGCCGGCCTGTCGCCGGATCGAACCGGACCAGCTGCGCGGCTGCTCCTCCGGCGATCAGCACCTCGCGATCGTCGCCCACGTCGAGCAGTTCCCCGGCGATAGGTGCCGCCGCGATCTGCGGGAACGGCACGTCGAAGAACTGCACGGTGCCCTTGCTCACGCCATTCGACATGAGGGCGTCGACGCGCCAGTGGTAGCGGAAGCCGGTCTCCAGCGGCGGGTCGAGATCGAGGAAAGTGGCGCTGGTGGTTCCGAGCTCGAGCAAGGATCCCGGACCGGCGGCCTCGGCCGCGCTTGCGCTGGTGCCGAGGTAGATGCGGTAGCCCGTCGCCCCGTCGACCGGCGTCCAGGCCAGTCGCTCCGGCGGGGCGGAAAGCCGCTCGCCGGGGAGCGGCGAAGGCGGCGGCCCCGGGACGAGGCTGGCGAACGGGATGCTCACGATCTTTGCCTCGGATTCGTCCCATGCCACCACGTGGCCGCCATCGCCGGATAGCGTGAGAGCCGTCAGGCCCGGCGGCAGCGGCTTGATCAAGCCGCCGGTGTCCGCCCAGTAGGCGCCGCTGAGGGTGACCGCCACACCGCCATCTCCGGAGACGGCCCGTGCCTTTTCAGGGAGAGTCGCGACGTGCCGGAGTTCCGGATCCAAGACGGAGCGGTCGATGACGATCCGCCGGCCGTCCGCGCTGATCCCGAGCCAGGATCCGCCGAGCCAGTCGGCTCCGGTCAGTTCGGCCTCCTCCGTCACGGACGGCGGATCGTCGGTGAGATTTAACTTCTGGATGAATTCGCGGTTGGTCCGGACGAGGAAGCGCAGGCCGGCATCCACGGCTACCAGCGGCTGCGGGCCGGACGTGGCGCTCACCGGCAAAGTTTCAAGGCTGCCGCCGGTGGTGGTGTCGATCCGGTGCAGGCTCGCCGTCCAATCGTCGTTGTCCAAGAAGATCACCCCGGCGGGGCCGGCCGCGATCTGTCCGGTCGCCGTCCAGCTGTCCACGGACAGGTCGGGCAGCGCTTCGCCCGCCGGCAGCGAGAAGACCGAGAGGCGGTTTGAGAACGGATCGGGCACATACAGCCGGTCCTCCGCCGGATGGACGGCGAAGGTGGAGGCGTAGTGCGCCAACGGCAGCGCGTCGATGTAGCGGCCGCTGGCCGGATCGATCCGGACGATCCGTCCCGGAGATTCCCGCAGCACCCCGGGTTCCAGCCCGTAGACCACCGGACGGACCGGATCCGGCCGCAGCTCGGTGATTTGGGCGATTTCAAAAACCTGCAGCGTGACCGGCACTTCGAGAGCGAGTCCTTCGCCGCTGACGGTGACGATGCCGGCGTGGGGTCCGGTGGCGAGGCCGGTCGAGTCGATCATCAATTCCAGCGGCTCGCCCGCCTCACCCGAGGCGGCCGGCAAGGTGAGCCAAGGCGTGGAGGTTGTGGCTGTCCAGGCGACCGGCTGCCCCTGCGCGGTGGCTGGTTGCAGGACGACGGCCTGCGGCAGCGCGCCGAGCGGAGCACTCGCCGTCACGGTTGCGGGGGTGACGCGGAACGAGGCGACGCGGAACGACCACACCTCGCCGGCGATCGCCTCGCCGCCGCGGACGGCGTCGATCCGCCAGAAGTAGGTGCCCGAGTCCGGCAATGGATCGAGCTTGAATTGCTCCTGCGCCACCACGCCCCGGTCCTCCGGCGCGCCGGGCCCGGCGGCGGCCACCGCGGCGGCGTCGCTGCCGAGGTAGATCCGGTAGCCCTCGACGAAGGGTAGCGCGGTCCAGCGCAGCGTATCCTCCCCCGCGCCCAAGGCGCCGCCGGAGGGCGGAGAGGGACGGGCGGCGATCTCGGCGGGTCGGATGGCCGCGGCGAAGGGCGTGTAAACAAAGTGCGGTGCCGCATTCCGGAACACGAGCACGCCGCTCTGGTCCGGCGTCACCGCAGCGAGCGAGGCGGCTAGCGGCAGATCCATCAGCTTCTGGCCGTTGCGGGCGTCGTGGATCGCGGCCGGCAGAGCGGCCAAGTCACCGTACGCCGAAACAGCGAGCACCCGGCTCGCAAAGCGCCACGGTTCCAGCGCGAGTTCGGGAAGAAGGAAGCGGCCTTGGTCCATCAGCAGGAACTCGCGGCCGAGTGGCGCCAGAATCTGGGACGATGAAAGCTGCATCGTCTCCGTGGTCGCTTCCGGGAAGAGCCCGAGCAAGGGCAGCGATCCGTCGCTGGCATCGAGCATACCGAGCTGCAGCGGGGAACCGCTGCTGAGCGCGGAGCGGCGGTTGAAGAACAATCGCGCGCCGACCGGATCGAAATGAAGGTCGCCGAAGCCGGGATTGCCCTGGACCGCCGGCAGGCGGGTGTGGGGCACATGCGCGAGCCCCTCGCCGGTGGCGAAGTCCACGAGCCGAAGATCGGGGCGCGCGGCGCCGTCGGTGTAGAAGACGCGCCCGTCCCGGCCGGCTGCAATGTTGAATGGCGGCGATAGCGTGCGCGCCGGGTCGTGGGACTCCCCGGGAACCTCCCGGGTCGCCAGCACCTCGCGGCGGTCCAGGTCGATGCACGTGATGCTGCTCTCCGCGTCGTTCGCCACGTAGAGCTTTGCCCCGGTGGGATCGAAGCACATGTCTCCCGGGCGGCGGCCGGTGCGGATGATGTCGAGCATTTCACCGCTCGTCGGATGCATCACCAGAACCGAGCCGCCATGGACGCCGGCGTTGAGGCCGTAGATCACGGAGCGCAGCGGGTCGGTCAACAGCTGGTTCACGGCCAGCGCGTCGACCGAGTAGTTCACCGGGATACGGTGGAACTCCTCGGCCGTCCGGATTTCCAAGGTCGTGCGGTAGGTTCCGATGGCCAGGCCTGGGGCGTTGAACCGGAGCTGCACGGCGTCTGGCGTGGTGCCCCCTGACGTGAGCAGCTCGACCCATGGCTGCGGTTCGGCCAGTTGGGCGGTCCACGCGACGCCGGGGCTTTCGGTGGTGGTCGTTCCGAGGCTGACGGTTTTTGCCGGCGCACCGGGCACCGCAGCGGCGAGGACCTCGCTGCGGTCCAGCCTAAGCGCCGGCTCGCGGACCACGAGTTTCAGCGGCGCACGTTCCGGCGAACCGTCGGCGGCGACGGCATCGAGAAACAAATCGGCGGTCCCGGGTTCGAGCCCCTCGGCGTCGATCCGCAGTTCGAGATCCGCCTGATCGGCGAGAGTGCCTGCGGAAGGCGTAATCCCGATCCCGCGCGGAACGTCCGGCAGAGCCTCCAGCATCCGGCCGGCGAGCGTGCGGAACACCTCGCGACCGGCGGCCTTCGTGGTGGCGAATGTGGCGTAAAGCACGCGCCGGTTTCCGCTGAACTCGACCTTGGACTGGAGGTCGTTGCTCGACCACGTGGGGAAGACCATCTGTCCGGCGCCCGCGTCATCGACCAGGTAAAGCTGCTGCACGCACGGCCCGAAGGTGCTTTCCCGGCTCACGCCGAAGGCCCGCCAGACCCGGCCGGCGTGGCGAAGCGAGAAGCGGGTCGCATGCACCGGACTGCCGTGGGCGGCGTTGCCCCCAGCCTCGAACCAAGTCGGCCCTCGGAAATCGCCCGCGAAGAGGAACAGCCCGGGAAATTTCCACGTGAAATAGCGGCCGCCGGCCCCGAGCGCGTCCGCGCCGTCCACCGCGCCATCCGAATACGGGATGGGGCCACCGGCGCTGGTCATCAGGATGTTCCCGTTCGTGAACGCCCTGGAATTCGTGAGCGGCTCCTGGATCGCGGTTCCCGTTTCGCCGCCTTCGAACAACTGCGGCGAGGGCAAGGCGGCCATCAGCCGCGGCGAAGCCTCGAGCCATGCCGCCGCGGCGTCCGCAAGCGAACTCGACCGACCGGAGGCGTCCACCACCCGCGCCTGCCACTCGACCGCGGAGCCCTGCTCCAGCACCAGCCGCGGTGCGGCGCTGGCAGACGCCCCGGACCGCACCTCGATCTCGGCCGGAACATCGGCCCAACCGAAGGGCGGCCCGGGTGGCGCCTCCATTTCATCCGCGATCCGGATGCCGATCCCCGCGTCGGCCGTGACGATCCAGGCGTCACCGCCCGCCAAGGTCCCGCCCCAGTCGCCGGCAGCCCCCGGGAGGCCCGCGGCGCGCTGCCATTTCCTTCCGCCGAGATGCGCGCGGGCTCCCTCGGGAGCGGTCAACAGCGCGGCCGCCTCGCCGAAGTGCGAGAGATCGAGCCCCAGCCGGCCGAGCCCGTGGACCAAGGCCGCGTCCGCCGCATCCAGCGAGGTGCCGAAGAGCGCGAAGTCGTCGAGCCAGCCGTTGAAATCGCGGCCCGTCGCGCCCGCGGCGTCGCTGCGCGTCGCGCCGGTGCCGATTCTCACCGGCGAATCCGAGGTGGTGGAAAGGCCGAACAGGGAAGCCGTGCCCGCGAGCTTCCCGTCCAGGAAGAGATGGTAGGCACCGGGACTGCCGCGGCGGTAGGCCAGGAGGACATGGTGCCACTGGCCGTCCGACACGGTGGCGGGAAGATCGAAAGGCTGGCTGATGCCGGTGGCGAACACCTGCCGGCCGCCGTCACCCAGGCCAAAATCGAAGCGTCCCTGGGTGCTCCCCCAGCTGACGAGCGTCTCCTGGTTGCCCGCGCCGCCGGCCATCCGGAACCAGAGCGAAATGGAGCGCGACTCACCACCGCCGACGCCTGGCATGGAGGTCTCGAGAAATCCCCGCCCACCCGGATTCGCGTAGCTGCCCGCCCCGACGAAGGATTCCGGAGCGTCGATCGTCGCATCGTCGTGAAGAGTTCCCCTCCAGCCGCCTGCACTCGCACCGGCGCCTTGATCGAAAGTCCAATGGCCGAGGGGAATCCGGCCGGCTACCGGCAACGAGAGGATGGCAAGCACGCCGATTAGAGATGAGCTTTTCCAAAGAGCTTTCATGGGGCTTTTGTGAAGACACTGATGTCGACCGTGCGCACCCTGAGGGACCCTTGATCGGATTGGCGAGAGAAAACCCTCATCATCATCGCGCCTGCCTCCGGCTGACCATCGGCGCACATCCGGAGCGCGCCCAACATCCACCTCAGGCGTGACTTCCGGGATAACCCCTCAAGTCATCAACAACCCTCCGCGCCAGCGGATGGAGATCGCCTTTCCACAGGCCGGCGATGACGAGTTTTGGAAACTTCGGCAGATGCATGACAGTGACATCATCCGGAACACGCACGCCGGGAACGCGGACGCTGGCGCCGCAGCCGAAGCCGCCGGCGACATAGGTTTCGACCAAGTCGATGGTGCTCACTTCGATCCGCGAGGGCCAGTTGATGCCTTCTCTCGCCAAGCCGCTGGCGAACAAGCGGGCCAAGGCGGTGTCCGCCGGCGGGCGGATGAGGGGCTGGGATTCGGCGAGCTTGCGCAGGCCGCCCTTCGGCTTGGCCAGGCCCGGAGGGAGGAGGATCACCTGGGGCAGGGACGCGAGCACGGTGCAGCGCGTCCCGGGCGGCGGCTTGCCTTCGAGTTCCACGATCGCGAGGTCGACCTCCTCGTTCTCGAGCAGTTGGAACGTCCGGCGCTGGACCGCATCCACCAGCGAGAGCTCGAGTTCCGGCTCGCGCTCGCGCAGGCGGGCGATCACCGACGGCAGATGCTCGCGGATCAGGATGGTCGGCGCCGCGAGCCGCAGGTGCTTGGAGGCTTTGCCCGCGATCCGGCCGGCGACGGCGGGCAGGCCGCCGAAGAACGGGGCGGCGAATTCGAACAACTCGCGGCCCGCTGGGGTGAGCTTGAACGGCCGGCGCTGGAAAAGCCGCGCGCCCAGCTCGCGCTCGAGCATGCCGATCTGTCCGCTGATCGCCGGCTGCTGGATGCCGTACGGCATGCTGCGGGTGGCGGCCGTGATCCCGCCGGCGCGCACGACGTGGTAGAACAGCTCGAGGTGGTGGAGGTTCGGCAGGGGTTGCGGCATGCCGCCGGACATCATCGATTTCCCCGATGTTTCGGCAAGTTCTTTCGACTCACGCAATGCACGTCAAGGGGCGTAGCGTCGGCTCATGTTTCCGCTGCTTGCGTTGATCGCCGCCTTGATGCTGCTCGTCGAGCGTCTCTGGCCCGGCCAGTCGCTCCCCACCGTCCGCGGCTGGTGGCTGCGAATCGCGCTGGTGAACGCGGTGCAGCTCGGGATGGTGATCCTCGCCGTGGCCACATGGGACGGCTGGTTCGCCGCCGCTTCGGTGCTGAGGCTCAGCGATTGGCTCGGTGACGGAACGGCGGCGCTGCTGGCCTATCTGGTCTCGACGTTCGTCTACTACTGGTGGCACCGCGTGCGCCACGAGTCGGCGTTCTTCTGGCGCCTCTGCCACCAGCTCCACCACTCGCCGCGGCGGATCGAGGTGCTGGCGAGTTTTTACAAACATCCGGTCGAGATTTTCCTCAACTCGGTGATCAGCGCGGTGCTTGTGTATGCGCTGCTGGGCTGCTCGGTTCGGGCTGCGGCGATCTACACTTTCCTCACCGCCGTCGCGGAATATTTCTATCATTGGAACATCCGCACGCCGCGCTGGATCGGTTGGCTCGTGCAGCGGCCGGAGTCGCACCGTGTGCACCACCAGTACCGCCACCACAGCCAGAACTACGCGGACCTGCCGGTGTGGGACTGGTTGTTCGGCACGCTCCGCAATCCGGAGAAATCGCCGGCGCGCTGCGGGTTCGATGCCGCCAGGGAAGGTCGCGTCGCCGAGATGCTCGTCTTCCGCGACGTGCACAAGCAGCCGCCGTTGGCCTCGCCGACCTGCTTCGGCTGCCGCAAGCGCTGGGCCTGTGCCGCCGCCCGGCTTTCCCGCGAAACCCCTACGGCCCGGTCATGAAAGTCCGCAATCTCCTCGCGATCCTGCTCCTCGTCATCGGCTCCACGCAGATGGTCGGCTACCTCCTCGACGTGCGCGCCCCGCGCGGCATCGGTCTGGCCAGCGGCGTCGCGCCGTTTCCGAAAGTCTTCTGCGAGGCGGACGGCTACGAGGCTTTCGCCGCGCGGTTTTTTGTCGAGGGCGACTTGCCCGGCGGCGGGAGGTGGCAGCGGCGGATCGATCCCGGATGTTATGCCAAGCTGCGCGGCCCGTACAACCGCCGCAACGTCTATGGCGCGGCACTCGCCTTCGCGCCGCGGCTTCCCGCGGAGCTGCGCGACGCCTTGCTGGACGCCGCACTCGAGCCGGGGTCCGCGATGAGAGCCGAGTTGGGAGTGCCCGCCGCGCTCGAAAACCCACGCGTCCGCATCGTGCCATGTGAAGGAACGCAGGACGGACCTTGGACCTTTTCTCCGACCTCCCGATGAAAACGATCTCTCCCTGGCAGTTCACCCTCTTCCGGATTCTCTTCGGCGCCTATCTCGCGTTCCACTTCGCGGCGCTGGTGCCTTTCGCGGGCGAGCTCTTCGGCAGCGGCGGTTTGATCCCGGATGCCGCGCTCAATCCGACCGCCGGCCTGTTCCCCAACCCGCTGGCGCTGGACGTGCCGGAATGGGGACTCGTGGCGGCGCTTGCCTTTCTAACAACCGCCTCGTTGTGCTTCGCCGCGGGTTTCGCCCGCGTGCCGGTGGCGGTGGCGCTGTGGTTCGGGTGGACGGCGTTGTTCCACCGCAACAACCTGATCTCGAATCCGGGCATCCCGTACGTCGGGCTGCTGCTCCTGCTCAGCGCGCTGGTCCCGGGCGGAGAGCCGCTGTCCCACCGCCCGCGGCGCGAGGATTGGGCGATGCCGGCATGGGTCTGGCGTTGCGCGTGGATCCTGCTCGCGGCGGGCTACACGTTCAGCGGCTGGACGAAGCTTTCCTCGCCAAGCTGGACGGACGGCAGCGCCCTGAGGTTCCTGCTCGAAAATCCGCTCGCGCGGCCCGGCGTGCTCCGCGACCTGATGCTCGCCCTGCCGGAGCCCCTGCTGCAAGCGATGACCTGGGGCACGCTGTTGGTCGAGCTGCTCTTCGCGCCACTGGCGCTGTGGCGGCGGTCACGGCCATGGATCTGGCTGTCGATGGTCCTGATGCACCTCGGCATCGTGGCGGTCGTGGACTTCGCCGACCTCACGCTGGGCATGCTGATGATCCACTTGTTCACCTTCGACCCGGACTGGATCCGACCCCGGCGCGAAGTACGAGTCATGGCGTACGACGGCGGCTGCCTGATGTGCAGCAAGACCGTCCGGTTCTTCGCCGGCGAGGACCGGCATGACTTGATCCGGTTCGTCACGCTGCAAAGCGCGGCGGGTCGCGCCATGGAAGCCGAGGCCGGCACGGAACGGTTGGAATCCGTGCTCGTGAGGCATGGCGAGCGCACCTTCGCCCGCTCGGCCGCGGTGGTGGAATTGCTCGCGGCGCTCGGTGGCCATTGGGCCGTGCTGGGGTTTTCCCTCGGGTTGGTGCCCCGACGACTGCGCGACGGGGCTTACCGCCTCGTCGCAAAGAGGCGTCACCGCCGTGGTGGCGGTGACGCCTGCAGTCTCCCGACCGAAGCGGTGCGCTCGCGCCTGTTGTGAGCTTTCAGCGCCGCGTGCCGAAGCTTTCCACCACCTGCCGCGGCGTGACAACGTCGAGCTTGCCGCGGCGGTGGACGGCGTGGAGGTGGAAGCCGGCATAATGGAGACCGGCCACCACCAGCGTCGCGCAGGTATATTCATCGCCGATCGCGGAGGACTCCGCGGGAAGCCATGGCGCGTTCGAAATTCCCAGCGCCCCGGAGTAGTCGTATGCCTGGCGCGGATCGGCGGCCACTGCGGTGACCCGCTCCGCGAACTCGGCGAGTCGCGCCGCATCGACGGCGCCAGCGGGCGGGCGGTAGGCGATCCATGATTTGCCCCGCAGATAAGCCACGCCCTCGTCCGCATTCACCGCTTGCTTCATCGCCACCTGGAGGAGGCGGAGGTCGCCGCCGCCGGGCACGACGAGGGCGATGTGGCCGTAGCGGAACAACTCGTACGGGATCTTCTGGATGCCGCCGCGCCGGAGGTGTCGCCACGCCTCGCGGTGGCTCATGTGGAACGCGATCACGTCTCCCGGTCGAAGCGCCGCCAGCCGATCATCCGCCGCGATTCCCTCAGCCGTGTCGTGGCGCAGCGCGATCTCCATCCGCGCGGGCGGAGCAGGCGCCGCGAGCAGAACTTCCCGCTTCACCCGCGACGGCGGTTCCTCCATCAACGAGAACGGCAGCCGGCCACGATGGAGGTTCGAGGAGCCGCAACTTGAGGACGCGGCGAGGGCGAAGGCACCGCCCGCCACCAGGCAGACGGTGCGGCGGCGTGAGGAGGAACGTGCCATTCCGGGAAGCTAGAGGACACGATGCAGCCAGCGTGAATCGATACTTCGGGCATGAACATTGATCATCTCGATGCCATGCGGTCCCGGCGTCCGACCCGCGGGACCGCGCGCCCAAAGCTGGCACACGCGCTGCGGGAACCATCTCCATGAGCATCGTCAAAGCACTCGTTAAGTTCGGACTGGCGAAGAAGGCCTTCAATTTCATCAGCCGCAAGGTGCGCGATCGCCGCCGCCGGACGGCTTCCGGTGCGCGCGGCGCGAGGCGCCCGGAATAACCGGCCGCCCCCGCCGCTCCAGACCTTCGAAGGGCAGCCGTTCGCCCCCGAGACCCGCCGGTTGGAAAAGAGTCCGCCGGCGTGGCGGCGGGGCATCGCCGTTGCGGCGCTGGGCGGCGCGCCGCCTGGCTGTCGGCGGGGCGGGCACTTTGCCTCCACCCGGGCGCAGGCCGCATGGCAGCGGGCGGAGCGAAAGGCCTCAATGCCGCAGCGCCTCGATCGGATCGAGCGCGGCGGCGCGGCGGGCGGGGTAGAGGCCGAAGACCACGCCGATGGCCAACGAGATGACCACGGAAAGGATCACCGAGGCGGGGGTGACGACGGTGGGCACCGAGGTGAGCGCGGAGATGAGGCTCGGGATGGAGACGCCGAGGGCGATGCCGAGCAGGCCGCCGGTCAGCGAGATGACCACCGTTTCGACCAGGAACTGGACGACGATGTCCTGGCGGCGGGCGCCGAGGGCGCGGCGGACGCCGATCTCGCGGGTGCGCTCGGTGACGGTGGCGAGCATGATGTTCATGATGCCGATGCCGCCGACCAGCAGGCTGATGCCGGCGATCGAGCCGAGGATGATGTTGAAGAGTTTCTGCGTCTCGCGGGCTTGGGCGAGGAGCTCGAGCGGCACGACGATGCGGTAGTCCTTTTCCTTGTGGGTGGCTTGCATCAGCGCCTCGATCGCCGCGCCGACCTTCGGCACCGCGGGGGTTCCCTCGGCGCGGACGACGAGGGTGTCGTAGGTGGTGCGGCTGTAGGCGAAGTTCGTGACGCGGCTGCGTGCGGTTTCCAGCGGGAGATAGAGAATGTCCTCGCGGCCGGCCTCGCCCGCGCCTCCGCCATGGTCCTCCGAATCCCCGCCGCGCGCCGCGCCGGGGCTGAAGACGCCGACGATGGTGTAGTAGTCCGCCTGGATGCGGAGGCTCTTGCCCACGGCATTGCCGAAGGGGAAAAGCTTCCGCCGCAGGGCGGGCGAGAGCACGCAGACGGGGGCTCCCCGCGCGGCCTCCACGGCGGTGAAAAACCGCCCTTCGATGCGGCCGAGGTTGCGGATCTCCGGGGCGTCCGCGGTGGTGGCCTTCAGCACCGCGCGGCTCTGCGCGAAGGGGCTGGTGACCTCTTCGGTCTTCTCGGCTTCGGGGTGGACGAGCCGGACACCGGGAATGGTCGCCGCGATCCGCTGGCGGTCCTGGTCGCCGAGCCCGTAGGTTTTCCGCCACTCCGGAATGTTCTGCGCCGGTTCCTGGCTGCGGCTGGCAACCTCGGGCGGCGGCTCGACGCTCTCGAGGATGACGTTGCTGCTGCCGAGCCGGGCGATCGAACGGCTCGCCTCGCGCGAGGCGCCCTCGCCGACCGCGAGCATCGCGATCACCGAACCGACGCCGAAAACGATGCCGAGCATCGTGAGCAAGGAGCGCACCTTGTGAAGAAACAGGTTCTTCACGCCGAGGGCGAAGGTGCGCTGGAAGCGGAGGAACACGACGAGTTATGAATTATGAATTAAAAATTTAGAATTACGGGATTGGGTGGCGATTTGGCCGTCTTTCATGTGGATGATGCGGTCGGCGCGGTCGGCGACGTGCTCGTCGTGGGTGACCATGACGATGGTGCGGCCTTCGGCGTTGAGGCGGTCGATGAGGGCGAGGACGTCCGCCTCGGTGGCGGAGTCGAGGTTGCCGGTGGGTTCGTCGGCGAGGATCAGGAGCGGGTCGTTGACCAGCGCGCGGGCGATGGCGACGCGCTGCTGCTGGCCGCCGGAAAGCTGCTTCGGCCGGTGGCCGAGCCGGTCGCCGAGGCCGACGAGCTCGGCCAGTTCATGGCAACGCCGCAGCGCCTCGGAATCCTCGCGGTTCTGGTAGAACAGCGGCACCTGGATGTTCTCCAGCACCGTGAGCTGGGGGATGAGATGGTACGACTGGAAGATGAATCCGAGCCGCTGGCCGCGGACGCGCGAGAGCTCGTCGTCGTCGAGCTGCGAGACGTCGTCGCCGCCGAGGTGGTAACTGCCGGCGCTGGGACGGTCGAGGCAGCCGAGCAGATTGAGCAGCGTCGATTTCCCGGAGCCCGACGAGCCCATGATCGCGAGGTGCTCGCCGGGCGTGACATCGAGATCGACGCCGGCGAGGGCGACCACGTCGGATTCATCGCCGAGCCGGTAGACCTTGCTCAGGCCGCGGATGCGGATGACGGGTTCGGGCGTCACGGTCGGCGGTGACGGCGGCATCAGCGCGAGGCGGAAAGCAAGGCGTCGTCCGTCTCCGTCTCCGGCAACGGCTCGCCCTTGGCCGGCGCGCCGTCCGCCGGTTTGCCGTCCACCTCTCCCGCGGCGGCCGGCGGTGTGAGCGAGATGAGATCCCCCTCCTCGAGGCCGCTGCGGATCTCCACGAAATCGCTGTCGAAGAGCCCGACCTCGACTTCGACCGGCCGCGGTTTCCCACCGCGCCCGACATAGCAGAACTGGCGTTCGCCGGCGCCGACGACGGCCTGCAGCGGGACCTTGATCACGTCCTCGAGTTCCGCCACGAGGATGTCCACCTTCGCGGTCACGCCGGGCTTGATCTCGGGCATCGGGTCGGTGACGAGCACCTCGGCCTTGTAGACGCGGTAGTTCGGGTTGCCGTCGCGCGCCGGCTCCGGCATCGAGGCGATGGAGATCACCTCCCCGGCGAAGCGCTGGTCCGGCAGGGCGTCGAGGCTGACGTGGGCGCGCATGCCCGGCTTCACCAGGCTGATCTGGTTTTCGTAGATGTTCACCTTCACCTTCATCCGGGAAACATCCGGCAGCGAGAGCAGCTCCTGCCGCTCGCGGACGTGCGAGCCTTCCTCGATCGGCTCGCCGCGCCAGTGCGGGGTCTTTTCGTAAACGACCAGCCCGTCCTGCGGGGCGTGGATCTTGGTGAATTTCCGCGAGGTGCGCAGCTCCTCGAGCTTGCGCTGGCGGAGGTCGAGCGTCTCGCGGGTCGAGGCGAGCTGGAGCTTGGCCTTCTCGAGCTGGGTTTCGTTCTGGCGGCGGGTGCGGTCGAGCCGGACGCGCGCGTTGTCGAGGTTCGCCTCGAGCTGGCGGCTGGTGCGCGGCGCGTCGAACTCGATCAAAAGCCGGCGTTCCTCGCGGGCGCTCTCCAGCTCGATCTCGCGGCGTTTCACGGCCAGCTCGTCGGCGACGCCCTCGGAGGGCGTCGCGTAGCCTTTCTCGACCAAGCGGCGGGTTCCGTCGAGCCGGTCCTGGGCGCGCCGGAGTTCCTCTTCGGCGAGGTTGATGGCGGAGTCCGCTTTTTTCCGCAGCTGCGGGAGCTGGCCGTCGAGGTATTTCCCGAGGTCGGTTTCGGCGAGTTCCACCGCCAGTTCGGCGTCGCGCAGCTTGATGATGTTCTCGCTCTCGAGCGCCTCGTAGCGTTCCTCCTGCTCGGCGACGGCCGAAAGGCTCTGCTGGTAGGCGATTTCCGCCTGGGAGAGGTGGTTGTCGATTTCGTTGGAATCCAGCTCGATGAGCAGGTCGCCCTCCGCGACGATGGTCCCTTCCTTGACCAGCGAGATGATTTGGGTGCGGCCGGGCACCTTGTTGCGGATTTTCACCTCGTTGACCGCCTCGAGCGAGCCGCCGGCGGGCAGCGCGATGGTGAACGGCCCGCGGCGGGCGACGTGGAAGGCGGACGCGCCGTCATCCGTGCCCCTGCCGTCCGCGAGCCACGACCAGCCGCCGCCGGCGACGACACCAAGGGTGGCGGCGGCGACCAAGGCTTTGGGAACGAACCGGTGGCGGAGAAAGGATGGCAGCGGGATCATGGGTGGGTCTCGGATGGGGTTTCCTGGAACAAGGCCTCCGGGGTGATGAGGGTCTCGCTGCCCGGCGGAACGGCGGCGGCGCCTTTCGCGAGCGCGGGCAGGTCCGGGTTCTCCACCCAGAACCGCTCGCGGCCGGGGTCGAAAACGCCGAGGTCGAAGAGGAACTCGAGCCGGGTGAGGTGGTAGTCGATCAGCGCCGAGGTGAGCGCGTTGCGCGCGGACAGCTGGTCGTTGCGCGCCTCGAGCAGGTCGCGGGTCTCGGCGCGGTCGGTCTCGAGCAGGAGGTTCACCGCCTCGACGCGCTGGTTGGCGAGCATCAGCGCGTTTTGCTGGATCTCGTAGCGCTCGCGGGCGAGGGCGAGGCCGCGCAGGCCGGAGCGGATGTCGAGGCGGATGCGGTCGATCGCCAGCGAAAGGTCGCGGAGCTGGCGCTCGAAGGCGATTTCCTGGCGGCGGTAGCCGTTGCGCGCCTCGAGGTTGTCGAGCGGCAGGTCCAGCTCGAGGCCGATGCGGGTGCGGTAGACGTCCGGGTGGAAATTCGAGTACGCGCCGCGGGTGCGGGAGTCCACGTCGAGGCCGGCGAAGAGGTTGAGGCCGGGCTTGAAGGCGTCCGCGGCGACGGCGAGCTTGCGCTTGGCGTCCTCGAAGCGGTCGATCTCGTTGAGCAGGTCGAGCCGGTGCTCGATGGCGATGGCGGTGGCGGTTTCCTCGTCGAGCGGCAACGGCGTGAGGCCGCCGGTTTCCAGGGCGCGCAGGGCGTCGTCCTCCAGCAGCAGCTCGCCGCCGACGGGCAAGCCGAGGGTCACCTTGAACTGGTCCACCAGCGTGCGGTACGAGTTCACCGCGAGCACGTAGCGGTTGCGGGCCCGCAGTTCGTCCTGGCGCGCCTGGTCGACCTGGAAGCGCGGCAGGCGGTCCTTCGCCAGCTCGTTGGCGCGCTCGGTGAAGGCGATCAGGTTGCGGTAGTTGAAGTACTCGTTCCGCACCCGGTCCTTTTCCTGGAGGATGCGGTAGTAGGCGCCGACGACCTCCAGCGCGTTGCGCTTCTGGAAGCGGGAAAACGAGCGCACGCCGTAGACGACGTCGCGCTCGCTCTGGGTGAGGTTTTCGGTGACCACCGGCCCGGCTCCGCGCAGCAACGGCTGGGTGAGCACGCCGCTGAAGAAGCGCGTGGACGGCCGCGCGCCGCCGCCGAGGTGGAAGCGGAAAATGTCCTGGGCGAGGTCCACCGCCAGGCGGCCGCCGCTTTTCAGCAGGTGGCTGAAGCCGGCGCGGCTGCGCACGGAAAGCTCGCTCGCCGTCTCGTCGCCATCCACCCAGACGTTCGACTGCGCCACCTCGCTGCCGGCCGCCGCCCGCGGCGCGAAATCGTGGCGCGCCCTCGTCAGCGCGAGACCGGTGAGGTAGAGGTTTTCCTTTTCCGTCTGGTATTCGCGGCGGTGCTCCACGGACAGGGCGAGCGCCTCGGGCAGGTCGAGCGTCCGCGCCTCGTCGGTCCGGCGCGCGCCGATGATCTCCATCGCCTCGATTTCCTGCAGGTCGTCGGCCGCATGCGGCGTGCGGATATCGAAGTCCGCCGCCTGGCCGAGCACCTTCATCTCCTTCTGCCGGAGGATGCCGTAAACCTCGCGATCGGCGCTGGCCGACCAATACTGCGTCGAGCAGGACGGGAGCAGCCCGGCCGCGAGCGCGAGCGGCAGCGCGGGCCGGAGCCAGCCGGGCAACTTGAGGACGGGAAACATGCGGAACAGGTCGGAAAAGGCGGGTTGGGACAGGGTCCAAAAAACGCCCGCCGCGCCGCCGATGTTTCAGGCGGCGGGTGTCTGTTAGGCCGCAGCCCGTTCCCGCCTCAACCGTCCAGCCATTCGCCGCAGACCGTCCGCGCCGCGGCGACATGCGCGGCGACGCGGTCCGCCACGGGGGCGCGGCTCGGTGTTTCCAGGGTGAAGGAAAGGGGGCAGCCGCGCTTGGCCAGGTAGATCGCCTCCGGCCAGCCTTCCGGCAGGTCCGGCTCGGCGGCGTGGTGGATCCAGCCGAGTTCGCGCGCGGTGTGGCCGTCGATCTCCATCACGCCCTCCGGCGGAAACCACGGCCGGACGGCGTCGAGGATCGCGCGCACCCGCGGCGGGTGGTCGTCGCCGGTGTTGATCTCGTAGAGGTAGAAGCCGCTGGTTTCCCAGTCCTCGTGGAGCGAGACGAAGAGGTCCGGCGCCGGCCGGCTGTCGAGCCATCCGGCGTGGGCGGCCACCTCCGCGCTCGCCCGTTGGAGATAGTCGCGGTTCAGGTCGAGCCCCGCGGCGTTTTCGCGGGCACCGGCGGCGAGCCCGTCCGGATTGACGGCCGGACAAATCATCCAGTGGACGCCGGCCCGGAAAAATCCCGCGCGCAGCAGCTCGAGCAAGGCCAGCGGGCCGGCCGGCTCGTCGCCGTGGATGCCGCCGGAAAGGTAGATCCGCGGGCCGTCGCCCGGCAGCTCGTAGGCGCGCAGGGGACCGGCGGCGAAACCGGCCAAGGTCTCGCCCGTGAAGCCGCGGCGGGCGGCTTCCGCGTCGAACTCGGGAAGAAAGGCCGGCCAGTGGAACTCGCGCATCGCCGACATGATGCGCAATCCCCGGCCGGGATCAACCGCCGGGACGGTACCCGTCGCGGGCGCTCAGCCGCTGCGGTCCGCCGGCTCCGGCGGGTCCTGGGCGGGTGGCGCCGGGCTCGCGTGGAGCAGCTTCTCCGCCGCGGCGGCCGGGACCAGTTGGAGCGTCGGGTGGTGCGTTCCGGAATTGCCCGGCCGCGGCCGGGAGCTGTGACGCTGGCCTTTCGAAAGCAAGGGCAGATCGTCGGGATGGAAGTGTTCGAACATGGCTTCGCGAGGCTGAGGTTGCCAAAAATCATCGTGCCGCCCGCCGCGCCACGGCGGGAATCCGCCGGCGGATCGGCGGCAGTGCCAGGAAATCGGGACCCGGGGAGAACCACCCGCGGGTGTATCACAACCACCGGCCGGACATCCAGAGGATTCGTCCTTCCGCCGCGGCCCCCTTCCTCGAGTTGTCCTCAGCGGCGGCGCCGCAGCCAAGCCCCGAGGGCGCCCGCGAGGACGAGCGCCGCGGCGGAGGGTTCCGGAATCGCCGCCCAAGCCGCCACCTGCGAGTCGATGGTTCCGGACTCGTTGCCAATGTAGCTGGCGAAGGTGGCGACCGGATCGCCTCCGGAGGTGGTCGTCACGTAGCTGTTGAAGCCCAGCAGGAGCAGCTGCCCGCTGCCGTCGTCGTAGAGGAGCGGCGCGCCGGAATCTCCCGATTGGGCGAAGGCTTCGTGCGTCGTCTCGCCGGAATTGTAGTCGAGGCGGAAGGCATCCAAGGACCCCAGACCGGCCTCGGTGTCGTTCTCGACGAAACCGGAGATGATGTTCGTGCCGTAGGCTTGGTCCTGGGGCGCGACGTAGGTGGACGGCGAGCGGCCGGTCATGTAAACAAACTCGCCCTTGTAGGGAAACTCGCTGCCCGGGCCGCCGGGCGATGTGGGAGCGGAGATGGCCTGCGTGGCGTAGTCGAAAACGTGCAGGCTGTCCGGTGCATGCTGCTCGAGGCGCGCGATCCACAGGTCGGTCGTCCCGATCCGCATCGAGTCGGAGGAGATCCCGAGTTCGATGGCCACCGAGGTGATATCATTGTCGGGATAGAAGAACACCGAGCCCGTGGGGCGAAGATGGTTGGCGGCGAGAATCGTGTTCGGGCCGATCAACATCGCCCAACGACCGTTCGCGTCCTGACCGACGCCGGACAAGTCGAAGGAGGAAAGGATGAACTGGTCCGGGCTGTCGAGGTTGTGGAAGCGATCGTTGGTCGCGGCCGAGTAGTTGTCGATGAGAAGCGCCGCGCCGCAGGGCATCGCCATGGCAAGCAGGCAGAAGGCGCCGAAGACGGAAGCATATCGGGTTTTCATGGCTGGGGACGGGGTGGGGTCATCGGGTCAAGCTGCGCTCGACACGGTAGAACCGCCGGGGCACCTCCGGCGAGTCGTCGATGAAATGCAGGACCGTCTCGCCGGAAACCGCGGGATACGAGGCGCCCGGCAGGTCCGCGCTCCAGGTGGTGAGGTCCGGCGAATACAGCACGCGGTAGTCGAAGCCGGGGTGCGCCTGCCAAGCGAGCGTCGACTGCCCGGCGGCGCGCTCGAAGGAGAGCAGCTCGAACGGCTCGCGCGGCAGGGCTCCGACGAGCCAGTCCGCCACCAGCAGCCAGTTGTTCCCGGCCTCGGCGGGCGAGCCCGCGGCGATTTCCCACTCGGCGGCCACGGCGCCGAGCGTCCGGCTTTTTCCGGTGGCGGTGAAGGGCAGCCCGGAAAAAACGGGGATGCCGTCGATTTCGGCGGACCAGCGGTTTTCCTCGAGATCGATTTGGATGCCGAGAATCTGCAAGGCCGCGAATCCCAACACCGGCTCGCCGCGGATGAAGGCGACCCCGGTGTCGGTCACGGCCGCGCCGTCATCGCGCCGCAGGGTGCCGGTGGTGTTGTCGAAGGTCAGCGCGGCGAGGAAGTCGCCGCCGGTGTTATAGAAGGACACAAGGAACCGGTCGCGGCGGCCGTTGGTGGAATCCTGCACGCCGAGCAGGGATTCGAACGCGATCCGCGGCAATCCGGTGGCGGCCGGATCGTGGTTGTAGGTCCGGAAGACGGTGGTGAAAGCCGAAGCGGGCGGGTCGTGGCCGAGGTAGCCGGCGCGGCCCAGGGGCAGATCCGCCACCGGGTCCTGGATGATGCCCTGGGCGCCGCTGGTGGTGTCGTTGCTCATCCAGCCGCCGGTGCCGGCCCAGTGGTTCTCGCCGGCCGTGAATTCCTCGAACTCCGTGTGGTACAGCGTGCCACCGCGGGCGGCCGGGAAGACCGCGAGCAGCGCTGCGGCCAGGACGGCGGGTCGGATCATGCAAATGCGGGTGGACGGGCTTTCCACACAACAAGGCAACCCGCTTTCGCGGGTTGCCTCGGGGGTGTGGTCGCCTGGGTTTTTCAGGGTTCTTCCTCTTCCTCGGTCTCCTCGTCGTCATCCTCGCCGTCGCCGGGAGGGGTGTCCGGGCGATTCGGCGGCGTGGGCGGGGTGTCGGGACGCAGCAGGCCGCCGCCGCGGACGGAGTTGAGGAACTCTTCCATCGTGACCTCGCCATCGTCGTCGAGGTCCATCAGGGCGAAGAGCCGCTCCACGGTTTCCTGGGGAACGCGTTGCACGGCGGGAAGGCCGGCGAACTCCTCGAGGGACAGGACGCCGTCGTCACCGGCGGCGTCGTTGAAGAGATCGGACCGGCGTTCGTCCGCACGGGCGCGGAGGGCGGCGATGGCGGCTTCGCGTTCCTCGGCGTCGACGACGCCGTCGCCGTTGGTGTCCCAGGCGGCGGCTCCACCTTGGGGAGCCTGGCGGCGGGACTCGACGAAGGCTTGGCGCTCGGCTTCGGAAATCACGCCGTCGCCGTCGGTGTCGAGGAAGGCGGGGATGCCGGTGGTGAGGCCTTCCGGCAGCGCGAAGGCGATGCCGGCGGAGGCGAACGCGAGGGGCAGGATTCGCAGTTTCATGGGTGTGGGTGGCGTTGGGTTTTTGAACTTGGCCCGGGGTTCCCGGCTTCAAGAGGTGCGACGCGGGACTTCCGGAATCGGTTACAGGTTTTTTTTTCAGCGGCGGATCTCAGCGGGCGGGAGGGACGACATCGAAGAGGTTGCGGCCTCCTCCGGACGGGGGTTCTTCGGCGGGAGGCGCCTGGCCGGCGGGCACGGGATCGGCGGCCGGAACAGGTTGCGGACCGGGCAGGCGGGTCCGCATCTCGAGGTCGCTTTCCAGTTTGGCGATGATCGCCTGCCACAGGATCAGGTCCTCCAGCTCGCGGTCCACGAGCTGGTCGCGCTGCAGCGGGTCAAGGTCGGCATCCAGAGGCCCGGGATCCACCGCTACTCCCGTGCCCACGATCCGCATCGCGGGATGATAGGAGTCGGACGCGGTCACCAGCTTCGGGTAGATCCGCCGCTGCTGGTCGAGCGAAAGGTCGAGGTCCCGCGTCAGGCGCGCGAGTTGTTCACGGGCGTGGCCGTCGACGCGGCGGGCCCGCTCCGCCAACTCCCGGTGCTCCGGGTGGGACGGATCGACGACGAGTCCCAGCCGCTGCAAGGAAGCGGCGGCGGAACCGGTGGAATCCGGGCCGGAGCGCGAGTTCGGAGCGTTTCCCGCGAGCGGGGCGAGCGACGGACCGGAGGAGTCCGCCGCGGCGGTCCTCTTCTCCTCCGCGGGGCCGGGCCGCGTGGTGATCGAGACGGCGAGCGCTCCGGCAACAGCCAGCAGCGACAGGCCGAGCAGGAAGTTGATTCGGCTATTCATGGTCGGTCGGGTGGATGGGTTTTTCAGCAGTCGGTTTGGCACTCTCGAGAATCTCGATTTGGCGTTCAAGCTCCCGCTTCTCGCGGGAAAGGCGCTCGGCGTTCCTGCCGCCGAGCTGCGGGATCAGGCGACCGTAAAGATCGTCCAGATGTCGGTGATATTCCAGGACGGCCTGATGGCGGCTGGCGCGGATCTTGGCGGAGGTGGCGGCGATTTCGCGTTCGGCCGCCGCCGTTTCCGCCTCGTCGAGTTCCAAGGTCCGCTGGAGCAGGGAAAGGCTCTGCTCCTCCCATGGCCGCGGTTCCGGGGCGGCCGCCACGTTCCGCCCGCCGACGATGTGGCCGATGCCGTAGCCGGCGAGGAAAATGGCGGCGAACGCCATCACGATGGTCAGGTAATCCTTGAGCGAGGCCTTCATGGGGGTGCGGGCAGCGGAATGGTGATGCCTCCGGGCGCGTCCGGGGTGGGGGAGCCGAGGAAAAGCCGGACCGCCAGGTAGAGGAGAACGGCGAGCAGCATGGCCCACAGCGACCACTTTCTCCAGAGCCAGGTCATGAACAAGCGGCGCGCCAGAGCCCGGAGGCCGGCGAGTTGGCGCGCGACTTCCTCGCGCGTCGGATGCGGCGCGGGTTCCGCGGGCGGCGCCCCGCGGGCGGCGGCGGCCAGTCGTTTCCAATGGTTTTCCGGTTCCTGGTTCATTGGCGGTTCTCCAGTTCCTGCATCCGCTCGCCGAGTTTCCGCCGGCCGCGGTGGGCGGTGACCTTGATCTTCGACTCGCCCCAGCCGGTGAGCCGGGCGACTTCCTTCACCGGGAGTTCCTCGAGATCCAGCAGGCGGATGACGATTTGCTCCCGAGGGTTGAGAGTGGCGATCAGTTTGTCGAGCAAGCCGGCCAGCAGGTCGTGCCGGGTGGCGTCCGCCGGCTCGTCGCCTTCGCGCAGGGCTTGCTCCATCAGCTCGCGTTCGGCCTCGGAAAGGTCGGCCGCCATCACCGCGGGGCGCGCCTTTCGTTTGCGGAGCCAGTCGTAGGAAGTGGTCACGGCGAGCCGCGACACCCAGTGCGCGAACGGCTGCGGGCCGCGGTATTGGTGGATCTTGAGCAGCACTTTGAGGATCACTTCCTGGATCACATCCTCGACGTCGTCGCGGCGCCGGATGTGGTTGCGCACGCATCGCCCGATCAGCGGATAAATGGCGGCCACCAGATCCGCGGAAGCCTCTTCGTCACCGTCACGGGCGGCTTCGAGGAGTGGGCGGGAAATCCCCAAAGCTTCATCGTCCATGGCGAAGAGGGCGGGCGCGGAAAGGGCGGGTCGGTAGTTCGACGCACGGCCCGGCCGCTCGGTTACACGATAGGCCGCAAAATTCCTCAAGAGAGTCGAAAATCGTTCCAAACCATTCGGTTAGGTTGACGATCAAGCTGCCGCCAGCGCAGCGTCGCCGACGTGAACGCGCCTCTCAAGCGTTGGCTGTGGATCCCGTTTTGCGGCCTTCTCGCCGGTGCCGGCCGGGGCCAGGAAACGCCGGCCGACGTTCTGGAAAACGCCGGGCCCCGCCTGCGCGATCCGGCGCAACGGCTGGAAGTGGTGGACCGGCTGCGGGACATCGGCGAGCGCCGCCGTCAGGAGGCGCTCGAGGCCGCGGCCGCGCGTGGCGTCCAGGCACGGGCCCTCCGGCCGAACGGCGCGATCCAAGAGGTGTCCGCCCTCGACGGCGGCGAGCTGAAATTTCTCACCACCCACAACGCGAGCGCCGCCATCTCGACCGGCGCGGATCTGGTGCGGAGCGCCTTCGCCGTGAACGGCGCCGGCGTCGTGATCGGCATGTGGGACGGCGGCTCCGGCCGGGCGAGCCATCAGGAATTCGGCGGGCGTCTGCTGGTGATGGACGGCGCGCCCTCGGTGGACCACGCCACGCACGTCGGCGGCACGTTGGCAGCCGCCGGCATCGTGACTTCCGCCCGCGGCATGGCTCCCGCGGCGACGATCCACAGCTACGACTGGAACCAGGACCTCTCGGAGATGACCGGCCGCGCCGCCAGCGCGCCCGGACAGGCGGACAAGCTCTACGTTTCCAACCACAGCTACGGCTTCATCAGCGGCTGGAACTACGTCAACAACGGCACCCGCGTCTGGGAGTGGCACGGCAACGGCAGCTCCAGCACGGCGCTCGAGCAGGACTTCGGCCGTTACAGCACCTTTGCCCGCGATCAGGACGCGCTCGCCCACGCCGCCCCGTATTACCTGATTTTCCGCAGCGCGGGCAACGAGCGGGTCGACAACCCCTCGGCCGGCCAGAACGTCGCGCTGTCTCCCGGCAGTTCGACCGTCGTGGCCTACGATCCCGCCGCGCATCCCGCCGGCGACGGCTCCTATCGCAGTGGCTTCGACACGCTCTCCAACGAAGCTCTGGCGAAAAACGTCATGTCCGTGGGCTCGGTGACGGACGCCGTGACGTCCGGCAGCCGCGATCAGGCGAAGGCGAAGTCCAGCGGCTTCTCCTCATGGGGGCCCACCGACGACGGCCGGATCAAGCCGGATCTCGTGGCGAACGGCGACGGCGTTTACTCCGCGCTCAACGGCAGCAACACCTCCTACGGCACCTACAGCGGCACCAGCATGTCGTCACCGAACGCCGCGGGCTCGGCGGCGCTTTTGATCCATCACTACGGCCAGCTGTTCCCCGGTGAGGCGATGCGCGCCAGCACGCTCAAGGGGCTCCTGCTCCACACCGCCGACGACCTCGGCCACCCGGGCCCGGACTACCGCTTCGGCTGGGGATTGATGAACGCCAAGGCGGCCGCGGATCTGATCGACGACCACCAAGCGCGTCCGCTCAAACAGCGGATGACCGAGGACAACGTCGGGTCCGCGGCGCCGGTGCGGGCCTTCGATTTCGTCTGGGATGGCACCTCGCCGATCCGCGCCACGCTGTGCTGGACGGACCCGGCGGGCACGGCGACGACGACCTCCGACCTGCGCAGCCCGCGGCTGGTCCACGACCTGGACCTCCGGATTCTCGGCCCCGGCGGCAGCGAACACCTGCCGTTCGTCATGCCCTTCGTCGGCACGTGGACCCAAGGCTCGATGGACCTGCCGGCCACCACCGGGATCAACCGCACCGACAACGTCGAGCAGGTGCTCGTCGCCGCGCCGCAGCCCGGCACCTATCGGGTGGAGGTGTCGTTTCCGAACGCCCCGGCCGGAAAATCCCAGATCTACTCGCTCATTCTCACCGGCGCGGCCGACGAGGAACCGCCGCCGCCGCCGCTCTCCATCGTCGGCGTTTCTCCGCCGAGCGCGCTGACGGGCACGGTGGTGCTGGAAATTTCCGGCAGCGCCATGACCGCGGAAACCGCCGTGCGGCTCGAGCGCGCCGGACACGCTTCGATCGCGGCGGATTCCGTGGAAACGACCGCCACGGGGCTCCGGTGCCGCTTCGAGCTGGCCGCCGCCGCGCCGGGAGCCTGGGACGTGACCGCCGAGAACCCGGATGGCGAATCCGCGACGCTCGGCGCCGGGTTCACCCTGCTCGGCGCGCTGTGGAGCGAATCGTTCGACGGCACCGTCAGCGGCTGGTCGTCGGTTTCGGTCTCGGGCAGCTCGGCTTGGCAGCTCACGACCGCCACCAGCCACTCGCCGCCGCGTTCGCAGGAAATCTCGGGGCCGGAAACGAAGAGCGTGACCGCCCTGGTCTCGCCCTCAGTCACCGTGCCGGCGGACGCCAGCGACTTGCAGCTCAAGTTCTGGCACCGCTTCGCCACCGAAGCGGGACAGGACGGCGGACGGCTCGAATTTTCCGTGAACGGCGGCGCGTGGACCGGCGTGGACGCCGCCAATTCCGGCACCGCCTTCGCCAGCAACGGCTACAACACCACCATCCGTGCCACCGGGCCGCCGAACCGCCGCAGCGCCTTCGCCGGCCTCGCGGCGTGGTCCGGCAACAGCGGCGGCTTCGCGGAAACGATCGTCAACTTCAACGACACCGCGCGCTTCGCCGGCAACTCGCTGCGCCTCCGCTGGCTCTTCGCCACCAACGACAGCATCGGTGGCAGCCTGTGGCACATCGACAGCATCGCCCTCATCGGCGGCGGCAACCTGACCAACCTGCCGCCGGTCGTCACCGCCGCCGCGGACACGGACTCGCCGGAATCGACCACCGATGCCGACGGCACTGTCTTCGACATCGTCCGCGAGGCCAGCGTCGGCGTGGCGGTCGGTGCCGATGACGACGGCGGCGAGGAAACGCTCCACTACACCTGGTCCTCCGCCGGAGAAACACCGGTGTTTTTCACCCCGAATGGAACGAATGCAGCCAAGCAATCGACCGCGGCCTTCGAAGCGCCGGGCGATTACCGGCTCACCGTCGCGATCACCGACGCCGGCGGCCTCACGGTGAGCAGCGAGGTGGACGTGCGTGTGGTTGCCACGCCGGCGGGGCTCACGGTTTCGCCTGCGGCGGCGTCGCTGGCGGTGAACGCGGGCCTGGCATTCGGCGCGGCGTTGATCGACCAATTCGGGCAGACTCTCGATTCGCCCCCCGGCGAGGTCGCGTGGTCCGCCAGCGGCGGCGGGACCGTGGACACCGCTGGAAATTTCCACGCCACCGACGCCGGCGGACCATTCGTCGTTTCCGCCAATGCCGACGGCTTCTCCGGCACCGCGAGCGTCTCGGTCACCCCAGCCACCGCAAGCGTCGCGCTGAACGGCCTCCAGCGGACCTTCACCGGCGACCCGCTACCGGTGGAAGCAGTCACCGATCCCGCCGGGCTGGCGGTGGAAATCCTCTACGACGGCAGCCTCGAAGCACCCGTCGCCGCCGGAACTTATGCCGTCGAAGCGCGCATCACCGATCCCAACTACCAAGGCGACGCCGCGGGCACGCTGGTGATCGACAAAGCACACGCGACGATCGAATTCGGCCCGCTTTCGTTTGAGTTCGACGGCGCGCCGAAAGCCGCGACCGCGACCACCAGCCCCGCCGGCTTGGCCGTCGAAATCACCTACGACGGGTCCCCGGAAGCACCGAGCGCCGCGGGAACCTACGTCGTCCAGGCGCAGGTGGCCGACCCGAACCACCATGGCTCGGCAACGGGCGAACTCGTCATCGTGGAACCGGAAACGGAAAGCTTCGCCGCGTGGAGCGAGCGGACGTTTCCCGAAAGCACGGCCGGCGAACCGGACGCCGATCCCGACCACGACGGCCTCACCAACCTCGCCGAATACGCGCTCGGAACCGATCCGCTGGCATTCACCCCGGCACCGACCTTGCAGCTCGACGACGATTTCCTGACACTCGAGTTCCAACGGCCGAAAGACCTCCCGGACGTGACTTGTCACGCCGAGATATCAACGGACGCCGTCGTGTGGCAAACCACCGAACTGGACATCACCGCCAGCACCGGGACCCACGAATCCATGCGCGTGCAGATCCCCCGCGGGAACAACCGGCTGCTGCTCCGCCTGCGCTTCGAGCTGCGGTAGGCTCAGCCGAGCCGCGGGCCGCGCGCTGGGTGCTCGAGGCTTGCAAGCGGGAGTGGATTCTCCTAACGAATGTCCATCAGCCAGCATGCTGATATCCTAACAAGATAATGGATAGAAACTTTCCGGCTCCCTTCCTCGGGCCTGTCATGATCAAGTTCTCACTCGCCCTCGCCGTATCAGTGTTCGCTGGAGCAGTTTCTTCCGCGCAAACGGCGGACGCGGAAACAATGGACGGAGCTCCCATACGCCAGATTCTGGAGGAGGCATCAGGGAGCAGTGATTCGGATTTCCAGGTCGTGATAAATGATGGCGACAGCTTCATACTGCCTGCTGATCCAGCCAGAAATGGCGAGCACGATGACCTGCAACCCTGTCTCAACGTTTCCGCTGGTTCTTCGCTCGTCAAGGATTCCGTCCCTGACACGACTCCGCCCACCCTTGTTTCATTCCCCCAAGGCACTTCGGTGGTCACCGCAGGCACGACAAGCCTGAGGCTTCAACTCGTTTTCAGCGAACCTGTTTTCGGCGTGAGATTCTCTTCGTTCGTTATCGAAAAGACAGGAACCGCCGACTACGATTGGCCCCTCATCTTCTGGAGAAAAACCCCACCTTCCGACTACGCCTCGGTGTTCTGGATCATGCTCTCCAATCCTTCGGGCACCGGCAGCATCACGATCACGCCGAAGCCTACCGACCCCGGCATTACCGATGCGGCCGGAAATCCTTACATTTCCACCTTTTCCGGAAAAACCTTTATCATTGATCGGGACCCTCCGTCCGTCACTTCCGTGCAAGTCCCAAACCCTCACACCTTCATGGAAGGAGAGAACATCGATCTGGCGGTGGAGTTCTCGGAGCCGGTTCATGTCACAGGTTCTCCTTTCATCGACATTCACCTGGACCACGGCGGCCCCATCCGCGCCTATTATTCGAGCGGCACGGGTAGCAACACCATCGATTTCCGCTCCACCATCGGCCCAAATCAGGCGGACATCACCGGCGTCGACGTCAATCCCACCATCGATCTCAACGGAGGCGTCATCCGGGATTCTTCAGGAAATCCTGCTTCTCTGGCCCTGGTGAATATCGCCGATTCCAGCCAAGTCCGGGTGGATTCCTCCCCACCCACCGTTTCCGCCCCCATCCCGGATCAGTCGCTTGTCGTCGGTGGTCCTCCGCTCACGGTCGATCTCAGCAATCACTTCACCGATCTCGGCAGCAATTCACTGGACTACTCGGTCGACACAAACACGGCACCGGCGAAAGCCTCCGCGATCATCAACGGCTCGAACCTCACACTAAACGCGCTCGCGAACGGAGTCACTCAGATTGCCGTGAAAGCCAACGACGGTCACGGTGGCACGGTCACCGACACGTTCAGCCTCGCCGTCGGCACCGCCGAACCCACCGCTGGGCAGATCGCGACCACCGGAGTGATGAACAGCCAGACCAGCCTCTTCGAGATCACCGTCAATCTTACCAACACAACCGCGCTGCCGATCAACGGCTTCCGCTTGAACGTCGATTTCAGCGCTTACCTCGCCGCGCATCCCAGCCTCCGGCTTTACAACGCCACGCTCACCACCGCTCCGGGTATCGCTCATGTCGACTACCCGTTCCCAGTCGCTGTCGATGCTGGAGCGTCAATGAAACTTGCCTTTTATACCAACACCCGGCTCTTCCCCGATCCGTTCTCGCCGATTCTTTCGGTGGAAAAGCTCGCTTCCTCGCAACTCCCTGACACGAACGGCGACGGTATCCAGCCACGGCTCGTGAACCTTTTGAACCAGACGAAATTCATCGAGTTTCCCTCGATCCCGGGCCGTTGGTATCGTGTCCGCTACAGCCACGACCTCGTTCACTGGCAGGATTGTCCCGTTCCGCTCCAGGCCGGCACCAACCGGATGCAATGGATCGACAACGGTCCGCCCTTCACCGAATCGCCACCTTCCGCGGTCCCTCAACGCTTTTACATCGTCAACGAAATCACCGCTCCCTGAGTTCATGAAGTTTTCCACCACTCACGGAGCCATGGCAATCCGAGTCTCTTTCATCGTCGTTCTCGCCGCCGCCACCGTCCGCACCGGGGATATGAAATCCACCATCGCTCGCGAACCCGCTTCATCGCGCTGGAGATTCGGAGCCGCCTATGCCCCTCTGCTCGGCCTCGATACCGAGTTCAAGGATCTTGGCACTTTTGGTTTTTCATCACCGGTCCAGCCGATCGCACGCGGCACGAGCCACGAGTATGAAAACGGCTACGTCCGAGTCGATTCCTCCGGGAATCTCAGCGGCGAGACGTGGAACTGGGGCTACGGGGACGCCGCTCAGGTGAATGGCAACCAGATCACGATGCCACTCACCTCCAGATAGCTTCCGCGCCTATCTTCCGCCAATGAGCGTGTAGAAGAAGGAATCGCATCCCGAGCCACGCAGTCCGCTCTCTACGATCAGGGGCGAGGTGAAGGCCGCACGCACGCCGCCGCGGCCGATGGTGGCGCCAATGGCGGCGGATTCGATGTTCATCAGCCAGTTGCCGAGCAACTTGAGCGTCGTGGGAGAGGCCCGCTCGAGCATGTTGACGGCACCGGCCAGCCCGGGAATCGCGAGGTTTCCAAGGGCGCTGCCCGCCGCCCCTCCAAGGCCGCCCGTGACGGCTCCGATGGCGGCTTGACGCAGGGTGCGGGCGAAGTCCAGGCGCTCGAGATCCCCGGTGATCGCCAGGCACATGATGTCGAGAAGCGGACCGAAGACCGCTCCCGCCGCCGCGTTGAGCGCGACGGCCCGGAAGCTGATCGAGGCCACGACGCGACCCGAAGCCAAGGTGAACTGGAGCGAGCCGGCGAAACTGACCTCCGTCACCGAGACCGAGAGCATCCCGGTCGGATCGATCAGGCCCAGCGGATCGTTGAACGCGTAGCGTTGGAAATTGAAGTCACGGGCCGCGAAGGCCAGCGGATCGTCCGAGAGGAATCTCCCGGTGAAGGAATCGTAGACCCGCTGCCGGAAATGATGGAGGCCGCTCCCAAGGTATTCCCTGCCGGTGAAACCATGGCGAAGACGCGCGAGGTCGGCTTCCCCGATCAGCGGATTCCCGAAGGAGTCGTAGCCGATGGTGGCGGTGACATTGGCTTGATCGTCGGTCGCGTAACGGACGGACCGCAGCTGGTCGACAAGCATCCATTCCACGCCGTCTCCCGGTGCCCAGCGCGCGACCAAGCCGTCGATCGTCCCGTCGTACAAGTACCGCGCCAGGACGGTGCCGTCGGCGGTGGTATCGGCCCAGGGATTGTCTTCCAGATAGGTGGTGAACGTGCTGCTTCCGTCGATCGTCCGGCCGATCAAGCGGTCCAGCGGATCGTAGAGGAAGGTGGTGGTGGAAAGGGTGCCGCCTCCGGAGTCCGCCACGACGATCCAGACGAGCCGGTTGCGATGGTCGTATCCGTAGCTCCGGCTTTCACCGGTGACCGCGTCCACTTCGCGAATGCGGTTGTTTTCCTCATCATATTCGTACGTCCGGTCGTCATTGGCCGTGAGCCGGCCCAGGCCGTCGACGACCGACGCTCCGCCCAAATGGGAATTGGTCCGGTTGCCCACGGCGTCATATTCATAGAATTCATCCGGGAGTTCCGGGGCGCTGTGGGTGGCGGAGGTCAATTGCCCGAGGTCGTCGTATTGGAATTGGGCGACGTCGCCTTGGAGCGACTGCCCGAGAATCTTGTCATCCCGGTCGCGCTCGAACTCGAAGTCCGCGCCGGGAGCGACCAATCCGCCGTCCGGCCGGAGGTGGCGGATCCGCCTGACCGTTCCCTCGAACGGGTCGCGGTCGTAGAGAGTCCGGCCGGCGGGGATCGTGCGCGCGGCGTCGGAGAAGCGGGCCAGCTCCGAGACGAAGCCATACGGATCGCGCTGGTACGCGACGCCGCTGCCCGGAAGCCCGCAACCGGACCAGGCGAGGCTGGCGAGGTTTCCCTCGGCGTCGTGGTCCCGGTCCACCCGGGCTCCGTGATGGTCCACCACCGAGGTCAAGCGGCGATTCGCGTCGTGGGTCAGCGAGAAATCGAAGGTCGGCACGCCTGTCGATCCGGTGTTGTGGTACCGCGACAGTCCGCCGCAGTCGTATTCATAGTTCAAGACGGTGCGGCTGTCGGCCAGACGCACCGGCCGGCCGAATTCGTTGTATTCCCAAGTGAATGTTTCCAAGACGACGTCGCCTCCGGCCGCATACCATTCCTCGCGGACCATCAGGTTCCGGTAATCGTAGTCGAAGGTTCTTCTGCGTCCCTCCCGATCGACGATCTCCGTGACGTTTCCGTTGCCGTCATACTCGAAGCGGGTTTCGCGGCCCGCATGATCGATCCGGGCCCGCAGGCGCCGGCCCGGCGTGTATTCGTAACGTGTCGTCCGGCCGAGGGGATCGGTGACCGAGGTCACCTGCCCCGCCGCGTCGTAGGTGACTTCCGTGACGATGTCGTCGGAATAGTCGCCGTCGTCGGTGACCAGCTTGATCTCGCGGGTGACGCGGTCCGACGAGTCGTACTCCAGCTCGGTGATGTTTCCGTCGCGGTCCGTCACCCGGACGGGATTGCCGTTGCCGTCGTAGGAGATCGTGGAGGAAAGACCGTCGTCGCCGGTCCGTTCGACCAGCCGGCCTTTCGCGTCGTAGCGGAAGCTGAGCGTGCCGCCATCCGAAGCACGGGCGAGGAGCAGCCGCCCCGCGGAATCGAACTCGAATTCCTTGGTGTCCCCCGCGGCGTTCATCACGGTGGCGGGATGACTCGATCCGGGCGAGTCATAGGAAAGGAAAGTCGTCGCGCCATCGAATCCGACGATCTCCACCGGGCGGCCCTGGGCATCGTAGGTGACGTTCCGTTCCTGGCCGGAGCAGTCGACGAACCGCACGAGGTTGCCGTTCGCGTCGTACTCCGCGCTGATCGAGTAGAGCACCTCGCCCGCGGCGTTCTCGAGGACAAGCGAGGTCGGCTGGTTGCCGGAGTTGAAGGCGACGCTCCGGCGGTTCCCTCCGGCGTCGAGGATCTCGATTGGATTCCCGCGCGCGTCGTATTTCACCTCGGTGCGGTTTCCGTTCGGATCGATCAGCGCGGTCTCCTTGTCGGGATTCGCGGGGTCTCCGTACTCGAAGGCAGTGACGCCGCCATCGGGATCGACTTCCTCGAGGATGTTGCCGCGGGCGTCGTACTTGAGCGTGGTGACATTTCCGAGCGCGTCCGTCCGGGTGCCCGTGAATTCCCCCGATCGGTACGACTGGCTCGAGACGGGATTCCCATCGGCGTCCTCGACGCGGACGAAGCGCCCGTTTTCGTAAATCACCCGGCGGGTGAAGCGGCCGGCGGCGGCATCGGTCGGCGTGGCGATGGTGGAGAGATAGTGCGCCGGATTCCGGAGATAAGTCAGACGCGTCACGCCTCCGGCAGCGTCGGTGATGGTCGTCAGGTCGCCGAAGGAGTCGTAGCCATAGGTCAGCTTCTCCCCGCCGGGCGCGGTGATGGTGGTGACGCGGCCGCGGCTGTCGCGGGCGATGGCGAGCGACTGGCCGGAGCTGTGGGTGATGGCGTTGCGCGAGAAGGAAACCGTCTGGCCGTTGCGATCGGTGATGCGCTGGAGGCCGCTGCGTTGGTTGTAGTTGTAGACCAGGCCGTCCTTGGTGGTGAGCCGGTAATTGTCCGGATTGTAGCCGAAGGGCAGCAGCGGCGTGTAGACCGCACCGGAGGCGTCCACCTCGACGCGTTCGTAGTCCGACGGAGCGATCGTGAGGGTTTCATAGACGCCCGGGTCCGGCTCGAAGTACGGGTCGTAGTCCACGTAAAGGAAGCGGTTCCGCGGGTTACGGACATTGAAGGTGAAGCCGACGCGCTTGCCCTCCGGTGTGGTGAGGAAGACG
>CBFGTW010000025.1:0-38736 GCA_965651855.1 uncultured Verrucomicrobiales bacterium
AGCATGAAGCGGTCGAGCTGCGCTTCCGGCAGCTCGAAGGTGCCGCTCTGCTCGATCGGGTTTTGCGTGGCGATCACGAGGAAAGGTACGGGCAGCGGATAGGATTGGTCGCCGATGGTGACCTTCCGCTCCTGCATTGCCTCGAGCAGCGCGCCCTGGACCTTCGGCGCCGCGCGGTTGATCTCGTCCGCCAGCAGCAGGTTGGTGAAAACCGGGCCCTTGTGGGTGCGGAAGCCGCCGGTCTTCTCGTCGAGAATCTCCGAGCCGAGGATGTCGGACGGCAGCAGGTCGATGGTGAACTGGATGCGGCGGAAATCGAGGTGCATCGCCCGTGCCAGCGTGTTGACCAGCAGGGTCTTCGCCAGCCCCGGCATGCCTTCGAGCAGCAGGTGGCCGCTGGTCAGCAGGGCGATGAGCATGCGCTCCACCACCACGTCCTGACCCACGACGATGGTGCCGACGCGCTTGCGGATCTCGGCGAGATAACTTGTGGTTCCCCGCGGCCGGTCCGGGTCGCCCGTCGATTCAGGAGGAGATTGCAATAACACGATGTGTCATTGCCCCAGCGGCGGCGTTTTGTCTGCAAAAAAGCGGATTAGTGCCGGCGGCGGAGGCCGGCGAGGCCGAGGGCGGCCACTGCCAGGAGCGCTGAGCCGGGCTCGGGCACCACAACGAGGTTTCCGCGGATCTCGCCGCCGGGGTTGGTGCTGGTGTGGACATTGATATAATACTTCCCGTCCATCAGGTCGGTGGCTTGCCCTGCCGTGAGAACGACGCTCCCACTGATGCCGCCGTCGCTCGCGCTCGGGTCCCAGCCGGGAAGGGTATGTAGATCGATGAGGGGTCCGGCATTCTCGGTGAACGATGCGGTGCCTCCGCTGGCTGTGGGACCATGGATATGGGCCACCGTGGCATTGCCGCTGAGGTCGCTGAAGCCGTTGCCGGAACCCCAGGCGACGTCGATGGTGAGAGTCATCGTGACATCATCGAACGAAATGCCGGAGCCGACGAGGCCGCCGGTGCCGGGTACGCCGGCGATGGAGCCGGTTTCGTTGCCCGGAAGGAGACCGGAGCCGGCCTGACCTTCGAGGGTGAACAGGATGGTGGCGGCATGCGCCGGAATGGAAGTGAACGCGAGACAGGCGAACGCGAGACCCAAGATTGGTGCTTTCGTTTTCATGGGTCTGGCATGTTGATCATCCCAAAGCGAAGATCAAGAATATCCTGCGACCCATTTTGTAATGAAGACTGCTTTTCAGTTCTCCAGCACGCTCTGGTCCGGTGGAATCAAAAGGCGCAGTTCGAGCGCGGCGAGCGCGTCCGCGACTCCGTCCATGGGAAAGGCCTCGTCCGTGGCCTCCCAATAGATGGCCAGCCGGCGGTAGGCGTCTTCCGGACCGTCGTAAAGCTCCAGCGCGAGTTCGAGCGGATCGCGTTCCGGATCGGCGCGCATTTCCAAGGCGAAGAGCGCGCCGAGCGGCACCGGCGGCGCGCCTTTTCCCTCCCGGTAGATCGTCCGGCCGAGTTCGAGCGCTTCCTGATGCCGCTCCGGTGCGCGGGCGAGGGCGAGAAACTGCGCGCGGCGGACGTAGGGCAGCGCGTCCTCGTGGGCCGCCGCGAGCGCGTAGGCGTCCGCGGCGTCCGAGTAAGCTCGGGCCGGATCGCCGAACGCGCGGTTCTTCGAGGAATCGGCGAGCAACGCGCCGAGGTAGCGCGGCAAGTTCGGGTCGTCCGGCAGGTTGCGGATGCCACGCTCGATGAATTCGCGCCCCTTCCGGATATAGGAGCGCCGGAGCGCGGCGGCCCGCAGCGGCGGCAGGGTTTCGTCGTGCTGGTAGTAGGAAGCGGCGTCCGTCCCGAGATTGTAAAATCCCCAGATCCAGTAATACGGCGTGCGCGGGGCGAGGTCGACCGTGGTGTCGTTCAGCTTCTCGACTTCGGCCCAATCGGTCTCGGTGAATGCCGTGAACGCCTGGAGGTGGACGAACGTCGCCACCAGCGTGCGCAGGCCGCCGAGGGCGACGGCCACGCTGGTCTGGCCGATCCGCTCGCGCGTGCCCAGGCCGAGCGGCTCGGCGATCAGGCCGGCGGCGCGGAGTTCGCGCGACAGCGCCGCCTCCACCGGCAGGCGCAGCGCACCGGCCGCCAACAGCGCCAGCAGGGCGATCAGGGGGCGGCGCCAACGTTTCATTTCAGAACTCCTTTTCCGCGAAGATGAACCAAGAGATCAGCGTGAACAGGACGACATAATAAATGGTGACGCCCGCGATCTTCAGGAAAGTCATCGCCGGCATCACCTGGCCTTCGATCACCGCGTCGATCACGTTGAAGAGCTGGAAGTCCGGCAGCAGCAGGGCGAGCAGCAGCGTGATCGCCTGGGTGAGCGGCCCCTCGCCGGCCTCGCCACCGCTGAGGTAGACGCGCCGCGCATCCGCTTGGAAGTGGGCGATGAAATAGACCAGGAAGCTGATGATGGTGGTGAACAGCGTGCTGGTGGAGAACGTCGAGATCATCAGCGCGATCGAGGCGATCACCGCCGAGCGGAGGAACACCGCGCCCACCGCCCCCTGGAGGCCCCAGGTGGGTCCTTGCGCGAGGATGTCCCGGCGCAGCGACTCGATGTCCTCCGGCGTCCAGCCGAGCGCGGCGGCCATCTCCATCTGGGAGTTCAGCAACATCGACGTGCGCACCTGCAGCACCGAAGTCATCAGGACATCCATCAGCGCCAGCGAGACGAAGATCAGCGCCAGCACGCCGAGCAACTTGCCGGCGAGATAGTCGAAGCGCGGCACCGGCTTGGCCAGGATCGTGTAGAGCGTGCGGTCCTCCACGTCCTTCGGCAGCAGCAGGGCGGTGGCCACCACCGAGAGCACCACGGAGAACAAGGTCATCGTGCCGATCGACCAGCTCTTGATCGCGCGCAGCACCGCGTGTCCTTCCGTTTCCGGGCCGGCGTGCTGCGGCAGGTCGAAGAAATTGCTGGCCAGCGCGATGACGGCGAAGACGGCAAGGAAGTAGAACACCTTCATCCGCACCAACTGCGTGAAGGCATGGTAGGTGATCACGCCGATCCGCCCGGCGCGCGAGGCTCTCTGGCTCGTCCGGTTTCCGCTCATGATTCTTTCTCTCCCGAGGTTTCGCGCAGGAACAATCGCTCCAGCGTGGTCCGGGGCTTGCCGCTGCGCACCAGCTCCGCCGCCGCGTCCGTCGCCACGATTTCCGTGATCCGTGCGAGCAGCTCCGGGCTGGCGTCGCGCAGCACGATCTCCGTCTGGTCCTCGATGGCGATCAGTTCATCGAGGCGGCCTTCCTTGACCATTTTTCCGCGGAAGATGATCCCGACGTGGTCGCAGACTTCCTGCACCTGCTCGAGCAAGTGCGAGCAGAGAAACACGGTGATGCCGCGTTCACGGAGCTTGAGGATCAGGTCCCGGATCTGCCGCGAGCCCACCGGATCGACGCCGGCGGTGGGTTCGTCGAGGATGACGAGCCGGGGTTCCTGCACCAGCGCTTGGGCGAGGCCGATTCGCTGGAGCATGCCCTTCGAGTAGCCGCCGATGCGGCGGTCGCGCGCGCCTTCCAGATCCACCAGCGCCAGCAGCTCGTCGACGCGGGCGGCGAGCGCCTTGCCCTTCAGCCCGCACAGCCGGCCGTAGAAGCGCAATGTTTCCGCGCCGGTGAGGTGCTTGTAGAAATAGGGATTCTCCGGAAGAAAGCCGACGTCGTGCCGCGAATCGGTTTTCAGCGAGTCCTTGCCGAAGATCGCGCAGCGGCCGGCCGTCGGCGCCACCAGGCCGAGCAAGGCCTTCATGGTGGTCGATTTCCCCGAGCCGTTGGGTCCGATCAGTCCGTAGACCTCCCCGGGCTGGATCCGGATCGAGACGCCATCCACCGCGCGCAGCGGCTGGCGGCGGAAGGACGTCCGGAAATCCTTCACCAGGTCCACGATTTCAACGGCGGGAGCGGTTTCGGGCATCGGCGGCCCAAGATTGCGACCGCCCCCACGTCTGGCAAAGGAATTTCCCCCGCGCGTCCTTGTGCCGGAGGGGCGTTTGGCGCATTCTGCGACGGCATTCCAATCCATCATGAAACGAATCCTTTTATCGATCGTCGCCGCGCTCGCCGCGGGTCTCCTCACGTCCTGCCTGCAGAACGAAACGACCATCCGCCTGAACAAGGACGGCAGCGGCACGCTCGTCGAGGAAACCACCCTCGGCGCCCAGGCCCTCGCGATGCTCGAACAAATGGCGGCGATGGGCGGCGGCGCGCCGGGCGATGACCCGCTGGCCGACATGGCGTCCGAGGAAAAGGCGAAGGCCCGCGCCGCCGATCTCGGCGAAGGGGTCACCGTCGCGAAGATCGAGCCGCTCGAGCGGAACGGCGCGCGCGGGGCGCGCGTGACCTACCAGTTCGAGGATATCAACAAGCTCCGCCTGGCTCCCGGAGACGCCGCGAAGACCGTGATGCCGGACATGCCCGGTGCCGCCGTGACCGCGGCCGAGGATGCCGAGCCGATTACGTTTTCCTACGAGGGCGGCAAGCTCGTCGTCAACCTGCCCCAGCCGGAACCGAAGCCGGCCGGCAGCGACGAAGTCCCGGAGATGAACGCCGAGGAAAACCCGCAGATGGAGGCGATGCTGAAGGAGATGCTCGGGGACATGAAAATGGCGCTCCGCATCGTCGCCGAACCCGGCATCGACAAGACCGACGCCACCCACCGTGACGGCAACACCGTCACCCTCATGGAGATGGACATGGGCAAGCTGCTCCAGGAAGAAGGCGCGCTCAAGAAGCTCACCAGCATCGACCAAAGCGATCCGGAAGCCGCCATGAAGGCACTCCGCGGCCTCGAAGGCGCGAAGGTCGAGAGCAAGCGCCAGATCGAGATCGTGCTCGAGTGAGCCGCGTGGTGAGCTCGATGCCGGATTTACCTCCAGCCGCGTCCGCGGACCGTTCCTCCCGCGCCATCTTTTGGGTGTGTGGTGGTGTCGTGCTCCTGTCGATTTTGGCTACGGCCGTCCTTCTTGTCACCGGTCGGGAAAAGGCCGCGGAGCCGTCTTGGTCCGAGAAGCCGGTCGTTGTCGCGACGTTCGACGATGGCTCGGTCTTCGAGGTGCTGAAGGTCGATGTCGGCCGCTTGGTGGAAGGCCGGTTGCCCGGCCGGCTGCCGGCCTTCGGCTTCCGGCTGCATGGCAGCTCGACCTATGCACGAGCCGGCGCGGGATACAGCTTCGACGTCACCAGCCATTCCGAAGGCGGGCGCGAGGTGGCTCATGAGGCCCGGGCTTCCATTGGCGCCCCGCTGATGCTTTTGGTCAGGCTGCGCGGCCCTGGCGGGGCTCCGGTCTCTTTTTCGGCTTATCGCGCCGGATCGACCGTCAGGATAGAAGGGCCGGGCGGAGGCTCGTTCGACCGCGGAAGGGCGCTCAACGAGCTGGGTGACGAGCCCGAGTCCTGGCGGCGGGCGCTCCACGTCGCGAAACTGCCGCTGCTGGCCCAGCATTTCGATCCCGACGTTGGCTGGATCCACATCGACGGACCGTTTCCGCTCACAGAGACACTTCCCGACCGTCATGTCCTGGTGCTGCAGGCGTGGCGACGGGACCAGCCGTCCCTGAAGTTCCGGGTCATCCGGGCCGACGGCTCCTCGGCGGAGTTCACCTTGCCGAACCCGGCTTCCCCGGCCGCTTCGCCGTCGGCGGGTTTGGGTGCGAAATTCGTGGCTGCCGATATCGAGATGGAGCTGAAGAGCGTCATCCGCATCCCGATGCCTTGCCGTCATCCACTGGTCTCCTTCGAGACGGACATCCGCTCGGCGTCGCATTCCGTGGGCGAAAAGCGCTGGGACCAGATCTGGCCAGTGATCCTCGGCGCATCCGACGAGGCAGGGAACATTGTTCCCATCGACGGCCAGACCCACCGCGGCAAATACCGATCGGGTTTTTTCCTGCCGCAGGCTGCGGGGGAAATCGTGGTCCACTACCACATCAACCGGCGGACCACCTATCCGCGTGATGAAGGCGATTGTGAGATGGTCGCCGAGGGAAAGGTCGCTCCGGATGGAAAACGCATGACGTTCCGATTGCTGCCCGGCGCGGCGAAGCTCGGGATCGAAGGCGTCGATCCCTCTGGAATCCGGGCTCCGGGCGAGCCCGATCTTCCCGCCGACTGGCTGGCGGTGGACCTCAAGGTGGAGGGTGAGCTGACGAAGAGCCGGATGAAGGCGATCGAATCCCGCCTCGGCCCGCCAGAGCGTTGGGAATTGGTCGTTTTCGCCGAAGGCGAGGCCGCTTCCAGCGGATGCCCGGAGTTCCGGGGCAGCAGCTCCGGCACCTCGTTCGCGAACCATTCGTTTTCGCACGAATACCGCTGGCACGGTCCGCTTGGGGCGCTGCAGCCGGGCAAGGCCATCCGAGTGGGCCTGACGCCGAAATTGCCGCCCGGAATCGTCATGCTGCGGGCGCCAATTCCCGCGGAGAAAGCCGAGCCCTGAAGCCGTTCAGAACGGCTTGTAGATGCACAGCCAGACCGAGGCGATGCCGCCGGCGAGGCAGAGGGTGAGCACCTGCCACGGCGGCAGGACCTTGCGCTTCACCAGGGCCGGAGCCGCGCCGATGAACAGCCAGAGGCCGAGCTTGGCCATCCACCAGTATTGGTCCATCGGCGGCTTCTTGAGCATGGCGAAGCCGGCCAGCAGGATCACCACCAGCGAGATGCCGTGGAGGATCGAGCCGCTCTTTTTCCCCGAGCCGGCCAACAGGGTCGCGCCGAGGGCGGTGAACAGCGCCAGCACGCCGGCGACGTGCACGATCTTGAGCATCAGGTAATCCATGGCAGGTGGGCAGGCTTTCCGCCGCGGAGTCTTGCCGGCCGGCCGCAGCGATCAAGGAAGATCGGATCACGGAGGACTTCAGATGGCCGGGCATTTCCTGAAACCCCTTGTGAATTTGTCGCTCGGGCTTACCGTCCGAGGGTCGATCGCACCGCGTGGGGATCCGCGCGTGCAGCCAAAATCCAAGAAACGAATCGAAACACAATGAAAGCCACCCTCAGAAACACACTTCTTTCCGTGACCGCCGCCGGCAGCGCGCTGCTGCTCTCGAACTGCGCCGAACCGGCGGGCCCGAACACGCAGCGCGGCGCCGCCACCGGCGCGTTGATCGGCGCGGCGGGCGGGGCGATCATCGGCAACCAATCCGGCCGCGCGCTGGAAGGCGCGGCGATCGGCGCGGCCGCCGGTGGCGCCGCCGGCGCGGCCTATGGCAATGCGCGCGACCAGGAAGAGCGCCGCTACTACCGCGGCGGTTATTATTGATCTCCCGCCGGCATCCGCTTTCACCCGGCATCTCCGGGGCGTCCGCATCACCGCGGGCGCCCCGTTCTTTTTTTGGATGAACAAGCGGGGCATCCTCTCTTAGTAGTCCCACCCGCCGACCATGCCGACCTTCCGCTTTTTGCTCCTCGTTCTCGCCTCGAGTCTCGCCGCGCTCCATGCGCAGATGCCGTGGGAGACGGCCGGTGGCGGGACGAAGAGCGGGGCACGGCTGGTTTCGGAGGTTTCCTCGATCGCGCCCGGCGAGTCGTTCACGGTCGCCCTCGCACTCCGCCATCCGGAGGGCTGGCACAGCTATTACAAGAACAGCGGCGGCATCGAGCTGCCGCCGGAGATCTCCTGGACGCTGCCCGAGGGCTTCACCGCCGGCTCCATCCAATGGCCGGTCCCGGAGGTGAAGGACGGCTACGGCGGGAAAAGCTTCATCTACTCCGGCAGCCCGGCGTTTCTCGTCGAGATCACGCCGCCGGCGAACCTGGCGGCCGGCGAATCGGTCACGCTGGTGGCCGACGCCAAATGGCAGATCTGCGACAAGACGTGCATCGACGAAAGCGGCAAGTTCACGCTCGAACTGCCGGTGGCGGCGGAAAGTGACAAGGATCCGCGGCACGAGGCGCTCTTCGCGGAAGCGCGACGCAACCAGCCGGCCGCCAGCCCCACGTGGGAAATGCGCGCCGTTTCCGATGGTGGCGACATCCGGCTGGTCCTCGAGCCGGGCGAGGGCGCGCCGGCTTCGCCCGAAGGCATCGGCCTGGATTTCATCCCGGACCAGCCGTTCGTGCGGCCCTTCAGCGAGCAGGGGACGGTTGCGGTCGACGAGGACGGGAAGTGGGTCATCGCCCTCAAACGCAAGACCGAGGACTTCATCGGCAATGCCATTCCCCAGGGCAGCGCGATCTCCGGCATCCTCAAGGCGGACGCGCCCTTGGACGGCTCCCTTGGCGCCACCGCCATCGCCGTTCCGGAGATGCCGATCACCGCGCCGCCCGCGGAGTCCCTGCCATTGGCGGACTACCTGCCGGTCATCGGCTTCATGTTCCTCGGCGGGTTGATCCTGAACCTGATGCCCTGCGTGTTTCCGGTCATCGGGCTGAAGATCATGGGCTTCGTCCAGCAAGCCGGGTCCGCCCGCGGGAAGATCGTGGCCCACGGCCTGGCTTTCACGGTCGGCGTGTTGGCGATGTTCGGCGTGCTCAGCGGGGTTTTGTTCGCCGCCCGCGAAGCCGCGGGTGCGCCGACCGAGGGCTGGGGCGCGCAGCTCCAGGAGCCCTGGGTGGTGCTGGTGCTGATGGTGCTGATGTTCGTGCTGGCGCTCAACATGTTCGGGCTTTTCGAGATCGGCTCGTCCGCCACCTCGTTGGGCGGCGGCCTGCAGTCGCAGCACGGTCTCGGGGGCTCGTTCTTCTCCGGCGTCCTCGCCACGGTGGTGGCCACGCCCTGCTCGGCTCCCTTCCTCGGCGCGGCGATGGGCACCGCGATCACCTTGCCGGCGGTGCAGTTTTTCTCCGCCTTCGCCGCGATGGCCCTCGGCCTCGCGGTGCCCTATCTCGTGCTCTCGATGTTCCCGTCGCTGGTGGAAAAACTTCCGCGCCCCGGCGCGTGGATGGAGAGCTTCAAGCAGGCGATGTCCTTCCTCCTTTTCGCCACCGCCGGCTACCTGCTCTGGGTGTACGCCGGGCAGATCGGCCTGGAGAACTTGCTCGGGCCGATCTTCGGCCTCAGCGCCATCGCCGTCGCCGCCTGGATCTACGGCCGCTGGCACCTGCCGCACCGCAGCCGCCACGCCCGCGTCACCGCCATCGTCCTTTCCGCGGTCCTCGCCGTCACCGGCATCCTCCTCGCCAAGCCGCCCCAGCCGTCGAAGATCGCGTGGGAACCCTGGACCGCGGAGAAAGTCGACGCCCTGCTCGCGGAGGGCATCCCCGTTTACATCGACTTCACGGCCGCGTGGTGCCTCACCTGCCAGGTGAACAAGAAAGTCGCCTACAGCGACGACGTCATCGAACTCATCGAGGAAAAGGGCATCGTCATGATGAAAGCGGACAAGACGAACCCGAACCCGGAAATCGATGCCGAACTCGCCCGATTCGGCCGCACCGCCATCCCCGTGAACGTCCTTCTCGTGCCCGGCGAGGACCCGGTGGTCACACCGGAGGTTCTCACGCCAGCCTATCTGGTGGACCTTTTCGGAGCGATCAACCAGCCGGGATAGCGTCGCCCGGCCCGACTTGGAAAAGCGGGTTGTGCGCCACTTCCCACAAATGGCCGTCCGGATCCGCGAAGTAGCCGCTGTATCCACCCCAGAACACCTTCCGCGCTGGCTTCACGAGCGTTCCCCCGGCCGCCACCGCCTGCGCGATCACCTCGTCGACTTCATCCTCCGTCGCCACGTTGTGGGCCAGCGCGTATCCGCGGAAACCGCTGCCATCCGCCGGGATCCCCGCATCCGCGGCCAGATCGTCGCGGCCGTAGAGCCCCAGCCACGTCCCGTTCAACGTGAAGAACGCCACCTCGGGCGGCGACTCCATCCGCGGAAACCCGAGCCCGTTTTCGTAGAACGCCACCGCGCGCGCCATGTCCGCGACTCCCAAGGTGATCATGCTGATTCGCGGTTTCATCACCCGAACATCGGCCCGGTTCCCGCTGCCCGGCAAGCCCTGCCTGCCGTTGCCGGAGGCGGGGACCGGCAGTCGTGCGCGGTCTTGCTTTTTGCCGGCGGCCGGTCAGCCTGCGCACCAGGCTGATGATGGAAGGGAATTCCGGGCTCTCCGCGGCGGGCACGCCGCGCCTGCGATCCGTCGACGCGCTCCGCGGCTTCGACATGCTGTGGATCGTGGGACTCGCGGCGCTTTTCCGCGAGCTGGCGGCGACGGCCGAAGCACCGTGGCTCGAGGCGGTGGCTTGGCAACTCCACCACGCCGAGTGGGCCGGTCTGCGGGCCTACGACCTGATTTTCCCGCTGTTCATGTTTCTGGCCGGGATGTCGATCCCGTACGCCATCACGGCGCGGATCTCGCGGGGCGTGAGCCGTTGGAAGATCGTCGCCTCCATCCTGCGACGGGTGGTGCTGCTGGTGGTTCTCGGCGCGGTTTACAACGGTCTGCTGAGGTTCGACTTCGACGACCAACGCTACGCGAGCGTGCTGGGGCAGATCGGCATCGCCTATGGGATCGCCGCGCTTGTCTATCTCGCGACCAAGGGCTGGGCCGGGCGGATGACCGTCTGCGTGCTCATCTTGGTCGGCGTGGCCGCGTTGCAGCTTTTCGTGCCAGTTCCGGGCTACGCACCCGGAACTTTCACGCCGCACGGCATCATCAACGGCTGGATCGACCGCCGCTATCTGCCCGGCCGGCTGCACGGCGAGGTCTTCGATCCGGAGGGTTGGCTGTGCATCGTCTCGGCGGCGGCGCTGACGCTGGCCGGCGTCATGACCGGGGAGTATGTGAAACTCCGGGGCTCGCGGCCGCACTTCCGCAGCCTGCTCGCGCTGGCATTGGCCGGGAGCGCGTCATTCGGCCTCGGCTGGCTCGCCTGGTATGCCGGCTACCCGCCGATCAAGGCCGCGTGGACGACGACGTTCAACTTGCTCGCCGGAGGAATCTGCGTGTGGCTGTTCGCGATTTTCCACCTGCTGGTGGACGGCTTGCCGCGCTTCGACTGGAGCTTTCCGTTGCGGGTGGTCGGGATGAATCCACTGACGATCTACCTGCTGCACCGCTTCGTGCCCTTTGGTGAAATCTCCGCCGGTATTTTCGGCGGCGCCGCTGCGCTCGCCGGGAAATGGGAAGCCGCGATCGTCATCGGCGGCATGCTGCTCATCGAGTGGCTGCTGCTGCTTTTCCTGTGGCGGAAGCGGGTGTTCCTGAGGCTCTGACCGCCCGCCGACGCGCGCCGCCGGGTCCACGACGATCCGGGCGGCCGCGACGACGGAGACGGTCAAGGGGGACGGCGTGGTGGTCGGTCCGGCGGGTCGTAGATCCACGAAGATTTTTGACAGTAAAAAGGTCTTTACAATCTCTTCTTCCTCTGGAGCCTCAGGACGCTGTCCCAAACATGAAAACGCACCATTGCCTGAAAGCAGCGGCAGCGGCTTGCACCCTCGCCCTAGTGTCGTGCGGTGCCTCGTCGCAGCTCGATACCACCTCGGTGCCGGTGTCATCCACATCGGCATCCGCCACCACCTCCCTCAGTGGGAGCGTGCACCAAGCCGTGAACGCCTACCGCCGCAGCCACGGCGCGCAGGAACTCCGGCGCCATCCGGGCCTCGACCGCCTCGCCCAGGAACATGCCGAATTTCTCCGGAAAAACCGCGGGAAGTTCGACATCTACGGCAAGAACGTCAGCCACTACGGCTTCGAAGGCCGCTCGCTGGCCGCCCGGCAGAAATTCAACATCCACCAGCTCGGTGAGAACGTCGCCGCCGGAAATGGCAACTCGTCCAACCCGGCGCCGATGCTCGTGAAAATGTGGGCCGGCTCGAAGAATCACGCCCACAACATGCGCACCGCATGGACCCACACCGGCGTCGGCGTGGTCGTGGATTCCGACGGCATGGTCTTCGCCACCCAACTTTTTGGCACCATCAATCAATCGCAGCTCGCGCTGACGGACCGCTTCCGTCAGTTCTAGCCGCGGCATGCCGGACCTGAAGCTCGAAGCCGCCCTCCGTGCCCGGGGTCTCCAGTGGATCGCGGGCGTGGACGAGGCGGGCCGAGGGCCTCTGGCCGGTCCGGTGGCCGCCGCGGCGGTGATCCTGCCGCGGCGGTTCCGTTGCCCGGGCCTCGACGATTCGAAAAAGCTCACGCCGGCAAGGCGCGAGGAACTTTTTCTCCGGATCACCGGTCACCCGGAAGTCTCGTGGGCCGTCGCCATGGCGGACCTCGACGAGATCCTAACCCTCAACATCCTGCGCGCCACCCACCTGGCGATGCGGCGCGCGGTCGAGGCCTTGGCCGTGCGGCCCGAGCACTGTCTGGTCGACGGGCTCGCCGTCCCGGATTTTCCGCTGCCGCACGATGGGGTCGTCGGCGGCGACGGCCGTTCCCTGTCGATCGCCGCGGCCAGTGTGCTGGCAAAGGTCTCGCGCGACCGCCTGATGGCGGAGCTGGACGCGGAGTTTCCGCAATACGGCTTTGCACAACATCAGGGATATGCCACGAAGATGCATCTTGAGGCGCTTCGGATACACGGCCCTTGCCGCTGGCATCGTCGCTCGTTTCAGCCGGTGGCTCAACTGTCCCTGCCGCTTGACGGCGTGTGACGGCACGCCGCGCGATCGTGCCTGGCTCGGTCGCTACGGGGAAAACGTCGCGGCGGATTTTCTCCGCGCCGCCGGTTGCAAGGTGCTCGCCCGGAACCACCGCGGTCGCCATCGCGGGGAAGTGGACATCGTCGCGCGCCACGACCGGCTCCTGCTCTTCGTCGAGGTGAAAACCCGGCGCGCCGGCGCGCGGATCCGCGGATTCGATGCGGTCGACCGCGAGAAACGCCGGCTGATCGAGCGCGGCGCGAACGACTGGCTCCGCCGCTTGGGTCGGCGCGATTTTCCGTGGCGCTTCGACGTCATCGAAGTCGTCGTGACCGACGGCGACCGGCCGGCCGTCCGCCACATCCGCGACGCCTTCTGACGGGGCTTGCCGCGCGCGGGGCGCTCCCGCACGTTGCGCGCGCGAACGATGGCGGCGATTTCCCGATCCGATTCCTTGGCTTGGCTGGCGCGTCCGGACGGGACGATCGTGCTTGGCCACGGGCCGTTCGAGCCCGCCGCCGGGCCGCCGCCGGGCCGCACCGCCTTCCACGTCCGGCCTTTCGGAGCCAGCAGTCGGCCGGCGTGGTGGATCCCGGCGCGCGTCGAGCGGCTGGCTGCCGCGGAGTTCTCCGCGCGGCTGCCCGTTTCCGGGAAGGAGGAGATCTCCTGGCAGCCGCTCGATGCCGGCCCTTTCGCCGCGGTTTTCCAGGAAGTCATCGCCGCCATCCGGAGCGGGGCCTTCGAGAAAACCGTCCCGGTGGTCGTGGAATCGGGCAGGGCGGGGGACGAGGCGGGCATTGCCATCGCCGCGGCCATGGCGCGGCAGGGCGGACCCCTCCGGAGCTACGGCTGGATCGAGCCCGGCCGCGGGTTCGCCGGAGCCACGCCCGAGTTGCTGCTTTCCCTCGACGGCGGCCGGCTCGCCACCATGGCTCTCGCCGGGACGGCACGCGAGGACGACCGCGAGGTCTTCGCCGTGGACGAAAAGGAAATCCGCGAGCACGAATACGTCGCCCAGACTCTGGTCGCGAAGCTGCTCGACCTCGGGACGCTCCGCCGCCGGCCGCGGGGCATCCTCGACCTCGGCCCGATCGTCCATTTCCTGACGTGGATCGAGGTGGAACTCGATCGCCCGCAGACGCCGGACGAGCTGCTGCTCCGCCTCCACCCGACCCCCGCGCTCGGACCGCTGCCGCGGACGACGGAAACCATGGCCGCGCTCCTCGATTGGCGCGAACGGCTCGGCTGCCCCGCGGAGTTCGGCGCCCCCTTCGGCCTCTGGGAGGAGGGGAGATTCGATGCGGTCGTCGCCATCCGCGGCGTCTGGTGGCAGGGAGACCGGCTGAGCCTGCCCGCCGGCTGCGGCATCATCGAGGCAAGCCGCCTCGTCAACGAATGGCGCGAACTCCGCATGAAACGCGAAGCCGTGAAACGCTTCCTCACCTGATTGGGCGGGATTGCCTGCAATTTGTGCATCCCGACCGTGCAAAAGATGCAGGAAAACCCGGGAGTGGTCATATTGTCAGGAATATCCGGAATTTCGAATTCGCTGATTTTCAGCTGTTTCTGTTCCAGTTGCGGAAGTTGGCACGCGCGATGCAAATAAGGGAGCGTTCTCCGGGGGGAGACAATAAGGGCTCCGGCCCTGCTATCCAGACACCAACCTGCCGGCAAGACGCCTTCTTCCGGGAAGGCGGCCCGGCAGGTTGGTGGAAGGACCGGCGAAACGCTCACTAACAGCTGCTTCCCGCCTTGCATGCCTCCCTGGCCGCCGGTTATGAGCCGACCCCGCGACATTGGCGGCAGGCATTCCAGCGGGGAGCCTGACGCAGCCGGGCGGCCGGCGCACGATGGCGGATACGCTTGTCATGAAGGATAAGGACTCCCCGCGGGTGCGGATCACGGCGAACGGCGGCGAGGCGGACCGGGTGATCGAGATTCTCGAACGGGAAGGCTTCCGCGCGGAGCTGGCGACCGGTGCCGAGGATTTCGACCGGGGCCGTCAATTCCTCGAGCTGATGGCGCGCGCGACGAACGACGCGGTGTACGAATGGGAATTCGCGAGCGACCGGATTTGGTGGAGCGAGGGCTTCCAAGCGCTTTTCGGTCGGTCTCCCCGAGGCCAGTCGCTCGAATCGTGGCGGCGCGAGGTGCATCCGGACGACCGCGACGACGTGATGGCGAGCCTGCGGGAGGCGATCACCGAGGGGCGGGACAGGTGGTCGGCGGAATATCGCTTCCGCAGGGCGGACGGCGGGTACGCCTACGTGCTGGAACGCGGCTTCGTCCTGCGGGATGAGGCGGACCAGCCGGTGCGGATGGTGGGCTGCCTGATGGACCTGACCCACCGCCGCGAGGCGGAGGAAGCGCTCCGGAGGAGCGAGGCGCGGTTCCGCGAACTCGCCGAGAATGTCCAGGAGGTGTTTTTCCACATGGAGGTGGCGGACCGGCGGCTGGTTTACCTCAGTCCGCACTACGCCCGGGTTTGGCAACGGGATCCGGCGGAACTGGCGGATCGGCCGCTGGCGTGGCTGCGCGCCGTGAGCCGGGGGGATCGGGCGGCGGTGGTGGATGCCTTCCGCCAAGGATTGGCCGGGCGGAAGGTGGCGGTGGATTTCCGGATCCTCCGGCCGGACGGGGCCGAACGCTGGGTGCGTGGCGCGGTTTACCCGATTCATGCCGCGGACGGCTCGCTGCTGCGAATCGTGGGCACGGCACGGGACATCACGGAACGCAAGACCGCCGTGCTGGAACTGGCGCGGACCAACCGCGCGCTCGAAATGCTCGGCGCCTGCAACGAGGTGCTCATCCGGAATGACGACGAGACGCACCTCCTGGCGGAAATTTGCCGCGTGGCCGTGGAAATCGGCGGCTACCGGATGGCGTGGGTCGGCTATGCATGCCACGACGCCGGCCGGACGATCGTGCCGATGGCGCACGCCGGCGCCGAGGGAGGCTACCTCTCGGAAATCCATTTGACGTGGTCGGACGGCGATATCCGCGGGCAGGGACCCGGCGGCCGGACGATCCGCTCCGGCCGGCCGGTCGTCTGCGGCGACATCCGCGTCGAGTCGGAGCGCTTCGCATGGCGGGAGGCGGCGCTCCGCCGCGGCTTCCGCGGCTTGATCTGCCTGCCGCTGCGCGAAGGAGCGGAAACCATCGGCATGCTCGCGCTGTACAGCGGCGGGACGCTTTCTCCAGGCGACGAGGAACTGCGGCTGCTCCAGAAGCTCGCGGACAACCTCGCCTTCGGCATCGGCCACCTTCGCAGCGAACGCGAGCGCCGCCGCATGGAGGTGGCCATCCGCCAACAGGCCTCGCTGCTGGACACCGCGCGCGACGCCATCCTGGTGCGCGCCCTCGACCACCGCATCACCTATTGGAACAAGAGCGCCGAACGCCTCTACGGCTGGAACCGCGACGAGGCGCTCGGGCGCTCGATCGAGACGCTGCTTTACCGCGATCCGGAGCCGTTCCGCACCGCCACCGCCCAAGTCGTGACGGACGGCGGCTGGGTGGGGGAACTCCGGCAGTTCGCGAAGGATGGCCGTGAGCTGGTCGTCGAATGCCGCTGGACTCTGGTGCGCGACGACGACGGCGAACCGGCCTCGATTCTCGCCATCAACACCGATGTCACCGCCCACAAGGAGCTCGAGCGCCAGCTCCTCCGCGCCCAGCGGATGGAGAGCATCGGGACGCTCGCCGGTGGCATCGCCCACGACCTGAACAACATCCTCGCTCCCATCAGCATGTCCATCGAGCTGCTGCGCATGCGGTTCTCCGACGAGCGCAGCGCGGGGCTGCTCGAGACGATCGACCAAAGCGCTCGCCGCGGCGCCGCGATGGTCGGCCAGGTGCTGTCCTTCGCCCGCGGCATGGAAGGCCGGCGGATCGAGTTCGACCCCGCCGAGCCGCTGGAAGCCGTGGCCCGGATCGCCCGCGATACGTTTCCGAAGAACATCGCGATCCACACCCTCGTCGAGCCGGGTCTTCCCGCCGTCGAGGGCGATCCCACCCAGATCCACCAAGTCCTGCTCAATTTCTGCGTGAACGCCCGGGACGCGATCCCCGCCGCGGGCGGCTCGATCACGCTCGCGGCGGAAACGGCCGGCACCCGCGACGCGGAGGCGCAGGTCCGGCTCGCGGTGCGGGACACCGGCTGCGGCATGCCGCCGGAGCTCGTCGAGAAGATCTTCGACCCGTTTTTCACCACCAAATCGATCGGCGAGGGGACCGGCCTCGGGCTTTCCACCGCGCTCGCCATTGCCAAGGGCCACCGCGGCCGCATCGAGGTGGACAGCGCGCCCGGCCGCGGGTCCACGTTCTCCTTGCTGATTCCCGCGCTGCGTCGTGGAGCGCCGGCGGCCGAGCGGCCGGAGCCGGATTCCCCGAGCCCCGGCGGCGGCGGCGGCGAGACGGTCCTGTTGGTGGACGACGAGGCGGCTGTGCGCGAGGTGGCCCGCCAAGCCTTGGAAACGTTCGGCTACCGCGTCCTCAGCGCGGCCGACGGCGCGGAGGCCTTGGCGGTCCATGAGCGCCACGCCGAGGAAATCGCGCTCGTCCTCACGGACATGACCATGCCGGTGATGGATGGAGCCACGCTCGTCGCGCAACTCGCCAAGCGCGCGCCGCACCTGCCCGTCATCGTCACCAGCGGGGTGGGAGCCGCAGGCGCGGAATTCCCTTCGGTTCGGGCCTTTCTGCCGAAGCCAGCCAGCGCCGCGGCCCTGATCGGGGCGGTCCGGGAGGCGCTTTCCCACACCGGCTGAGCCCCTGCCCATTACGCGATCACGTGGGGCGCGGCGGCTTGATCCGCCGGGCCGGGCCGGAGATGCTTTGGAGTGATGAACATCTCGCCGGGGTTGATGATAGACGCTTGCCACGAGAGGAAGGTCCTCGTGATCGACGATGACGACGCCTTTCGCTCGCTGCTTGCCGAGGCGCTTGAGCGGGAGGGCTACCGCGTCCGCGTCGCGGCCGACGGAAACGCGGCCGTGGCAGTCGCGCGGCGGGAGGCCTTTCATCTGGTGATCGCGGACATGATCATGCCCGGCAAAGACGGCATCGAGACCATCCTCGAGCTCCGCCACCACGCGCCCGGCGTCCGGGTCATCGCCATCTCCGGTGGCGGCTCCGGCCAAGGCGGGGACTACCTCCCCTTGGCCCTGACGCTCGGCGCCGTGCGGACGCTGCGCAAGCCCTTCAGCCGCGAGGCGTTGCTCCAAGCCGTCGCGGAAGCGCTCGCCCCTCCCTCCGCTCCGGCGCGCGACGCCGATGTGGTGCTGCCCCGCTGATCCGTTCCGTCCGCGAATCCACGTAATCCGCCGTTCCCGGCTCGACGCCACTTGTCCGCCCGTTCCTTCGCCTCTAGCGTTCCAGCAGCTGGTCAGCCCGCAATCTACATTTGATGCCAACGTCCTCCTCCCCGAGCGCCAACCTCCTCATTGTCGACGACGACGAGACGATCCAGCGATTGCTTGTCCTGGCTGCCGGCGAGCACGGCTGGCGGCCCGCCGCCGCCGGCAGTGCCGACGAAGGGCTGCGCCTGCTCGATGAACACATCGAGGCGGTCGTGCTCGACCACGAGATGCCCGGCATGAACGGCAGCGAGATGCTCGTGGAAATGCAGCGCCGTTTTCCCGGCCTGCCCGTCATCATGCTCACCGGCCTCAACGACGCCCGCACCGCCGTGGATGCCGTGCGCGCCGGTGCCGTCGATTACCTGACCAAGCCCTTCGAGCTCAAGCGGCTCTTCGAGTTGCTGCAGGCCGCGCGGCAGGAAGCCCGCAGCGTGCCGGCCGCCACCGCCGGCACGAGCCCGGCCGAGGGCAGCGGCATCCGCAGTTCCAGCCCCCGCGTCCGTGAGCTGGTCCGCCAGATCGAGCGCGCGGCGAAGCTCGACAGCACGATCCTCCTCACTGGCGAGAGCGGCACCGGAAAAACCTTCTACGCCCGGGAAATCCACCGCCTCAGCCCGCGGGCGGGAGCGGAACTCATCACCGTGAGCTGCCCGGCCTTGCCGCCGCAGTTGCTCGAATCCGAGCTCTTCGGCCACGAGCGCGGCGCCTTCACCGGCGCCACCTCGTCCCGCGCCGGACGCTTCGAACAGGCGTCCGCCGGCGCGCTGTTTCGCGATGGAATCGGCGACCTCCCGCCCGAACTCCAGCCGAAGCTCCTCAACGTCCTGCAGGACCGGGAGTTTTTCCGCGTCGGGGGCAGCAAGCTCCTGAGGACCGACGCGCGGCTGATCGCCGCGACCAACGTCGACCTGCGCGCCCGCGTCGAAGCCGGAACCTTCCGCGAGGATCTCTACTACCGGCTGAACATCATCGAGCTGACCATTCCGCCGCTGCGCGAGCGCCTCGAGGACCTGCCGGCGCTCACCGAGGGCATCCTCGCCCGCATCGCCCGCCGTCGCGCCGCCGCACCGGCGGCGCTCACCCCGGAGGCCGCCGGGATCATGGCGGCCTACGATTGGCCGGGGAACGTCCGCCAGCTCGAGAACGTCCTCGAGCGGGCGACCGCCTTTGCCGACGAAGCGCTGCTCGACGCGGCCGACATCGCGCCGCTGCTCGAGACGCGCCGCGATCTCCTGCCGTCGGCCGCCGCCGGCCGCCCCGCCACCCTGCAGGAAATCGAGCGCGAGGCCTTCATCCGGGCCTATCTCCGCAGCGGCCGCAACAAGGCGCGCACGGCCCGCGAACTGGGCATTTCCGAGCGCTCCGTCTACAACCTCATCGACCGTTACGACCTCAAGGGGACATGATGATGAGGAGATAGATCATCCTGACGCACCCGACCGCGACAATTCCCGAGTGGCAGGGAGATCGCGGCATTTTCGATTTTTTCGTCTTCCGCGGAGATTGTCTCTGGCGCGTCCCGGAAGGCATGTCATCTTACAACTATTCTCTGGGGGGAGAATATGGGGCTTCGGCCCCGCTATCCAAGCCACCCGTCGGGAGCTGACGCTCCGGCGTTCCGTCTCCCGGCGGGTTGGTAAGGAGAGTCCGGCGGGGGCATCGCGGGGAGAGCGATCCGGAAAGGCGCGGCTTGGTATGCATTCCCGAAGAAAGCCCGCGCGCCACGGGGTTGGCAGACGCCCGGCCGGGCCGCGGACCCGACACCGCCGGCCCAAGCGGCGAAAAGGACCGCCGACGTTTCTAAGGAAGTCCGGATTTTCCAGACTTGACAGGCGTGCGAAATGCGCTTGCCGGGGTTTTCGCGATGACGCACCAATGGCTTCGCTTCCCGTCTCCACGTTCATCGGGGTAATCCGGGGGGAGAACCCCGGCGGCGTGCGGGGCGGGGAGCCGGAGGTCCGGAGTCGCTCAGACGGAGCCGATCGCCTCAGGGCCCTCGCGCAACTGCCGCTCCCAGATGTAGCGGCGGAAGAGCACCTTCACCGCGGCGGTCAACGGCACCGCCAGCAGGGCTCCGACGAAGCCGCCGAGGATGATCGACCAGAAAAGCATCGAAAAGATCACCGTCAGCGGATGCAGGCCCACCGAGTCGCCCACGATCTTCGGGGCCGTCACCAGGGAGTTGATCTGCTGCACGACGATGAAGATGGCCACCACACCGCCGACGTAAGCCCACGGCGAAAGCCCGAACGGTGAAGCGCCCTGCGCGTGCAGATAGCCGATCACGCAGGCGGGAATGAGGCACAGGATGCTGCCGATGTACGGGATCACCCCCAGGATCGCCATGAAGACTCCGATCAGGAAGCCGTAAGGCAGGTCGTAGATCTCCAGCGCGATCCCCACCAGGATGCCGTCGATCGCCGCGACCAGCACCTGGCCGCGGAAGAATGAAATCAGGTAGCCGTTGATCTCCTGCAAGGTGGACACCAGCTCGGTCTTGAAGCGCGAGGCGCGCAGCGGGACGTAGTCGTGCCAGTGCTGGCGGATCGAAGCGGAGTCCTTCAGAAAGAAAAACAAGTAAACCGGCACCATGATCATGCCGAGCACCAGGCCGATGAAGCCGAGCACCTTGGTCGATCCGGCCGTCAGCCAGTCGCGCGCGGTGCTCAGGATTTCATCCATGTTCTCGTGCAGCATCCGACCCGCCCGGGTGCGGGAAAAGAACTCGAGCGAGACAGGCTCCGGCGCCCCGCCGTTCGGATAGACGATCGGCTCGCCACCGTCGGTCACCTCCGTGAGCGCCCAGCCGATCGGTCCGCCTTGGTGGCGGACCCTGAGGTCGTGGAGAGATCGGGCGAGCGCGGGGCCGAGATGGGCGGCCTCGCCGTCGGCCGGCGCTTCATCTTCGGGAGCGGCAACCACGGCTTCAGCGGCGGGTTCGCGGCCGTTCTCGTCCATCATTTCGCGCAGCGCTTGGCGTCCGCGCTGGATGCCGGGCATCACGGCCGCCACCAGAAGCGTCGCGCCGATCAGGATCACGATGAACACCGTCACCACCGACCACAGCCGGCTCAGCCCCCGGTTCTCGAGCAGGCGCACCACCGGATCGAGCAGATAAGCGATGATGCCGGCGACCACCAACGGGATGAGCACCGCCTGGAGAAAACTGAAGATTTCGCCCACCAGCCAGATTGCGCCGCAGACAAGCGCGCCGAGCACCACGATGGAAATGCCGGTGATGGCATTCCACATCGACTTTTGTTGGAACCGCGTTGGATAGCGCATGGGAGGAGCGGAAGGATTCAAGCCGAGCCCTCCCGCGCCTCCAATTACAAAAACCGGACCGCGATTTCAGCGGCCCAGGAGGCCCATCCCTGACCGCCCAGGAGAGCGCGCACAGTCGAGCCCGGCCCCCGTGTCGCCAACGGCGCGAGGTGGGAATGAAGTGCCTAGTGATCAGTGGAAGAGGTGCTTGCGCGCTGCTTCAGCTCTTCCATTCATCACTCATCATTCATCACTCTACACTCGTCCCCTTGGCGCTCGAAAAACACGGTCAGCTCGCGGCGGTTGTAGGTGAGGTGGGTCACGGCCACGACCCGGAGCCCGGCGCGTGCGGCGATGCCGGTGACGTCGTCGACGGCCGCCACGAGAGCTTCGGCGGTTTCGGTGCCGGCGGCCTTGAGCGTGAAAACGACGAGGCCACCGCCCGCGAGATGCGGGACGAGCCCCGCCACGTGCCGGATGGCTTGGGGCGCCGGGCCGTTGAGGTCGCAAAGCAGGGCGTCGAAGGTCGCGCCGGGATCCGGAGAAAAGCCGGCGACATCGGCGCGCACGAACTCCAGCTCCGGCTCGCCGCTGAGGCGTTCGTCGAGCGGAGCGCGGTCCACGGCGAGCACGCGGTAGCCGCGGCGGAGCAGCTCGGCGGTCATCCCTCCGGGGCTGGCGCCGAGTTCCAGCCAGCGGCTTCCGGGCGGGGGTGCGGGCCGGTGCAGCGCGAGGTGGTGGAGGGCTTCCGCGATCTTCGCGCCGGCGCGGCTGATCGTTCCGCCCTGGCGGATATGGCGGGTGCCGCCGGGATGGAATCCTTTGCAGTCGCGCGGGGTGGCCATGCCGGCGAAAAGCCCCTCTTTACCGACGAGGCAGAAGAGCGAAGGCCGGAGCGGATCCTGCTCTTCCGGGCGCCGCGCGGCCACCGCGGCGGGGAAAAGCTGGAGGACGCGGCCCCGGAGGTTCGAAGCGAGGGCGCGGAACCGCTTGTCCGGCGAGCCCGGATCGAGCGCGCCCACCAGCAGCGCCTGCGGCTCGCGCGGGGAAAACTTCTCCGCCAGCGCCTGGGCCGCCTTTTCCACGAAAGCGTCGATCTTCATCGGCTGGCACGGCCACGCGTGGTGGACCGGCAGGTTCCAGCGGATGAGCGGCGCGGCGCGGACTGCCGCTGGATCGGCCACGTCCGCGAGATGGAAATCCGCCCCGAGCCGCTTGCGCGGCGCCGCGCCCGCCGCCGCGAGAATGCCGGCCGCCTCTTCCGCGAACACCGCCGGCACGCGCAGCAACCATGGCTGCGGAGGCGGGACTGCGGATTCGTTGGCGGGGCTCGTCACGCGGCGGAGCAAAGGGAAGTCGGTGCGCCGAGGAAATGGAAAAACCGCGCGCCATCGCCCGGATCGGCCCGGGCTGGCACCCGGGATGCGAGGGAGACCCGCCATGAAAATCCATGCCAACCCGTCCCACGCCACCGCCATTTTCGCTCTCGCGGCGCTTTTTCCAACCGTCGCCACCGCCCAGGCGCCGATCCCGGACGATCAGGTCGAGTCGATCGCCACGCGCGACCACCTCGTCGAAGTCGTGGAAGTGGCCGGCGGGCTCGAGCACCCGTGGGGTCTGGCGCATTTGCCCGACGGCCGGATGCTGGTGACCGAGCGGCCCGGCCGGTTGCGCGTCGTGTCCGCGGAAGGCGAACTCGGCGAGCCGCTCGAGGGCGTGCCGGATGTGTTCCACGAAGGTCAGGGCGGGCTGATGGACGTGGCGATCGGGCCGGACTTCGAGGACGATTCCCAAGTCTACCTCACCTTCGCCGAGCCGGGCGAGGGGGGCGCGGCGGTGGGGCGCGGAAAACTCGCTGACGGTGCGATCGAGGATTTCGAGGTCGTTTTCCGCCAGGAACCGAAAGTCGACGGCCCGAACCATTTCGGCAATCGCATGGTGTTCTCGCCCGACGGGCACCTGTTCGTCGCTCTCGGCGAGCGGTTCAAATTCGATCCCGCGCAGGACCGGTCGAACACGCTCGGCGCGGTGGTGCGCATCCGCCCCGATGGGTCGATCCCGGAGGACAATCCCTTCGTCGGGCGCGAGGACGCCGCGGAGGCGATCTTCAGCTACGGCCACCGCAACATCGAAAGCGCCGCCATCGACCCGGCGACCGGCCACCTCTGGGTCGCCGAGATGGGTCCGCTCGGCGGCGACGAGCTGAACCGCATCGAGCCGGGGAGCAACTACGGCTGGCCGGTCGTCAGCTGGGGCTGGGATTACGACGGCAGCCCGCGCCCGGAGCCAACATCCCGGCCGGAGTTCCGCGACGCGGTGATCGTCTGGACGCCCGTCATTTCGCCGGCGGGGATGGCTTTTTATGACGGCGACAAATTCCCGGCGTGGCGGGGGAAAATGCTCATCGGCGGCTTGTCGGGGCAAACCGTGGTCGTCGTCACCATCGACGGCGAAAAGGCGGAAGAACACGTCCGCCTGCCGATGCCGGGTCGGATCCGCGACGTGGAGGTGAGCCCGGAAGGCTTCATCGACGTGTTGGAGGACGACAAGGACGGCGCGATCTGGCGGCTGCGGCCGATGGGGAAATGACGCTCAGCCTTCGCGGCGCTCGTCCATCGCGTTGAGGAAAATCTGCAGCGCGCCGCCGGAGATCCAGATTTCCCGGACGAGGCAGGCGAGGGAGAGGCCCATGAGCACCAGGGCGACGCCGAAGGAAACGACCCCGAGCTTCTCGGCCCCGCCGATCACCGCCAGCATCGAGACGACGCACAGCAGCAGGCTCACCGCGCCGAAGAGCTGCATCGCGCGAATCAGGGCAAGCCGCCGCCGGAGGTTCTCGATCTGCGCCCGCAGCGTCGGCTCGCCGCGTTCCTGCCAATCCCGGTGAAGCTGCCGGATCAGCGCCGCGAGATGCAGGAAGCGGTTGGTGAACGACAGGAACAGCAGGCTGATCGCCGGAAACAGCAGCGCGGGCGTGGAAACGTCGAGCGTCACGGCCGGCGATCCTTCCAGAACGCCGGGCGCGCCAGAAGCCCGAACTCGCGGCCGGCTTTGTTCTTGATGACCGCCCCGTGCGCCCGATGGTCGCGCGGCGATGCTGCCGCTCCTCGACGTTCCCGTGCTGGCGATGGTGGCGGCGCTTTGCATCGGCTTGTCCAAGGCGGGATTCAGCGGGATTTCCATGGTCTCGGTTTTCCTGCTGGCGGATCTCTATGGCGCGAAGACCTCCGTCGGCCTGGCGCTGCCGCTGTTGATCGCGGCCGACCTCATGGCCTATCCGGCCTTCATGCGCCACGGTTCGTGGCGGCCGGTGTGGAAGCTCCTCGCGCCGACCTTGGCCGGCTTGGCCATCGGCTGGTGGATGCTCGGCAGCGTCTCGGACCTCACCGTGCGGCGCGTCATCGGCGGCTGCATCATCGCGATGGTCAGCCTCCAGGCGTTCCGTCGGCTGAGCCCGGAGAAGTTCCTGAAAATGGCGGACTCCGGCGGCTTCGGCATGGGAGCGGGCGTGCTCGGCGGCTGGGCCACGATGCTCGCGAACGCGGCGGGACCGGTCATCCAGCTCTACCTGCTCGCCCGGAAGCTGCCGAAAATGGAGCTGATCGGCATCGGCGTCCGGTTCTTCCTCCTCGTCAACCTGCTGAAAGTCCCGCTCAACGCCCGGCTCGCCCTCATCACGCCGGACAGCCTGTGGGAAAACGCCCGCCTGCTTCCCGGCGTGGTGGCCGGCATCCTTGGCGGCCGCTGGCTGATCCACCGCGTCCCGCAGGCCGCCTTCGAGTGGATGATTGTGGCGTTCTCGGTCGTCGCCGGCCTGCGGCTGCTGCTGGCCTGATTCAGCGGAACCGCCGCCCCTGGAGTTCCTTCCAAGCCTGCCAGGCGAACATCCCGAGAAAGAGCGGGAAGAGGAACGAGCGGAACGCGAGATAAACCCCGACCGCCGCGACCACCGCCGTGATGATCGAGACCCAGAGCGTGATCCGCACCCGGCCGGGGCCGAGCACGGCGTGCAGCATCTGGCCCCCGTCGAGCGGCACCACCGGCAGGAGATTCAGCAGCGCCCAGATCAAGCTGATGATCCACAGCATGGCGAGGAAATGGCTTCCGTAGGGGCCCAAGTCCGGCGCGTTGATGTAGATCACGAAGACCACCACCCCGAGCAGGATCTGCACGACGGGCCCGGCCGCGGTGACCAGAAAACTCTGCGGCCGGGTGAAGCGTCCGCCCGAAAACGCCGCCTGTCCGCCGAAGCCATGCAACTGGATCTGGCTGTAACACCCGAATTTCCGCCCCGTCAGCGCGTGCCCCAGTTCATGCACGAGCACCGAGACGAAGGCGGCGATCATGAACAACAGCATCCTCATGATCGCCTCCTTTGAATCCGCGTAGAGGCCGCCGCCGAGAAAGGCGCCCAGCACCCAGAACCACGGGTGGACTTCGATCGGAATGCCAAACAGCGAGAAGCGGATCACGCCGGAGCCATAGTGGCGGCCGGGCGAGCCTGCAAGGGCCGGCCCGCTCCCGCCGTGCAATCCGCACCGCCCGCCCGCCCGCAGGTCTCGTTGACTCTCTCAGCGTCAAAGCCTAGCGTTCCAGGTTCGAATCCTGCTCGATCCATTGGCGAAATCACATCGTATTCACATGATTCTCATGAACCGCCTCCAAATGTCCCTTGCGCTTGCCGCCGCGACGTTCGCCGCGGCGGCCTGCGGCCCGAGCACCACTGTCACCCGCAACCTGACGGCCAGCGTACCGTCCGGCGTGCGCGAGGCCGCCCCGCCCGAACCCCAGCTCTACGAATGGTATGATGACGGCGGGCCCGGCAGCGTCAAAGTCCGCATCGACCTTTCCTCGCAGATGGCCAGCTTCACCCGCGGTGGACGGGATATCGGCTGGTCGTACGTCGCCACCGGGACCTCGAGCCATCCCACGCCCACCGGCACCTTTTCGATCACCGAAAAGGTCGTGGACAAGTACTCGAACGCCTACGGCCACATCGAGGACGAGTACGGCAATATCGTGAATTCCGATGCCACCCCCTCGACGAAGAAGGGCCCGGGCGAACGCTACGTGGCGGCGCCCATGCCCTACTGGATGCGCCTGACGTCCTACGGCATCGGCATGCACGCCGGGCCGATCCCGAATCCCGGCCAGCCCGCCTCGCACGGCTGCATCCGCTTTCCGAAGCGCCTGGCCCCCACGCTCTACCACGCGGTGAAGGTCGGCACGCCGGTGACCATCACCCACTGAGTCCGCGCGGCCGGAACAAAGGCCGGAGACGGAAATGCCCGCCCGGAGGCACATCCGGGCGGGCATCGGGGTCTCGGTCCTCGTCGGACGGGATCCGGTTGTTCGCTTATGGCTGGGCGGGAATGTACAACTCGGAGCCCTTGGCGAGGACTGTGCTTGTGTCCAAGTCCAGGCCGTTGAGATCGTTCAGGCGTTGGACGTCGGAGCCGTGTCGCGCGGCGAATTCTCCGTAAGTCATTTCGCCATCGATCGTCACCGACCGGATGACCGGCTTGGAGGCCGGCGCATCGGCGGGGGATGCCGCGTCGGGGGAGGGGAGGGATGACTCGGATCGAGGCGCGGCGGCTTCGCGGGAAGCCGTGGCGGCTCCGCCCAGCTGGATCGCCTGGCCGGGGCGCAGCGCCGAAGGTTTCACCTTCGGGTTGGCGGCCACCAGTGCTTCGACCGTGGTGCCGTGGGCGCGGGCGATGCTGTAGAAGGTGTCGCCGGCGCGCACCATGTGCGTGGCGCCATCGGTCCGCGAAGGCGCGGTGGCGGGAGCGGAGGAACTGGCGGCCGGCGCGTCGCCCGGCAACTTGAGCTCCTGGCCCGGGCGGATCAACCCGGGGTCCTTGATGCCATTGAGCTTGGCGAGCTGCGACGCGGTGGCGCCGTGCTGGCGGGCGATTTTCGCCAAGGTGTCGCCGGCCTTCACACGGTAGGTGCGGGCCGCGGCGGGCGCCGGTGCGGCCTGATCGGCCGAGGGAGTGCGCGAGGCGCTGGCGGTGAGGCTGGTGCGGGTCCCTTCGGCCAAGGAACGGAGCCGCCGGTTTTCCTCCTCGAGCAGGCGGATCTGGCTTTCCTGTTCCGCGCACAGCGCCCGCAGGCTCTCCAGCTCCGTGTTCGCCAATCCGGCCGGCGTGGCAAGCGCCGTCGCCATCGTCGCAAGCAGCAGCGTCGTTTTCATCATGACCGGGATTTTCAAAAAAATTCCGGTCCTCGCAAGAAAAATTTAATTTTTCTTAAATACTTGCGCCGGACACGAAAAGGGCGGCTCCCGCAGGGAAGCCGCCTCTTGTTTCGAGAAATCCGGGGAAGCCAGGCAGGTCTCAGGCGCGGCCGAGGTAGGAGCCGTCCTCGGTCTTCACGTTGATCTTTTCGCCGACGTTGATGAACAACGGGACCTGGACCACGAGACCGGTTTCCATCGTCGCGGGTTTGTAAACGTTGTTCGCCGAGTCGCCCTTCACGCCTTCGGAAGACTCGGTCACCGTCATGACCATCGAGGTGGGCAGGTCGACGGAGGCCACCACGCCGTCGGCCAGCAGCAGGGTGTAGAGCTGGCCTTCGATGAGGTAGTTCTTCACCGGTTCGATGAGGTCCTCGTAGACCACGGTGTCGTCGTAAGTCTCGGGATTGAGGAAGTGGTAGCCGCCGCTGTCCTTGTAGGAATACTCGTGCGGGATGCGCTCGAGGAGCACGCCTTCCAAGGAATCGTTCGAAGTCAGGCGGAGATTGAAGATCTTGTTGGTGGCCACGCTGCGGATCGACATCTGCACGTACGAAGCCATGCGCGGCGGGGTCTTCAACTCGTGGTCGATCACGATGCAGACTTCGTTGTTGTGGCGGACGGCGTGTCCCTTGCGGAGGTTGATGACAGGTGTGCTGGCCATGGCGTGAGGCGCAGGGGATAGGCGCGCCGGCGGTCCGAGGCAAGCGCGGAGTCGTCGGGCGAGGCGGGCGATCCGGCCCGCTTCCCTTCAGGGGGCCGCCAGACCGAGACGGATGAATTTCCGGACCGGGCCGACTTCGAGGGACCGCCGCAGGGTCTCCGGTTCGGCCCCGTCACCGGGGATGATGTCGAATTCGAAGTCGAAGGTCGTCGGTGCGACCGCTTGCAGCTCGACGCGCCCGATGTTGACGGTGGCGACTTCGTCCTCCGAGTGGAGCCCGAACCAGCCGGGGTTCGCCCGGATCGCGGCGACGAGGGCGGTGTCCGGCACCAAGGGATCGGTCCCGAGGATCGCCTCCTGCGCATCGGTCAAGCCGTCGGTGTCGCTGTCCGGATCTTCCGCCGGCGTGTAAGGCGCGACGTCGGCATAGGTGGAGCCGATGCGGACTTCGTCGACGAGGGTGGATCGTCCGTTCTGCCCGGCGATCCGGATGCGGTCGAACTGGAGGCCGTCGATGTCCACGCTGGCGTGAGGGGTCGACGGATCCTGGTCGAGCCGCGGATTGAAGTGGACGTCGATGCGGTCCGGCAGCGCGCCACCCTCGCCTCCGCCCGGGACGAGGTGAAGTACGGCGAACACCGGAGTTCCCACGGACGTGGCGAAGCTCGGCGTGTGGAGCAGTTGGCCGGCGCGCCGCGTCAGGCGCAGGTTCTTGTTTCCGGCGTGCTCGATGGCGAAGCGCGCGTCCGCCAGGTCCAGGCTGCCGTCATAGAAGGAAGCGCCGAAGAAGAGCGAGCTGTCGTTCCGTGGCTCCACGACCATGGAAATCCAGAGCTCGCCGTTGCGGGCGCCGGTCTCCCGGCCGGAGATGGTCGTCAGCGCGTCGCCGTTTCCGGTGTCCGCGGCTCCGCCCGAGGTGACGAGCGTGTGGCCGACGGGGTCGGTGTAGCCGAGCCCGGAAGAAACGGCGGAGACGGCGGTCCCGCTGTCGAACCAGGGCCCGGACCATCCGGTGCCTCCGTCGCGGCCGCTCAGGCCGCCGGCCGGGTAGTCGAAGTCTTCATGGACCAACGGCGCGGCGGGTGCACCGCCGGCGGAGAGCAGGATAGCGAAGAGATGGAAGACGGCGTTTTTCATCGTGGGTCTCAAGGGTCCAAGGTGACGCGCAGGAAGTTCTTCCCGGCGGGAAGTTCATAGGAGCGTTCAATTGTCTCGATCTCCGGCCAGACGAGCAGATCCTCGCTCCGCTGGATCTCGAGCTTGAACTCGACCTCGGGTTCGTCCCCTTTCGGGATGATCACGCCGCCCTGGCCCTGCTGCAGGATGGACTCCGCATCGTGAAGGCCGAAGAATTGCGGATTCGCCCGGATGGCCGCGAACAGCTCCGTGTCCGGCACTTCCGGATCCGTGCCGAGAAGGCCCTCCTGCGCGTCCGTCAGCCCGTCGCCGTCGCTGTCCGTTTCAGGCGCGGGATCGTGCGGCGTCACGCTGGCAAACGTGGGACCGAGGCGGAATTCGTCGAAATGGAGGGGCGCCCCGTTCTGCGCCGCGATCCGCACGGTGTCGAAGTCGAAATTCGCGCCGCTGATCGAGGCTTGGGGCGGCGAGGGGGTGCCCGTGAGCAGGGGATCGACGAAAATCTCCACGAGATCGGCGCCCCCCGCGCCGGCGCCCTTTTGCAAGCGCAGGACGACGAGATGGGTGACGCCGAATGTTCCGCGGCCGGTGGATGTGGCGGTCAGCGGCGGGCCGAGATGAATCTCCGGCGAGGTCACGGTGCTGGGATTCCGCACCGCGAAAACTTCCTGCGAGCCGGCATAGAAGGTCACTCCCTCGAAGAGCGAGTTGCTCTCCTCCAGGCGCCAGAGGAAGGAAACCCAGACGTTGTTGACCCCCAGCTCTTCGAGGTAGCGGAAGATCCGCGAGGTTTCCGCCGCGGTGGTGTCCGCCGCGAGACCGGCGACGTGGAGCTGGTTGCCGAGAGCGTCCGTGTAGGCAAGCCCCTCGGCGCCCACCGCGACCGGCGCGGACTGGCCGTCGCCGAACCAGCCCGCCCACCATCCGGATCCGCCATCCTGGTCTGTCAGGGGATCGAGAGCCGGATAGTCGAAGGCTTCGTAAACGGGCACGACGGCCGGCAGATGTCCGCAGGCAAGGAAGGATGCAATGGCAACATGCGGCAGGACGCGCGGACATTTCATGGGCTCGTACGCAAGTCGGGGGTTTTCACGGGCTTTCGGAGAGATCGACCTCGCGCGGTGGGCACGTGGTTCATCTGTGGTATGCGGAAAACCGCCATCCAGTTAGCAGAGCCGCCCAAAAAAGCGGACGATCCGTCCGGGAATCGGACGTGCTGCAAGCGGCCTTTCGCCGGCCGGACCCGCGGCGGCGCGATCTAACCGATCACGCCGAGTTCGCGGCCGGTGGCGACGAAGGCCTCGATCCCGCGGTCGAGATGCTCCCGGGAATGGACGGCGCTGATCTGCGTCCGGATCCGGGCTTTTCCTTCGGGCACGACCGGAAAGAAGAAGCCGATGGCGTAGACGCCGCGGTCGAGCAGCCGATCGGCGAACTTCTGGGCGAGCACGGCGTCGCCGAGCATCACCGGGCAGATCGGGTGATCCTCGCCGCCGATGGTGAAGCCGGTGCCGGCCATGGCTTGGCGGAAATACCGGGCGTTCTCCTTGACGCGGTCGGCGAGCCCGGTGGAGGAGCCGAGCATTTCGAAGACCTTCAGCGAAGCCGCGACGATCGGCGGAGCCACCGTGTTGGAGAAAAGATAGGGCCGCGACCGCTGGCGGAGCAGCTCGACGATCTCGCGCTTGCCCGAGGTGTAACCGCCGGAAGCGCCCCCGAGGGCTTTTCCGAGCGTGCCGGTGGTCAGATCGATCTTGCCGAACAGCCCGTGGTGCTCGTGGGTACCCCGGCCTCGCGGTCCGAGAAAACCAGTGGCATGGCAGTCGTCGAAATGGACGATCGCGCCATATTTCTCCGCCAAGGCGTGGATGGCGGCGAGATCGGCGACGATCCCGTCCATCGAGAAAACGCCGTCGGTGGTGACGAGCTTCACTTTCGCACCCGCGGCATCCGCTTCCCTCAGCTTGGCCTCGAGATCGGCCATGTCGTTGTTCGCGTAGCGGAAGCGCCGGGCCTTGCAGAGGCGCACGCCGTCGATGATCGAGGCGTGGTTGAGCGAATCGGAGATGACCGCGTCCTCCGGCCCGAGGATTACTTCGAACAAGCCGCCGTTCGCGTCGAAGCAGCTCGGATAGAGGATCGTGTCCTCGGTGCCGAGGAATCCGGAGATCGTTTCCTCGAGCCGCTTGTGCAGCGTCTGGGTGCCGCAGATGAAGCGGACCGACGCCATGCCGAATCCCCAGCGGTCGAGCGCCTCGCGGGCGGCGGACACCACCTCCGGGTGATCCGCCAGGCCGAGGTAGTTGTTCGCGCAGAGGTTGATCACCTCCCGGCCGTCGGCAAGCCGGACCACGGCGTCTTGCGGCGAGTCGATCAGTCGTTCGCGCTTGAGAAGCCCGTCCGATTCGATGCGGGCGAGCGTCTCCTTCAGACTCGAAAGGCAGGCATCCGTGAGCATCGTTCCGTCTTGGTTCCGCCTGCCGGTCAGCGACCCTCGGCGATGCGCTCGGCGAGCATTTCCGGCAGGCCCGCGGCGAGGATTTTCCGCTGCGTCGTCGCGATGTCGTACTCCACCCGGCGGAAGACCACGAGCTTGTGGTCGAGGTCGTAGATGGCATAACACGCCCGCCAGTCGCCGTCGCGCGGCTGGCCGACGGAGCCGACGTTGATGAAATACTTCGAGCCGTCCTCGATCTGGATCGATTCGGCCGGGACTTCCTCGACCTTGTCGCTCTTCACGTAGACGCGCGGGACGTGGGTGTGGCCGTGGAAGCAGACCTGCGTGAACTGGTAGGAAAAGTTCGACATCGCGTCGAACCGGTTGGTCACGTAGTTCCAGTTCGCCGGCTGGTCGAGGGTGCTGTGGACGACGGTGAAGTCCGAGACCTGGCGGACCATGCGTAGCCGGCGGAGCCACTGGCGCTGCTCGTCATCGAGCTGCTCGCGCGTCCACTGCAGCGCCGCGGCGGCCGTGGGATTCATGCTGTCGAGCGAATGGGTGCCGGAGGCGTCCTCGTCGTGGTTGCCCTTCACCGTCGGGCAGCCCATCTCGCGGACCTTTTCCAGGCAGGCGGCCGGATCGGCGTTGTAGCCGACGACATCGCCCATGCAGACGTAGTCGGTGACCCCTTGCTTGGAGGCATCCTCGAGAACCGCCTCGAGCGCCTCGAGGTTGGCGTGTATGTCACCGAAAAGCGCGATCCGCATGGAACTGAAAATACGTCTGGACGGGCGGCAGTGTGTCCCGTCCGCCCGGGGTGTCGAGTGGAAAGCCGGTGCCGGTGCGGGCCCTCAGGGCTTCGGCCAGACGCCCACCCGTCCGGCCCATGCTTCCCACTGCGCGGAAAGCCCGGCCACGCGTTCCGGATGCTTTTCCGCGAGATTGTTGGTCTCGGTGCCGTCCTCCGCGAGGTTGTAAAGCTGCCAGCGTTCCTGCCGCAGCCCGCCGCGCGGGGCGACGTTCCGGCCGACGAGCTTCCAATCGCCGTCGCGGACGGATGCGTTGTTTTCATGCTCGATGAAGATCGGCCGTTCGCGGCCGAGCGGCTTGCCCTCGAAAGCCGGTGCCAGGGAAACGCCGTCGATCGGCAGAACCGCCACTCCGTTCCGTTCCTCCGGATAGCTCGCGCCGGTGAGATCCACCACGGTCGCCATCACGTCGATGAGCTGCGCCGGCTCGCGATACCAATCGCGCCCGGATCCGATCCGCGCCGGCCAGTGCGCGATGAACGGCGTGTTCGCGCCCCCTTCGTGCGTGAAATGCTTGTAGAGGCGGTAGGGCGTGTTCGAAGCGTTCGCCCATGCCTTGCCGTAGCTGGGGCGGGTGAGCTCGGTCCGCGGCGCGCGATCCTTCACCGGATCGCCCACGCCGAGGAGAGAAACTTCGGCGCAGGCCCCGTTGTCGGAGAGGAAGAGAATCAGCGTGTTTTCCAGCGCGTCGTGCTTTTCGAGGGCGCCGAGCAATTCGCCGATCTTCTGGTCCACCCGGTCGATCATCGCGGCGTAGGCAGCCATGCGGTGGTCGCATTCGTCTTGCTGTTTTTCGTCGAGCGTTTCCCAGGCGGGCACCTCGCGGTCCCGCGCGGTGAGCTTCCACGAGCCGGGGATCAAGCCGGATTCGACCTGCCGCCGGTGGCGGCGCTCGCGCAGCGCGTCCCAGCCGATCCGATACTTTCCGCGATACTTCGCGATTTCCTCGTCGTGCGCGTGGATCGGCCAGTGCGGCGCGGTGAAGGCGAGATAGAGGAAAAACGGCGATGGCTTGTCTCCTCCGGAGAGATGTTCGTCCACAAACCGCCGCGCGTGATCCGCGAAGGCGTCCGTCGTGTAGAACGGCCGGTCCGTCGTGCTCTCCGGCTCCGGATCGGGCGTGTTGCCGTCGTAAAGGATCCGGCTGTCGAACGGGTGGAAAAAGTGGGTCGCGCCGTGGAGGCAGCCGTAGTAGCGGTCGAATCCGCGCTGGAGCGGCCAGTCCGCCGGGTCTTTGCCGGAGAGGTGCCACTTGCCGGTCATGAACGTGGCGTAGCCCGCGGACTTCGCCACCTCCGCCAGCGTGACGCACGAGTCGTTGAGATTTCCGGCGTAGGCGGGCGGGCGTCCGGAATCCTCGCCGCCGTCCTCGCGGGTCATGTGCCCGATGCCCGCCTCGTGCGGGTGGAGGCCGGTCATGAGCGTCGCCCGCGTCGGGCAGCAGCGGGCGGAATTGTAGAACTGCGTGAAGCGCAGGCCGTTCTTCGCCAGCCGGTCGAGGTTCGGCGTCTCGATCTCCCCGCCGTAGGCGCCGATGTCCGAGAAACCCATGTCGTCCACCATGATGAGGACGATGTTCGGACGCCCCGGTTCCTGGGCGGCGGCGGTGGCGAGGCAGGCGGCGAGGGCGAGAATTCGTCGGATCATCGGAAATGCTGGGTTCCTCGAAGCAGTGTCGCGAAACGACGCAACGTTTCCGCGGGAACGGAGCTTTCCCCGAATCCGGGGTGGGCCGGGGGAGTGGATCAAGGGGTGCGGGCGCGCCTGCTCGAACGGGATTTCCGTCTCCTATCCGCGTTCGTCCCGTTCATCTGCGGTGGAATGAAAGACCACAGATTTCAGAGGTCTCACAGATTTGAACAAGCGGATCAAAATGTAAGAATTAATCTGCGTAATCTGCGGTCATCTCTCGATCGCCAATCCTCGCGCTCGTAACTCATCACCACCGCGCAGCGGGCTTGGGCTGCGCGCAGCCTGCTGCGGAGAATCAAACACCGCCGGCCGCCGATGTGCATTCGCGCATCCCTTTGCCTGCGAACGGATTGCCGCAGATTACGCAGATTACGCGGATTTTAATAAAGCGAATGCGGGTAACGCTTTTTCGGTGACGGGGCCGGGTGGGGGCGAGTTCCATCGGAATTCATCCTGTTTGTCTGTGGTTTGAGTTCGCCTGGAAAGGCATCGCGGTTGCAAACCGCCGCCACGACCCACACCCCCGCTGAAGCCGGCGCCCCAATCCCCAATCTTCAATCTTCAATCTTCAATCCCCCATCTTCAATCTCCCATCTCCCATCTCCCATCTCCCATCTCCCATCTCCCATCTCCCATCTCCCATCCCCCATCTCCCATCCCCCCTCACGCATCCGCCGCGATGGTCAGCGCTTCCCGCGTCAGACGGGTGATCTCGTCCCACTCGCCGGCGGCGACCAGCGACTTGTCCACCATCCATGAACCGCCGACGGCCGCGACCACCGGAACTTTCAGATAATCGACCAGGTTCGCGGACGTGATCCCGCCGGTCGGGATGAACTTCACGCCGGTGTGACCATAAGGCCCGGCGAGGGCTTTCAACATCGCCGGCCCACCCGCGGTGCCGGCGGGGAAAAACTTCAGCAGCTTGCAGCCGAGCGCCAGCGCCTGCTCGACTTCGCTGGGCGTCATCACACCGGGCGAAAAGGCGAGGCCGCAGCCGCGCGCCGCCTCGATCGTGGCGGGATTCAGCCCCGGGGCGAGGCCGAAGACCGCGCCGGCGTCGCGCGCCCGGCGGACTTGGTCCACGTCCAGCAGCGTGCCCGCGCCGAGGAGGATCTCCGGAAACCGGCGGCCGATGCGGCGGATCGATTCCTCCGCCGCGGCGGTGCGGAAGGTGATCTCCATGATGTCCAGACCGCCCGCGAGCAGCGCTTCGGCGAGCGGTTCGGCGTCTTCGGCGGAATCAAGCACCACCACGGGGACGATCTTCTTGGAGGAAATACGGTCGAGCATGCGCGGACGATGAGGAGGGGCCGACGCAGCGTCCAGCCCGCAGCCGCTGTCACTGGAGAGCGCGCTCAGTCGCGGTGGTCGTCGCCGAGGAAGAACCGCTCGCGTTCCTCGCGCACCACCGCCAGCGCGTCATAGACGGCGAAGAGCAGCACGGCGCAGGTGACCACCGCGCACGCGCCCCACCACAGCAGGAACCGCCACGGATCCGCCATCAGCCAGCGGTCGATCAGCCACAGCCCTGCGGCCATCTGCCCGAGCGCGACGCCGAGCATCCACGCCAGCACCCGCCGGCGCATGCCTCGGTCGTGCAGGATCATCCGCGCCGTGCCGAAAATCACGGTGATCCATCCGGTCTTGCGCGCCGCCATACGCGGCCACGCTCGCGCCGGGCCGGGCTCCCGCCAAGGAGGAATCGCGCCCACAGCCAGCGAGGGTTTGGCAGCCGCGGAATCATGGCGGAACATGAGCGCTTCCCGATCCCCGTTCCCGCCGATGATTCCCGTTCTTCTCCGCCCGCTCGCGCTGACCGCAGTGATTTTCCTCTTCGCCGGCTGCGGTTCGTCGGGGATGCCGCGTTGCACCAGCCTGCCCCCGCGACCGGCCGTGGCCCCGGCTGCGCTGGCTGAGGCTCGCGCGGCATGGCAGCGGCTCGACGCCGCCGATCCCGCGAGCCGGGCGCGCGCGCACCATGCGTACCACGAGGCCGTGCTGCACCTCTTCGGGCAGTTCCGCTGCGACCCGTCCGGATGGGAAACGGCGGCCGGGAAACAAGGAATTTCGATCGCCTCCGGCGCGGGTCTCGTTCCCCCGGACTCGCTCGATGGACTGGCGCTGGCCTCGGAAATCGAAACGCGTTCCGTCGGCGGCCGCCACCGCTTCGGCGATTTCGGCCTGCCGCTCGTCGGCTGGCGCAATGGCGATGGGGGCCAGCGTCCATTCGCTCCGCCGGAAGGCACCGCGCTCGCCTTGTCCGCGGTCCTGCGCTTCGATCGGGAGCGGAATCCAAGCTGGCATTTCCATCGGATCGACGGTCCGGAAACCGTGGACGTGGGGGATGGGCGCCGCCGCCTGGCTTTCGATCCCAGCGCCCGCGACGCCGTTTACTGGGACTCGACGAAGCTCGACCTCTTCGCCGTGTTGAACGTCTTCCGGCCCGGGCGCTTCGGCAACGGAGCCGGCCTGTTCTTCATGCAGCCGTACGACCCGCGGAAGATCCCGCTCGTCCTCGTCCACGGCCTCCAATCGAGCCCCTACACCTTCCGCAAGCTGGCCAACGCCGTGTCGGCGGACCCCGCGCTCCGCGAGCGCTACCAACTCTGGTTCTACAGCTACCCGACCGGAAATCCGTGGACGTACTCCGCGGCGATCTTCCGGCGGAACATGCGTGCCGCGGCGGAATTCGCCCGCGCCAACGGCGGCGGCGCGACGCTCGACGACATGGTGCTCGTCGCACACTCGATGGGCGGCCTGATCGCCCGCGCCAGTGTCAGCGAACCGGGTCATGTGCTCTACGACGCAAGGTTCTCGAAGCCCGTCGAGGAACTCGTCCTGCCGGAGGAGGGCGGCGAGTTGTTCCGCGAATACTTTCTCTACCAGCCGCTGCAGGAACCCGCGAGGGTGGTCTTCCTGGCGGTCCCACACCGCGGCAGCCCGATGACCGAGCGCTACATCGCCCACCTGGTCAACCGCCTGATCCGGCTGCCGATCACCCTCACGTCGCTCGCCTTGCAGATCGTCACCGTGAACGTCGAGGCCATCGCCGCCACGGGACGCGACCAGTTGCCCACCGGCATCGACACGCTCTCGCCGCGCGCCGATTCGATCCTGGCCCTCCAGGCGATGCCGCTCCGGCCCGATCTGCCGGTGCATTCGATCATCGGCGACACCGGCATCGCGTCGGGAACTCCATCCGGCACCGATGGCGTGGTGCCTTCGTGGAGTTCCCGGTTGCCGGCCGCGCGCAGCGAAAAGATCATCGCGGCGGACCATTCGCTCACCGGCGATCCGGCGGCCGTGGAGGAAGTCCTGCGTATCCTCCACCTCCACCTGCAGGAGCCGGAGTAGCGTCCTCAGAGCCGCGCGACCGCCTCGGCCACCGTCTCCTCGCTGCCCTCGGCGCAGCGGATGAAAAGCTCCTGCACGCCTTTCTCGGATTGCGTCACCGCCTTCAATCCGCCCGGCACCCTCCGCTGCACGCGCACCGCGCCGGTCCGGCTTCCCGCGCCGAGCGACTTCCCGCCGTACGAGCGGCCGATGATCACGCCCACCACGCCGTTGAGCGCCTCGATCCGGCGCATCGTCCGCTGGCATTCCTTCGATGAACTCTGGTGGCGACCGCGCGAGGGCATGGCTCTTCTCCTTTCCGCGCCAAACCTAATGCCCGCCCGCCATCCGCCAAGCGAAACGCCGCCCCGAGCCCCGGGACCGCCGCGTCCTCCCCGCTGGAAGTGGATTCTCCCCGCCATCCTTCTCCCTCCGCAGGCCCTTCGGTCACCGCAGCGTCTCCACACGCACCTCCCTTTCGCAGGCCGAGCTTGGGCTCGGCGCTCCACTTGCCTCTACCCCCATCGGCAATCTTCAATCTTCCATCTGCAATCCAAAAAAGCCTCCCGGCGCGATCACCGGGAGGCTTTTTCGTTAAGGCAGCATCCGGGAAAAACCCTCACACCGCCATGATGCGTGCCAGGCCGCTCCAGTCGCTGGCGCCGGCGGCCACGCGCGAGCGCACCCGCACGTAGACCCACGTCCCCGGGGCAAAGCCCTCGAAGGTCGCCCGGGTCGCGGTGCCCGGCGGTTGGTTCGTCCACTCGCCCGGAGTCTCGCCCGTCGTCGTCTGCCACTCGTACACCAGCCGATGCCGGCTGTTGTCGAACTGGGCGACGATCGCGCCGCTCACCTTGCCCTGCTTCAGGCGCAGGTTTTCCGGAGCCGGCTGGACATCCAGCCGGTGGCGCGGGCGTTGCAGCGGGAACTTCGAGGAAAGCAGGATCTCCAGGTCCCCGCCGGAGGTCTGCTGGATATAGGCGCCCAGTTCCCGCATCGTGGAAACCAGCTCCGCCCGGGCCGCGTTCTTCGCCGCCGTCGCGAGCCTCCCGCCGTCCTTCGCCTGCGCCCTCGCGTGCACATAGGCCGCCAGATGCGTCTCCGCCTGCGCCAGCGGTGGCACAGGATCCGGGAAGTGCGGGTTGTCCTTCAATGCCGTGATCACGGCCTGCACGTTCGGTTCAAGTTGTGCCTCCCGGCCGGACGTGAGCCAGC
>CBFGTW010000026.1:0-38073 GCA_965651855.1 uncultured Verrucomicrobiales bacterium
CGAGGGCGCGTTTCGCGGAGGCGGCGAATTCGGCGGCGGCGGGCTGGCCGGCGGGGACGTCGCGCATGCCGGCGAGCACCTGGAGCAGGCCCCAGCCTTGGCCGTTGTAGCGCTCGGCGGGCTTGGTGCCGTCGCCCTTGAAGTTCACGTAGTCGATGAGCGCGTAGGTGCCGTGCGGGGTGGTGGCGACCTTGCGGTAGTTCGCGGCGATGCGCGCGCGGTCGCCGGCGGGCGCGGCGGCCAGGATTTTCGGCAGGGCGGCGCGCGAGCGGGCGATGATGAAATCGGTCTGCAGGCCGACGTTTCCGGCGAGCCAGCGGCGGAGTTCCGTCATCCGCGGGCTGTCGAAGTCGCGCTGGAATTCGGCGCGCGTGTTCCACGGGCTGTGCCGCGAGAGCGCGACCGGCGGCGGACTCGCCCCGCGCTGGCGGGCGAACTGGATGAATTGCGGCCAACTTTCCTCAAAGCGGCCGTCGAAGCCCGCGGGGTACCAGATGAAGTGCCCGATCCCGAGCGACGGGAATTCCTCGCCCGCGTTCCATGCGGTGAGGCCGGCGACCGAGCCGCCGCTTTCGTTCTGCCAGATTTTCCGGCCGATTTTCTCCTTCTGCGCGGGTGCGAGCTGCGGCAGGCCGGCGGGCGCGGGTCCGCCGACCGCCGGCGGATCGGCGGGGGCGCAGGCGGTGACGGCGAGGGCCACGAGGCAGGCGAAACTGGCGGCTTGCATGCTCCGTTCCTACCGCGATCCTCGCGATCCGCAAGCCGACGCCTTCCATGAAAGCCATCCCGTGGGACAAAGTCTTCGCCTTCACGCCCTTCGATGTCGTCAAACTGCTGCTCACCGCGCTGATCATCGTGGTGGTCACGCGCGTGCAGCTTTTCAGCGACCGCCTCTCCGCCCTGCTGATCGCCCTGCCGCTCACCTCGCTGGTGGCAATGATGTGGATGCACGGCGGCGGCCAATCGCCCCAACGGATCGCGAACCACGCCGAGGGCACCTTCTGGTTCGTGCTGCCGACGCTGCCGATGTTCCTGATCCTGCCCTGGATGCTGCGCCACGGGTGGAATTTCTGGCTGGCGCTGGCGGCGAACTGCCTGCTCACGGCCGGGTTTTTCTGGCTCATGGTGGTCGTCCTGCGGCGCTTCGGGCTCGACCTGACGCCGAGCGCGTGAAATCCGCGCCGTCCTTCCGGAAAAACCCGGCGGCTTTCCAGATTGGGCTTGTCAAGCTCGGCGATCCCTGCTTTGACCCCCGGTCCCGGTTGCGCCGCGCAGCGACACCGTCCACCTCCGTCCACCGATTCCCGTTTTGAGCGAACACGCCCCGTCCCAGCTCCCCGAGAACGTCATCCCGTTCGAGCGGACACCGCCGCATTCGCGATTTCCCGGCTCTCCCATGAAAAGCGATCTTGTCGAAAAGGCCTCTGAAGTTGTCTCCGATCCCCTTGTCCTGATCAATCTGGTCTCCCAGCGCGTCAGGCAGCTCAACAGCGGCCGTTCGCCCTTGATCCCGACCCGCCCGAGCATGGGCGCCGCCGACATCGCGCTGACCGAGATCATCGAGGGAAAAATCAAGCTCGCGGAAAAAGCGCAGGCGGACTGATCCCGCGATGCGGGTTATCTTCGGACGATGAGCGCGGAGATCGCCACCAACCGGAAGGCCGGCCGCGATTTCCACATCCTGGAGAAATACGAGGCCGGGCTGGAGCTTAAAGGCACGGAGGTGAAGTCCATCCGTGCCGGGAAAATCAACGTCTCGGACGCCTTCGCGCGCGTCGAGAAGGACCAGGTGTTCCTCTACGGCTGCGACATCCAGCCATGGGAAACCGCCGGCGAGTGGTTCAACCACAATGCCAAGCGTCCGCGCCGGCTGCTGTTGCACAAGCGGGAAATCCTGAAGCTCGCCACCGCCTCGGCGGTGAAAGGCTGCACCCTGCCGCTGCTCCGGATGTATTGGAAAAACCGGCGGGTCAAAGTGGAGATCGGCGTCGGCAAAGGGAAGACGCACTCCGACCAGCGGCAGGACCTCAAGAAGCAGGTGGAACTCCGCGAGGCCCAGCGCGAGATCGCGCGGTTCAACAGAAGATGAAGTAAGCGCGAAGTCTGAAGCCTCAAATTCTAGAAGGCTTCGCGCTACTCATTGGCCTCTGATCTCGGGCTTCCGCCCTCCGACCTCCGGCTACTCCACCGGCAGCGCGCGGGGCGGGTCTTCTTCCACGGGCAGGGCCCGTGGGATTTCCTCTTCCACCGGCACGGCGCGCGGGGCGATTTCCTCGGCTTCTTCCATGGTCCGCTGCGGGCGGACAAGAACGGCGCGGGGCGGCGCGGGTTCTTCTTCGGCGGTGGCGTCAGGCGGTGGCGAGGTGGTTTGCGGGGTGACGCGCACCGGCACCGGATCGTCCGCTGGCGGCGTCTTCCGCATGCGGATCTCGACGCGGCGGTTCGGCGCTTGGGCCTCGCGATCGCCCTCGGCCACGATCGGCTGGCTGCGGCCGTAGCCACGGGCGTGGATGCGGGACGGGTCCATGCGCATTGAGTCCACGAGGTAATCCTTCACCGCCTCGGCCCGCCGGCGCGAGAGCTGGAGGTTGAAGTCGTCGCCGCCGATGCGGTCGGTGTGGCCCTCGATCCACGCGTGCAGGCCGGGGTTGAGGTCGATGAGCAGACCGAGCTTCATCAGCCCGACCTTCGCGCTCTCGCGGAGTTCGGCGCTGTTGAACTCGAAAAGCAGGTCGCTGGGCAGCAGGGTTTTCTTGTCGACCAAGACGTTCGCCGGCAGCCCGAGCATGTCGTCGAGCGAGGTGAGGCCGTCGAGGGCGCCGGCTTCCATCTCGCCGCCCGCGCCCTTCTTCAGCAGCTCTTCGGTGAATTGCTCGAGGTCGAGGTCGTTCGCCTGCACGGCGCCGGGGTCCACCGTGACCTGTCCTATCGCGGCAGGCGGGAAATCCTCCTCCATGCGCCCGAGATCCGGGAGGTCCGCTTCGACTTCGATGCCGGTGGTCATTTCCAAGGCCGCGGCCGCGGGATCGCCTTCCATGACCGGATTGGCGAGCTGGAGCGCGTAAGTCGCCTCGAGCGCCTCGGGGCGGATGTCGATTTCCTGGTCCTGCGGCAGCATTTCGAGGATGTCGATTTCCTCGAGGAGCGGTGCCAGGTCGTTCGTTTCCACCGTGATCTCGTCCGGGGGAAGCTCCTCCGCGTAGTCCATCGGCGGAATTTCCACCTGGCGGACGTTGACCGGCCCGGTGGAAATGTCGCGGGCGCGCTCGAAGCCGAGCGCGATCTTGAGGTGGTCCAGCGTGAAGAAAACGATCACGTGGAGGAGGATCGAGACAAGCATCGCCGCCGCGGCCCACCAGCCGAGGTGATCGGGTCCCGGGAGGCGGTAGGCGCGCTCGCCGCGCATCTCCCTCCATGAGTAATTGGCGTCGGCCACGAGGCGACTATACGCGGCAGGAACGGGCTGGCAATCGCCACCAAACTGGGTATGCTCGCTGCGGGCATTCCGCCCTCGAACTCCCAAAACTTCACCTCCCATGGCTGCCAAGAAGACCGCGAAGAAAGCTGCCGCGAAAAAGACCGCCACCAAGGCCGCCGCGACACAGGCGAAAGCTCCCGCAAAGACCGCCAAAAAGGCGACCGCGGTGACACCGGCGAACTCCGCGACCAAGACCGCCCCCGTGAAGCCGAAGTCCCCCTCCTCCGTGAAACCGGCCCGCCCGCCGGTGGATGCCGTGGCCAAAACCGCGTACCTGATCTACCGCCGGCGCGTGGAACTCGGCCTGCCGGGCGACTCGCACGGGGATTGGCTGCAGGCCGAGCGCGAACTGGCCGACAGCGGCTGGGAATCTTGAGCCGCGCCGAGGTTCCGGCTTGGACGCCAGGCGGCCCGCCCCCAGAGTCCGCCGCGTGAACTCCTGCTCGTCCCTCGGCATCGGCTTGGCCGGCTTCGGAACCGTCGGCTCCGGCGTCTGGAACACCCTCCAGCGCAACGGCGACCTCATCACCGGCCGGACCGGCGGCGGCGTGACGCTCCACGTTGCCAAAATCCTGGTGCGCGACCGCACCAAGGCGCGCGCCACCGTGTCCGAAGTGCCGGCGACGACGTTCACCACGGATTGGCACGAGCTGGTGGATGATCCCGCCGTGGACATCGTCGTCGAGCTGATCGGCGGCACCGAAGCCGCCTTCGACATCGTCGCCGCCGCCCTGCGAGCGAAGAAGCCGGTCGTCACCGGCAACAAGGCTTTGCTCGCGGAGCGCGGCGTCGAGCTTTTCGCGCTCTCGCGGGAAACCGGCACGCCGATCCATTTCGAAGCCGCGGTGGCCGGCGGCATCCCGATCATCCGGACCGTCCAGGATTCCTTCATCGGCAACCGGATCCACTCGTTTTCCGGCATCATCAACGGCACCTCGAACTACATCCTCGGCCGCATGACGGACGCCGGGCTCACCTTCGACGCCGCCCTCGCCGAGGCCCAGGAACTCGGCTACGCCGAGGCCGATCCCGCGCTCGACGTGAACGGCTGGGACGCCGCGCACAAGGCGATCCTGCTGGCCACGCTCGCCTACGGTTTCCCCATCGACCCCGCGGAAATCCACGTCTGCGGCATCGAGCAGGTGCGGCCGATCGACATCCAGTTCGCGAAAAGCCTCGGCTACGTGGTGAAATTGCTGGCCGTGATCCGCGAGCATGCGGACGGCTCGGTCGAGCTGCGCGTGCAGCCGTCGTTCATCGCGAAATCGCACATCCTCGCCTCCGTCAACGGCGTGTTCAATGCGGTGGCCGTCCACGGCGACGCCGCCGGCGAGTCGCTCTTCTACGGCCGCGGCGCCGGGCAAGACCCGACGGCCTCGTCGGTGGTCGCGGACCTCGTGGAAGCCGCCCGCTCGCTCCGCCAAGGCACCGGCCACCGCGGTTTCCTGCCCTACAAGGATTCCGGACGGCTGCTGCCGGTCGAGGAAACGTCCACCGCCTACTACGTGCGCTTCGACGTCACCGACCGGCCCGGCGTGGTCGCGGAGATCGCGCGCGTGCTCGCGGACCACCGGATCGGCATTTCCGGCACCCATTCGCCGGTCAATCCGGACAATCCCGACGCCGAGTTCGTGGACATGGTCTTCCTCCTCCACACCTGCCCCTTCGGAAAACTCCAGGAAGCGCTGGAAAAAATCGAGCGCCTCGACTGCGTGAACAGCGAGCCGGTCGTCTTCCGGATCGAGGGGCTGAAGTGAATCCCCATATTGTGTGGACAAACGTCCGGACAAGCACCATGGATCTTCACATGAAGGCCATTGAAGAAGGCGTCCGGACCGAGCGCCTGGACATTCGAGCGACGCCGTACGCGAAGGCGATCATCAAGCGTGCGGCAGATCGCAGTGGGAAGAAGGTGGCCAAGTTCATCATGGATACGGTCCTGCCCGAAGCCGAGCGGATCGCGGGCGAGGACTCGCAGGTGCTGCTCAGTCCGGAGGAATTCGAAAGGTTCTACGCGGAACTGGACCGACCCCCGAGGCCGCTGAAGAACATCCGCCGACTGGCCCGGAAGCCCAGTCCGTTTACGGACCCCGCAGCATGAGCGGCGATCCTGTTCATCCGCCTGCCAAGCTGGACAAGGCGGATCCGGTTCAGCGTTTCGACTGCGGCGTCGAAGCGCTCAATGTCTATCTGCAACGACATGCGCTGAAGAACCAGTCCGCCAATGGCGCACGGACGTACGTGGCGAGATCAGCGGGCGGCGAAATCGCCGGCTACTATTCGCTGGCGTATGGATCGGTCGATGTTGCCAACTCTCCGGAGCGGCTGCGCAAGGGCCTGGCTCGGCACCCGATCCCGGTGATGCTGCTGGCCCGCTTGGCAGTCTCCCTCTCGTTCCGTGGGCGGGGCATCGGAGGTGCCCTTCTTCTGGATGCCTTTCTCCGCACACTCCAAGCCTCGGAAATCGCGGGCTTGAGGGCTGTGGTTGTGGACGCGAAAGACGAATCCGCGACAGCGTTCTACCGCCATTTTCACTTCGCGCCATTCGCCCCCTCCCGGTCGGACCGGCTGTATTTGCTGATTTCCGACCTCCGGAAGTCTCTGGCCTGAAAAGCATCCGGGGCTGCACGAACGGCGGCATTTTCCCGCCCGTTCCCCATGGTTGACCCCCTAGGGGCGCGTTGCTAGCGTCCGCGCCCCGTCATGAGCGCCCAAGCACCGAGTTACAAGGACACGCTGACCCTGCCGCAGACGACGTTTCCGATGCGCGGGGATCTCGTGGAGAACGAGCCGAAACGGCTCGGGAAGTGGGAGGGCGAAGGACTCTACGAGCGCATCCTGGCGCGCCGCCGGGCGCAGAACGCGCCGGAGTTCATCCTCCATGACGGCCCGCCGTTCGCGAACGGCGACGTCCACATGGGCACGGCGCTCAACAAGCTGCTCAAGGACCTCGTCGTGAAATCGAAGACGATGGCCGGCCACGCCGTGCCGTTCGTCCCGGGCTGGGACTGCCACGGCCTGCCGATCGAGTTCAAGGTGGTCAAGGAAACCGCGGGGCTCGAGCCGGTGGAGATCCGGCGGCGCTGCACCGAGTTCGCGAAGAAGTTCATCGACATCCAGCGCGGCTCGTTCCGCCGGCTCGGCGTGTTCGGCGATTGGGAAAGGCCGTATCTCACGATGGATCCGGCGTACGAGGCGAACATCCTGCGCGTCTTCGCCAAGCTCGTCGAAAGCGGCTGCGTCTATCAATCGAAGAAACCCGTCCAGTGGTCCTACGGCGCGCAAACCGCGCTCGCCGAGGCCGAGGTGGAATACAAGGACAAGGAAAGCCCGGCGGTGTTCGTGAAGTTTCCGTTGGAGCGCGGACTTCAGTCCGCCCGGGATGCCTCGATCGTCATCTGGACCACCACCCCTTGGACGCTCCCGGCGAACCTGGGCCTCGCGGTGCATCCGGAGTTCACCTATGTCGTCGGCCGCTTCGAGAACGACGGCCGCAACGAAACGCTCGTGATCGTCCGCGAGCTGATCGAGGCGTTCAAGGAAAAGACCGGCTTCGCCCTCAAGGAAACGCTGGCGGAAATCAAAGGCCGTGAGCTGGAATGCCTCACCGCGCGCCACCCGTTTCTCGACCGCGAATCAAAGGTCATCCTCGCGAATTTCGTCACCACCGAGACCGGCACCGGCGTCGTCCACATCGCTCCGGGCCACGGCGCGGACGACTACGTGGCCGGCCAGCAGAACGGGCTCGAGGTGCTCTCGCCGGTCGATGACGAAGGGAAGTTCACCGAGGAGGTCGGCGTGCCGGAGCTGGTCGGCGTCCACGTTTTCAAGTCGAACGACCGGATCATCGAGATCCTCGCCGAGAGCGGCCACCTGCTCGGGCAGGAAGTTTACAAGCACTCCTACCCGCACTGCTGGCGCTCGAAAACGCCGATCATCTTCCGCGCGGTCGAGCAGTTCTTCATCTCGCTCGACACCCTGCGCGGCAAAGCGCTCGAGGCCATCGACCAAGTCGAGTGGCTGCCGTCCTGGGGACGCAACCGGATCCACGGCACCGTCGAATCCCGGCCCGACTGGTGCATCTCGCGCCAGCGCACCTGGGGCGTGCCGCTGCCGGTGTTCTTCGACGAAAGCGGCAAGGCGATCCTCGATCCGGCGCTGGCGCGCAAGGTCGCCGACCTCGTCGAAAGCCAAGGCACCAACATCTGGTTCCGGCTTTCCGACGAAGAACTCGCCGAGCGCCTCGGCCTGCCGAAGGGCGTGAAGAAATGCCGCGACACGCTCGACGTGTGGATCGATTCCGGCTGCTCACATGTCGCTGTGCTCGACAAGCACCCGGAGTTGCACGCGCCGTGCGACCTCTACCTCGAGGCGACCGACCAACACCGCGGCTGGTTCCAGAGCTCGTTGATGCTCAGCGTGGCGTGGCGCGAGGCGGCGCCCTACAAGTCCGTGATGACCCACGGCTTCGTGGTCGACAAGGACAAGAAAAAGCTCTCCAAGTCCGAGGCTGAGAAGGCCGGCAAACCGATCGACGCGGCCCATTTCTACAACAAATACGGCGCCGACATCGTGCGGCTGTGGGTTTCCTCGGTCGATTGGCAGAACGAGGTGCCGTTCGGCGAGGACCTGTTCAAGCAGGTCGCCGAGCCCTACCGCCGTCTGCGCAACACCCTGCGGATTCTTCTCGGCAACCTCGACGGCTTCGATGGAGCGCGGACTTCAGTCCGCCCGGATTACACCCTCCTCGACCGCTGGATTCTCGAGCGACTCCACGAGGTCACCGCCGAGTGCCGCAAGGCTTACGACGCCTACGAATTCCGCAAGGTCTTCAACGCGCTCAACCAGTTCTGCACCACCGACCTTTCCGCAATCTACATCGACGCGCTGAAGGACCGGATGTACTGCGACGCGCCCGATTCGCCGCGGCGGCTGGCCTCGCAGCGGGCGATGTACGAGATCTTCAGTAGTTTGTGCCGCCTGCTCGCGCCGATCCTCGCGTTCACCGCGGACGAGGCGTGGGAACACGCGCTGTTCACCGAAGGCAGCGTCCACGAGCAGGACTTTCCGGAGCCGGATCCGGACTTCGCGCCCGGCGAGGCGAGCCGGACGGCGGAGCGGCTTTTCGAAATCAAAGGCGTGATGCAGGCCGCGATCGAAAGCCGCATCCAGGCGAAGGAGTTCACCCGCAACAACGAGGCGGAGGTTTCCCTGACGCTGCCGGAGGCCGACGCCGCGCTCCTGCCGCTGCTCGAGGACCGCGCCTTCGCGACCGAGTTCTTCATCATCGCCGGCCTGAACGTCGTCACCGGCGAGCTTTCGGCCACCGCCCGCAAAACCGAGCTGCCACTCTGCCCGCGCTGCCGCCGCCACGAGCCGCTGGAGCCGAGCGGGCTGTGCAAGCGATGCGCGGATGTTTGCGGAAGATAGGACCTATACGACCCATGGGACGCATATGACCTTCCCCAAGCTCCTGCTCTTCCTCACGCTCCCGCTCTACGTGCTCGACCAGGTCACGAAGTTCTGGACGGTGAACACGTTCGCTCCGCCGTGGTCGGACGATCGGAGCCAGATCATCGTGGTGGAGAACTTCTTCCATCTCGTGCGCGTCCACAACCAAGGCGTGGCCTTCGGTTTCGGCAACGGCACGGCCTGGGCGCCGGTGGTCTTCCTCATCGTCCCGATCCTGGCGCTGACCTTGATCCGCTTCTTCTGGAAGAAGGGCGCGTTCAACCACCCGGTCTCGAAGGTGGCCGTGGCGCTCCTGCTGTGCGGCATCCTCGGCAATCTCACCGACCGTCTCGTCCAAGGCTTCCTGCTCGAGGAGATGGCCGACGCCTCGTTCTGGCAACGGCTCTCCGCCGGCTACGTCGTCGATTTCATTGCGGTGAAACTGCCGCTCTACGACAAGATCGTGCCCTCGAGCGGCGGCTGGTGGCCGGCCTTCAACGTCGCCGACTCGTGCATTTGCATTGCCGCGGCGCTGCTGTTCATCGGCGGACTGAAGGAAGAAGCCGCCGTGCGACGGACGCCGGCCGCGGCGAAGGCGGCCGAATGATGGATTGCGCGGCCGCACGGATTGTGGTGAAAGATATTTCTCCGCATGAACGTCGGACCGCAGTTATGAAAATCGCCGCCATCATCACGGCCTTCGCGGCCACCTCCATCGCCCTCGTCACGGCGGAGGAGACTTCCTCCCAGCAGGACGTCAAGCTGGACCAAGTCCGCTGGGGCACTGTCGTCAACGAAGCCGAGTTCGACTCCTCCGCGCTGGAGGGCAAGGTGGTCGTCGTCGAGCAATGGGGAGTCAACTGCCCGCCGTGCATCGCCAGCCTGCCGGAGCTCGCCAAGCTCGCCCGCCGTTACGAGAGCAAAGGGCTCGTCGTGGTGGGACTGGAAGTGCAGGGCGGCGACAAGGAAACGATCAACGAGCTGCTCAAGGACGCGCGGGTGAAATATCCCGTCACCCAAGGCGGCTCGATCCCCTCGAACAGCAACGGGATTCCGCACGCCAGCGTCTTCGGCGCGGACGGGAAGCTGGTCTGGCAGGGCCACCCGGCGGACCGCGAGTTCGAGCGCAGCGTCAAGAGCGCCCTGCGGGACCTGAAGGACTGAACGCGGGTCGCTGTTCTCTGAAGCGCCGTCTCCACCGGGGAGGCGGCGCTTTTTCGCGCTCAGGCGCTGAAAACACCGGTGGCCACCAGCCCGCCGACCACCACGCCGATGGCGATCCGATACCAGCCGAAGAGCGACAGCCCGTGGCTCTGGAGGTAGGAAACGAGCCACTTCACCGCAAGCGCCGCGGACACGGCCGCGGACACGATGCCCACGAGCAGCGAGATCGTGCCATAAGTGTCGAGCATCAGCTTCGCGCCGCCGAGCCAGGTGTCGTATTCCGCGCCGAGGCCCTCGACCTTCCAGACGGCCTTCTTGGCCGTGGCGGCGGTGAGCGTCAGCACGCCGAGCAGAAACGAATATTCGACGGCGGCCTTGAGCGAGAGGCCGACGATCACGCCGCCCACGATGGTCATCAGGCTGCGGCTGGTGCCCGGCCACATCGCCAGGCACTGCATGAAACCGATCACCAGCGCCATTTTCCAAGTCAGCTCGAGCAAGTCGCGGCCGCCGCCCTTCGGCGGGTTCCGGCGGCGCCACCAAGCGGTCGCCAGGATCGCCACGCCGCCGGCCACCCAGGCGGCGACGATCGGCCAGAGCGAAAAGAGCTTCTCCTCGATCCAGTCGTTGAGCAGCAAGCCGAAGATCGCCGCGGGCATGAAGCCGGCGAGGATCGCGACCGCAAGCCGCAGGCCGTCCGGATCCTTGCCGAGCACGCCCCGGATCATCTGGAGCACCCGCGGGAAATAGAGGCCGAGCACCGCGAGGATCGCGCCGCCTTGGATGCAGATGGCGAAGGCGTCGGCGGCCGCCTTGTCCACGCCGTCCACGCCAATGCCCATCAGCCGCTGGGCGACGACCAGATGGCCCGTCGAGCTGATCGGGAGGTATTCCGTGATCCCTTCGATCACGCCGAGGACGAGTGCTTGCCAAGTTTCCATGAAAAACGCGCGAACCCTGGGCAACGGCAGGCGTAGGAACAAGCCATTTGCGGTTGATTCGCCGGGTGCAACGGACGAATGCTGCCCCACGGCGTTCCCATCATGAAAAAGCGGTATCTCAGGCTGGTGCGGCGGGCCTTCCGGGCTCTCCGGCACCCGCGGCTGCGGCACCGGCCGTGGTGGCAGTCACTGACGCGGCCGCTGTTCCGCCGCTGCCTGTGGAAACCTTGCCGGGACACGGTGGCGCACGGCACGGCCATCGGCCTCTTTTTCTCCATGCTGCTGCTGATGCCTTTCCAGATGGTCGGTGCGGCGATCGTCGCGATGCGCTTCCGCGCGAACGTCCCGGTGGCCATGGCCGCCTGCTGGATCAGCAATCCGGTGACCAACATCCCCATCGGGCTGGCCCAATACCGACTCGGCGACTGGCTGCGCGAGGCGCTGAACCTGCCGATGCCGCCCTTCCTCGAGCGCGCCTATCTGAACATCCCGGGCGCGGGAACCTTGAACGCCGCGAGCTTTGTCCTCGGCTCGCTCACCATGGCCATCACCCTCGCCCTCTGCGCCTACCCGCTCATCCACCTTTTCTCCGCGATCCTGCCGCACCACCTCCCGGTCCGGCGCGGGCCGATCAAGGACGACGGTCGCCATTTCCGCCGAACCGGCGCGAACTGACCGCCCCGCCGCCAAACGGTGCGCCGAGCCGCTCCGGCCGGTCCACCACCGGGAAACGAAGGATCACCGTCTCCGTCCGGTCCACGCGCCGCACCAGCCAACGTGCCGCCAGCGCCACCAGCGCCAGACCGGCCATCCCGCCCACCAAGGCCAGCGACAGGCGCAGCGAGCGCCCCGGCGGCGGCGGCGCCTCGCGGTCCCGGAAATACTCGGTGAACGTCTCGGTGAGGGCCGCCACCAGCACCTCGAGGTAATCATCGCGCGGCTGCTCGGGATCCACCGCATGCAACGCTCCGGAAACCAAGCCGACCAGATGATGCGCCGGCACCGTGGCCGGGCTTTCGTCGCCCCGCAACGGATCATCCTCGAACCGCCGCCCGAGACCGAGACGGCCGGTATCCGCCTCATACACCACCACGATTCCGTCGCCCGCCGGCAGCCACGCTTGTTGGAGGCGATTGGCGAGCGATGCCGGCGTCTCGCTCATGAGCACCGGCTCCACCACCACATAGATCGAGAAACCGTGCGCCTCCCGGAGCTGGCGGAGCTGGTCGGACATCCGCCGCAGCGTCTCAGGATCCCGCTGGTAAACCCCGGAAGCGTCCCGCACCCCGAAGGTCGGTGGAGGCGGCACCTCCGCCGGTTCCAAGGCTTGTCCGCCCGCCCGCGGGACCAGCACCGCCAGCGCACAGACCAGCAGGACGATCCAGGACAACCGCGCGTTCACCCCCGCAGGCTGCCATCCCGCGCGGCTCCCTGACAAGCAGCGACTCCCGCTCACACGAAGCAACTTTTTGTTCGCGCGAACATCTTTTTCTTGCCTCGCGCCCCGGCTCATCCATAAAGACGCCAACTTCCACAGACACCTCCCATGGCCGCCAAGACCGCTCCCGAAGAATCCGCCTCCGACAAGCTCGCCGAAGCGCGCAAGCGCAACCTCGACCTCGCCATCTCCAACATCCAGAAGGAGTTCGGCGAATCCGCCATCATGCGGATGGGCGACGGCCACCGGGTCGATGTGGATGCCATCCCCACCGGCAACCTGCTGATCGACCGCGCCCTCGGCGTCGGCGGCTTCCCCCGTGGGCGCATCGTCGAGGTGTTCGGGCCGGAATCCTCGGGCAAAACCACCCTCACCCTGACCGTCATCGCCCAAGCCCAGAAAAAGGGCGGGCTCGCGGCCTTCATCGACGTCGAGCACGCGCTGGATCCGCAATACGCGCGCAAGCTCGGCGTGAACCTCGACGACCTGCTCGTTTCCCAGCCGTCGTCCGGCGAGGAAGCGCTGCAGATTTGCGAGGCGCTCGTCCGTTCCAACGCGATCGACGTGATCGTCCTCGACTCGGTGGCCGCGCTCGTCACCAAGCAGGAGCTCGACGGCGAGATCGGCGACTCGACCGTGGGCACCCAAGCGCGCCTGATGAGCGCCGCGATGCGGAAACTCACCGGCCTGATCTCGAAGGCCCGCACCGTCTGCCTCTTCACCAACCAGATCCGCGAGAAGATCGGCGTGATGTTCGGCAACCCGGAAACGACTCCCGGCGGCCGCGCGCTCAAATTCTTCTCCTCGGTCCGCATCGACATCCGCCGCATCGGCCAGATCAAGGCGACCGACGGCACCGTCACCGGCAACCGAACCAAGATCAAGATCGTCAAGAACAAGGTCGCGCCGCCATTCACCGAAGCGGAGTTCGACATCATGTACAACGAGGGCATTTCCTCGACCGGCTCGCTGCTCGACCTGGCCTTGGAGATGGAAATCGTGCAGAAGCGCGGCTCGTGGTTCAGCTACAACGGCAGCCAGCTCGCCCAGGGCCGCGACGCCGCCAAGGAGATGCTCAAATCGGACGCCGACCTCTACGGCGAGATCGAAGGCAAGGTGCGCGAGCAGCTCGAGGCGAAAAAAGGACGGTGAACGCCGGCCGTCGGAGATCCATCGCCGGAGTCTGAAGCCTCACCCACCGGCCCGGAAGGCACCCGCCTCTCCGGGCCGTTTGGCGGATAAACCCGGCGCTCCGGGAACGGCCGGACGCCCACCTTGCGCGGCGAGCGGCTGGCGCTAGCTTCGGCATGTCATGGCCCGCCGTTCCGTGCTGCTCCGCGCCATCCTGTCCTTGCTGGTGATCTGGGCCGTGGTCTGGAGCGTGCGCTCGGCGGCAACCTCGCGGCAGGTCACGGCGGAGCGGATCGAGCGCGAGATCGCCGCGGCGGAGTTTGACGATTGGTCCGAGCGGCACCGCGTGCCGGATGCGGCGGAGGCCGCGCGGCGCGAGCGCGGGATCCGGCGCCTCGCGGCGATGTTCAACGAGTTGGACTTCCGCGAGCGGGAAAAAAGCCGCGAGGAGCGCGCGGGCGAGCGCTTTTTCGCGAAGCTCGCACCGCAGGAGAAAGCGTTGTTTCTCGATCTGACCGTAGAAGAAACGATGAAGAACTTCATGCAGGCGGTCGACGCCCTGCCGCCGGAGCAGCGCCGGGAGTTCGTCGAGCGCGGGCTGCGCGAGATCCGCGAGGGCCGCACCGCGGAGGAAATGGCGCGGGCCGACGCACTGGCGGACGACCTGCTCGACCGTATTGCCGAAGAGGGCATGAAGGCGTATTTCGAGAATTCCACCGCCGAGACGAAGCTCGACCTCGCCCCGCTGATGGAGGCGATGAACGAAACGATGCAGGGGCTGCGTGGCAACGAATTCGGACTCCGCCGATGAGAGCGCGCGCCGGATTCACCACCATTGAACTGCTGGTGACCGTGGCACTGGTCGCGGTGCTCGCGGCGATCGCCGTTCCCGTGGGGCGCGGGATGGTCGCGAGGGCGCGCGCGGCCTCCTGCCTGTCGAACCTGCGCGCCATCGGCGCCGGCCTTGAGACGTATCTCGCGGAGCACGGGCAGCGGATGCCGCAGCTCGAAGCCGCGCGCGCTTCGGAGAACCACGACGTGTCGGTGCTGGAAACCGTGCTGCTGCCCTACGTCGGCGGCGAGGAGGCGTTCCATTGTCCGGCCGACAAGAAATCCTTCGCCAAGACCGGCTCGAGCTACGCGTGGAACTCGACCCAGAGCGGCCGGCACGTCTCGCGGCTGGCGTTTTTCCACGTCGCCGACCGGCCGGACCGGATCCCGCTGGTCTTCGACAAGGAGGCCTGGCACGGCGACAACGCGAATTTCTTGTACGCCGATTCCAGTACTTCCGGGAAACTCCGCCTCGCCACCGGAAACCGCTAGACCCGCATGCTCGAAGTTTCCTCGCTCGAAAAATCCTTCGGGGGCAAGCCGGCCCTGCGTGGCGTCTCGTTCACGGTCACAAAAGGCACGATCTACGGCCTGCTCGGCCACAATGGCGCCGGCAAGAGCACCACGCTCGGCATCATCCTCGGCATGGTGGCGCCGGATGCCGGCGGCGCGAGCATCGGCGGCATTTCCGTGCAGCGCCACCGCTCGCAGGCCCTGCGGAAAGTCGGCGCGATCTTCGAATCCCCCGCCTTCTACGAGTACCTCAGCGGCTGGGACAACCTGCGCATCCTGATGAGCTGTTCCGGTGGCTTCGACGCGCACGCCGCGGCGGAAGTGGTCGAGCGCGTCGGCCTCGCCGGACGCATCCGCTCGAAGGTCCGCACCTACAGCCACGGCATGCGCCAGCGCCTCGCCCTCGCCCAGGCGCTGCTGCCGGAGCCGGAACTCCTGCTGCTCGACGAGCCGACCGACGGGCTCGATCCCGAGGGCATCAAGTGGTTCCGTGACTTCATCCTCGGCCTGCGGCGCGACAAGGGCGTCACCGTTTTGTTCAACTCGCACCTGCTTTCCGAAGTGGAACTGATGTGCGACCGCGTCGCGATTCTGCGTGACGGCCGCCGGGTCTTCGAAGGCCCCGTCTCCGGCCTGCACGAGGACGCGGAAACCTTCCGCGGCGACTTCGAACCTTGGGAAACCGCGGCCGCCATCATCCGCGGCAGCCGCGGCGAGGTCCTGGATGGCGGTCATTTCAACCTGCCCCAGGAGACGGATCCCGCGGACGTCGTCGCGGAAATGGTCCGCCGCGGCGTGCGGGTGCGGGCGTTTTCCCCCGTCCGGCGGTCGCTCGAGGACCTCTACATGGAAATCCTGAACCACAAGGAGCCCGCGCCGTGATCTTCCTGGAACAACTCCGCGGCGAACTCCGCAAGCTCTTCGCCCGGCCGCGAACTTGGATGGGCTACGGGGCTTTCCTCATCATGGAGGCGCTGATCCTGCTGGTCTACAAGACCGCCGGCTACCGCCACATGCAGCGGCTCACCGAGCGCAACGGCCTGGACTTCGAGACCTACTACAGCGCGCTGACCATCACGTTCAGCATCATGCTGTTCAGCATGTTTCTGTTGGGCTCGATCTTCTTCGCGCTGGTCGCCGGGGACATCGTGGCGAAGGAAAGCGAGGACGGCAACCTGCGGCTCGTCTTCGCCCGCCCGATTTCGCGGCTGCGGCTGCTGCTGGTGAAGTATGCGGCCGTCTGCCTCTACACCGTGACCTTTGTCATCTTCGTCGGGCTCACCGGATATGCCATGGCGGTGGCGGCCGTCGGAGGTGGCGGCGGCCTCTTCGTGATGGAGCAGAAGATGAAAGTGTTCGCCGCTTACCCGGACTGGGCCGATGGCGCGAAGCGGCTCGCCCTCTGCGGCGCGGGCATCGCGGTGAGCATGGTCACGCTTTCCTCGATCGCCTTCATGTTCTCGTGCTTCCGGATCAAGCCGGCAGCCGCGACCATCGTGACGCTCTCGATCCTCTTCGTGGACATGATTTTGCAGAATTTCCCGTTCTTCCAGCCGTACGAGGAATGGTTCGTCACCTGGCGGATGAGCGCCTGGGTGTTCCTCGCGGAGACGGGCATCTCCTGGGCGAAGATCATCGAGTCATACGCCCTGCTCCTCGGCTTGAACGCCACGTTTTTCACCCTCGGCTGGCTGTCCTTCCAGACGCGGGACTTCAAGACATGAGCCGGCGGAGACAAGTGGGCCAGCCCAGCGCCCCTGGTGTTCCGTGAACAACCGCCGCAAGGTCCCGCCGCCCGGCGGATCGGCGAAAAATTCACAGCCCGCCGATCTCCGCGGATCGGGTCGTCACCCGCCACGCTGCGCCTGCCGAAGTTCGAGAGGCCGGTCCCGATCGCCAAGGTGCGCGGGAGGGTCTTGACCGGAGGCCGGCCGCGGGAAATTGAGTTCCCGGCGCCAGAGCGGCGGTTTCATCCGCGGCCTCACTCGCCGGGTGCCGCGCGGTCGGCCCGCCCACGCGCCGCCGCCTCGGGATCGGCATCCGCCCAGGCGCGGAAAAGCTGGATGAGCGGCTCGTCGACGGCTCCATCCGGAAATTCCGCGCGGACTTGCTCCATCAAGCCCGCGAGCCGCGCGGCGTCGAGCGAGGCGAGGAAGGCCGCCAGCCGCTCGTCCCGCCGTACGGGGTCCGGCTCGCCGCGGATCTCATCCAAAGCCGAACGCAGCGACAGATCCTCTGCAATCGCTTCTCTGCCCGCGGGCCGTGCGTCCGTGGGTGCCGCCCTCGGGGTCGCAGCATTCCCCGTCCACACCGGCAGGCCGCAGAGAAGCGCCAGGAAAACCGCTCCGCCGGCAATGCACCCGCAGGCCTGCCACCGACCGGTGCCGCCGCGCTTCACCGGAGGCGAGATGCAGGAATCCCGCGGTGGCGTGGCCCGGAATGAGGTCGGTGGCATCATTGGGTCTCTTTGGCTTGTCTTGATGCCGGAGTCCCGACCCGCGGTCCGGGCCGTCCGTCCGGCGGCGGAGCAACCCTCTGGTCGGGCTCTTGTGCGGCAGATTGACCCGCGCCGCGGATGATGGAAACGGCCGCCGCGTTCACACTGGTAAGCTCCTCCCGCAAAGAACCGAGGGGCATCATAAAACGTTTAATTTCCCGCTTGACCCGGTGGGGCTGTTGAAATTGGGTTCCATGGTCCATCCCGCCGAGGCGGCAGTTGTCCCAAACCATGAAAACCCTGTCCCGCTATCCTTCGCCAGCTGTCGAGGCGCGGTCGCCCCACCGGCCGCAAGTTCCGGGCGGGCAGAGTGGAGAAGGCGGCGCTCCGGGCGGCGACGCGGATGATCCCCGTGGGGACGGGGACGAAATGAGCCCGGATTTCGAGGATCAGGCCCCCGTCGCGATCGCGGCCGTGGGATTCACCGAATCCTCGCTGCAGCGGATCGTCGGTTCGAACGTCGGCATGCGTTGCGTGGGCAGGTTTTCCAATCATCCGGCGCTGTGGAGGCGGCTCGCGGAGGTCGATCCGCAGGTGGTGATGATGCGCTACGACGAGCCGGCGGAGGGGGCGATCGAAGCCACCGCGTTTCTCAAGCGGCGCTTGGCGGATCTGCCGGTGGTGGCGGTGGCGGAACGCGACGACTACGGGACGATCGCCGCGGCATTCCGGGCGGGCGCCTCGGGCTTTCTCCTGGAGGACGCGCCTCCGGATGAACTGCGGGACGCGGCGCGGCTGGCCCGGGACGGCGGCACGCCGATGAGCCCGCGGGTCGCCCGCCGGGTGGTCGAGGGATTCCGTCCGGCGCAGCCCGCCGCGGCAGCCGCGCTCACGCGCCGCGAACGCCAGGTGGTCGAGCTTCTGATCGACGGATCCACCAACAAGGAAATCGCCAACCAGCTGTCGCTATCGATCCAGACCGTGCGCCACCACCTGAAGCAGATTTACCTCAAGCTCGGGGTGGGCACGCGCACGGCGGCGGTCACGAAGTACTGCAACTTGGCAGGCTTCTGATCCGGCAACGGGGTTGACCCGTCACCGGTCACCGCCAGGAGGTGGCTCCTTTTTTCACCAGTTGTTGTTCACGCCGCGGGTGTCCACGTGTGTGAAGCTCGCGTAGCTGCCGATGCCGCCCTTGAAGTAGCCTTTGGCGCGGACTTTGCGGGCGACCGAGGTGACGGTCGAGGCGCGGACCGGGAATTTCACGTCCACCGCGACGTTCGCCTGGTGCCAGGATCCCGAGGCGGCTCCGGGGCAGCGGGCGTTGTAGGCGCGGCTGCGGTAGGCGGAGGTGATCTCCTTGACCGGCATGCCCAGCTCGGCGGCGATGCGGTCGACGGCCTTGAGGGTGGGTCCCATGTTTTTCCACATCGACTTTGGCGGGAGCGTGTTCCAGACGCGGCCGCGGACCTTGGCGTGGGCGGCGATGACCTGCTCGGGCGTGACGTGCTGGAGCTTCAGCGAGCGGAGGTATTCGGCGTAGGCGGTGAGGGCGGAACCCTGGAGCCGCACCCAGGCGGCGGGAAGTTTCGAAAGGTCCGGCCGCGGGGCGGAGGTCCTGGCCGCGCTGGCGGAGGAGGTGCCGGAGAACAGTCCGAGGCCGGCGAGGCCGAGGGTGGCGATGACGCTGCGGCGGGATGTCAGCGGCGAAATCGTATCATCCGCGTGGCGCGGCGAATCGGGAACAAGCATCGTGAAGCGAGAGGGATGTCGGAATTTCGGATTTTCGGGTGGCGGGAGCTTGGGCGGGGAGGCGTTGGATCCGCCGGACTCCCTCCCGGCGAAATTCGGCGGCTACCGAAGCAGCCACAGCGGAGGCGGCAAGAAGAAATGACCGCGAAAAATCCCGGAAAATCCGGATCTTTCAGAAATCTCCGCGTTTTTTCGCGACTCGCGGACGGGTCGCGACGATGATGCCGAAGCCGGCGAAGCCGAGCAAAACGACGCCCCAATCGCCGATCAGGCCGTAGAGCGTGGCGGGGGGATCGAGCGGAATGTCGAGCTCGGCGAAGAGGGTGCCGCGGGTGAAATGGCTGCCGGATGCGTCCACGAGCACCTGTCGCGAACCGGTATCCGGATGCGCGGTGGAACCGGCGGCGTCCACCGCGGCGGTGACGCCGGTGTTGGCGCAGCGGAGCATCGGCCGGCGCAGCTCGATGGCGCGGAAGCGGGCATTGGCGAAGTGCTGGGCCGCGGCGGCGCTCTCCTTGAACCAGCCGTCGTTGGTGACATTGACGATGACTTGCGGGCCGTCGCGGAGAAAGCGGCGCTTGAGGCGCGGGACGGTGTCTTCGAAGCACACGCTGGGAATGATGCCGACGGTCGTGTGGCCGACGCGCGCGGGCAGCGGCTCGAAGACCCCGCCCGGAGTGAACGACCCGCCATAGGCCACGCCGGCCTGCTGTTCGTAGATTTTCCGCAACAGCGGAATGCTGTCCGCGAAGGGAATGGTCTCGCCGAAGATCACGAGGTGGTGTTTGCGGAAGGTCCGCAGCTCGTCCTCCGGCGTGAGGGTGACGAGCGAGTTGTAGATTCGCCCGCCCTCCTTGTAGACCAGCCCGTCGTCGTGAGGGACGGCTTCGAGTTCGTTGATCCCGTAGATCAAAGTGAACGGCCCGGGTTCCCTGACGAGGGAAAGCGTCCGCGCGTCCTGCGGGTAGGCTCCCCAATCGCCGGTTTCGGTGCGCAGGAGGCGGCCCGGAAGCGCGGATTCGGGCCAGAGCACCCAGTCCGGCCAGCGCAGCGCCACCTCGCCTTCGTCGGCCGAACCGAGGGCTTCGCGGAAGCGCTCGGCGTCCGCCTTTTCCAAATCCTCCAGCGCGCCGAGCGTCTCTTCCTCGTAAGCATTCCGGATCTGGAACTCGTCCCAGAGGCGCACCGCGGCGTCCTGCGGGATGTTCAGCTGGACGAGCAGGGTCTTGAGCCGCACGGACCCGCCGCTGCCGACGGTGGCGGTGCGGACGATGCCATAGCAGACCACCGCGCCGACGACCATCACGGCGACGGCGAAATCCCAGCGCGTCCGGCGTTTTCCATCGCGGGCGCCGTCGAGCACGCGCCGGCCGGCCTGCACCAAAACCGCTTGGAAAAAGACGACCAACAGGGAAAGCCCCGCCACGCCGAGCAGATCCGCGGCCTGTGCGACGACGAGCGTTTCATGGAATGCCACGCCGAGGCCGTTCCAGCCGAAGCCGGTGAAAAGCCAGCCGCGCAACCACTCGAGACCGGCCCAGACCGCGCCGAGCGACGCGGCGGTCCGCAGGCTTTTCGCGATGCCCCCGGCCTCCCCGCGCCACGGATTCCCCCACGTCGCGGCGAGCATGCCGAACAGCCCCCAGAACGCGCCGAGGTAGAGCGGCAGCACGAACGCTCCGAGCGGCGAGACCACCGCCAGCCAGGAAAGCTGCACCGCGAACGAAATCGTGCCGGCCAGCATGCCCAGCCCGAAGCCCTTCCAGCCGGCGCGCCGCCCCTCCAGCGACCACAGCGCGACGAGCAGCGGCACCAGCGAGATCCACACGAGCCCGGACCAATCGAGAGGCGGCACCAAGGACGCCGTGACCAAGCCGGAGGACGCCGCTCCGATCACCCTCATCCAGCCCGCACCGGTTCGCATGGGCCGATCCTTCACCTGCGATGACGTCCGGTCCACTGCGGAAATGGCACTCCGGAGGCGGTGATTTCCGCCATCCTGTCAACCCCCCCATTTTTGCGGAGCGTTCTTCCAAGGCCGTCCCGCCATTTCACTTGCTACCTCTCCAAGCCGGGATACGGGACGACGTGTCCGGTCTCGACCGGCGGCATTCGCAAGACGCCGTCGCGCCGACCGCCGGAGCATCCGACCCAAACCCGATGAAACGTCCAAGAACCAACCCATTCTTCCGTGCCTTCCCGCAAGCCGCCACCCCATCCTCCATCCGCTGGTTCGGTGGCCTCGCGGCAGGCGCCGCCTTGATCTGCAGCCCGGCCGCGCTCGCGCAATCGACGTGGAATCCGGACGGCCCGACCAACAGCTGGAACCTCACCGACGCCAACTGGAACGCCGGAGCCACCTGGACCAACGGCAACACCGCCATCTTCGGAGGCACGGCCGAAACGGTTGAAATCGACGCGGCCATATCCGCGGCCGGCATCACGTTCAACTCGTCCGGTTATGTCGTCGCGGACGCCGACAACAACGGCACGCTGACGCTTTCCGGAACCCCGGGCACCATCACCGTCACCACCGCCGGCCACCTCGCCACGATCAGCGAGAACATCGAAGGCAGCGGCGGCCTGGCCAAAGCCGGAGCCGGCACCCTGACGCTCTCGGGAACGAACGTCTACTCCGGCGGCACCACCATCACCGGCATCCTCAACGCCGCCAACAGCCAGGCGCTCGGCAGCGGCACGGTCACCGTGAACGGCGCGGCCGGCAACCAGCTCCAGCTGGCGCCCGGCGTGAACGTGTCCAATCCGCTCGTCATCGATGGCGGTGGCGTCGTTGCCCAAGGCGTGCTTTTTGTGCCCGCCGGCAACGCCACCTACAGCGGACCGATCACCCTCAATGCCGCCACCAATGCCGGCGGCCACTTCGCCACCGCCGGCCAGACGAGCGTGCTGACCCTCGCCGGCGACAACACGATCACCTCGGCCGTGCCGGTGACGGTGCGCAACGGCATCGTCCGCATCTCCGGCGCGCAGGGCTACACCGGCGGCACCACGCTCGCGAACGGCGGCGCGATGATCCATTTCGACGCCCCGGCCTCGATGCCCGCCACCGGCACCGTCGCGCTTTCCTCCGGCACCACGCTCGGGGTGAACGCCGGCGGCAGCGGGTTTTCGGCCGGCGGCACCGGAGCGGGCACCATCGCCGGCCTGCTCGCGGGCACCGGCGGCCAAGGCGCGCCCGTCACGCTGGCCGCGGGATCCTCGCTGGCGCTCGACACGTCCGGCGCGGGCGGCACCGTGACCTTTTCCGATGCCTTCACGAGCGCCAACAACATCGGCCTGCTCAAGCTCGGCAGCGGCACGCTCGAACTCACCGGCGGCGGCACCTACGGCACCGCTGGCGGAGCCGGCGGCATCGGCGGCTTCCCGTTCATCGTGCGCCAGGGAACCGTCCGCCTCGAAGGCGCCAACACGGTGAACGGCGAGCTGGTCGTCGGCGGCACCTTCGGCACCGCCGCCGGAGCCGCCGGGCTGGACGCCACCCTGCAGGTGGACTCGGGCTCGCTCGCCACCAGCAGCTGGCTTTCCGTCGGTCGCGGCAATGGCGTCGGCGCGGCATCGTCCAGCTTGATCGTGAACAACGCCGCCAGCGTCACCGCCGCGAATCTCGCGGCGGGCTTCAATGCCGGCAGCGCGTTGAACATGCCCAAGGGCCAGATCACGCTCAACGACAACGCGCAGTTCGCCATCAACACCAACGGCGCCTTCCAGCTCGCCGAGTCTCCCGGCAGCAATTTCGCGATGACGCTGAACGACGCCTCGCAAGCCGTCATCGACGGCACCGGCAGCGCCACCAACCGCTACATCGGCAACACCGGCGCCGCCGGCACGCTGACGATCAACGGCGACGCCTCGTTCAACAACGTCGGCGGCATCCTCAACGTCGGCTACCAGACCGGCGCCGGCACGCTCGCGATCAACGGCGGAACCTTCAACAGCGGCGGCGAAGTGCGCGTCGGAGCCTCGAACACCAACGGCGCTTTCGGCGGCGGCTCGGGCACCATCGACATGGCCGGCGGCACCGCCACCGCCAGCTCGCTCGCCCTCGCCCGCGGCAACAACAACGAGGCGCTGATGAACGGCACGATGAACCTGACCGGCGGGACGTTCACCTCGGCCAACGACGTCGTCCTCGGCTTCGCCGGCGCCGGCAACATCGGCCGGATCAACATCGACGGCGGCACGCTCAACGTCGGCACCACCGCCACCAAGTGGCTGCAAGTCGGCGTCTGGGACACCAGCCGCGGCCGGATCGACATCGAGAGCGGCAACCTCAACCTGAACGCCGGCACCTCGATCAAGATGAACTCGCAGGGCACCACCGGCGCCAACGTCATCAACCACAACGGCGGCGACGTCACCTTCTACAGTGACAACGCCACCACCGTGGGCGGCGGCGGCGACCTCGACCTGCAGCGCGCCGGCTCGGCCGCCAGCAACAACACCTACAACCTGAACGGCGGCACGCTGACGGTCCCGCGGATACTCGCGACGGCGACCACCGGCACCCGCACGTTCAATTTCAACGGCGGCACCCTGCGCGCCGCGGCCGACGGACAAGTGCTGATGGCCAACAACGCCGCGAGCCGCGCCAATGTCCGCGACAACGGCGCGATCGTCGACACCAACGGCTATAGCGTGTCCATCGCCCAGCCGCTGCTCCACAGCAACATCGTGGACGACGCCGCGATCGACGGCGGTCTCACCAAGACCGGCGCCGGCACGCTGACGCTCTCCGGCGCGAGCACCTACACCGGCGCCACCACCGTGCAGGCCGGAACGCTCGCATTGGACGGTTCCCTCGAGTCGAACCTGGTCGTCGCCTCCGGCGCCACGCTCACCGGCTCCGGAATGACCTCGGGCTCCGCGACGTTCAACGGCGGCTCCACCTTGCTGGTCGACACCGCGCTGAGTCTGCTCACGGGGAACGTGAATTTCAGCGGGCCCACCACCGTGACCTTCACCGGCGGTCCGCTCACCCAAGGCGAGAGCTACACCGTCATTGAAAGCAGCGGCACGATCAGCGGGACGGCCAATCTCTCCGCGACCTCGCGCGGCACCTTCAACACCACCGGAAACCGCGTGACCTTCACCGTCGGCGGCGTGGGCACGCGCACCTGGAGCGGCACCGACGGCGTCTGGCAGGTCGGCAGCGGTCCGTGGGCCGAGGGCGACCAAGCCTTCGCGAACGGAGACACGGTCGTGTTCAACAACCCGGCCGCGCCGAGCACCATCACCTTGAGCGGCCAATTGTTCCCCGCCGAGGTGCTCGTGAACAATTCCACCAACCCGTACACCTTCACCGGCACCGGCTCGATCGCGGGACCCGCCACGCTGACCAAGAGCGGCGCGGGCGCGCTCACCCTCGCCAACGGCAACGCCCACACCGGCGGCACCATCCTGGAAGCGGGAGTCCTCAACCTCAACCACCCCGCGGCCCTCGGCAACGGTCCGCTGACGCTCGAAGGCGGCACCATCGACAACACCAGCGGCGCGCCGCTGGTCCTGACGGGCACCGGCGGGCGGTTCTGGGACGGCGATTTCACCTTCGCCGGGACTCACCCGCTCGACATGGGCAACGGCGCCTTCGTGACGGGTGGCGAAGGCGATACCCGCACGCTCACGGTTTCCGCGGGCACGCTCACCGTCGGCGAAATCACCTCCGCCTTCCACAAGATGGTCAAAGCCGGCCCGGGCACCCTGGTGGTGCGCAACGTCGGGGCGGGCGCCGCGGCCAGCGTCGTCTCCGAAAGCTTGGAAGTCGCCGCCGGCACGCTTCAGATCAACCGCACGGGGACCGACGCCGCGAACAGCGGGGACTTCACCGCCGGGGGCCTCACCGGAAGCGGAACGCTGGTGAACGGTGCCGCCGTGGAACGCTGGTTTTTCACCAACCCGGGCACGGGCAGCATCGAATTCACCGGCACGCTCGCCAACGGCGGCAGCGGCGGACTCGGCTTCAACAAGAGCGGCGCGGGCACCCAGATCCTCTCCGGCGCCAACTCCTACACCGGCCAAACCACCGTCAATGGCGGCACGCTGGAACTCCGGAGCGCCAACAGTGGCGCGGGCACCAACGCCGTGGTCGACCAAGGCCGCCTCACCCTCGCCCACACCCAGGCACTGGGAACCAACAGCCTGATCCGCCTCGCCGGCACCGACGTCTCGACGCTCGAATTCGCCACCGACACCGCGGGCACCGCCTACGCCTTCACCCAGGCGAGCGGCACCAGTTCGACCATCGTCTCGAACCGCGCCACCCCCGGAGCCGGGATCAACCACACCCTGACAACCCAGAACCTCGCCAATGGCGTGGGCGGCGCGACGTTGAACTTCGTCAGCGGATCCAACGTCACCACCGGCATGGGACGCATCACGTTCACCCAGCTCGGATTGGGCGCCGGATCGGTGCAGACCACCGTCCTGAACCCCACCTCGGCCAACGTCACCATCGGCACGGTCTCGAAGCAAAACAACGACGTCTCCCAGACGATCGAGTTCAGCGGAACGACCACCGACAACCGCGTCACCGGCGTGATTTCGAACGGCCCGCCCTTGACCGGCGCGAACGCCATCTCGGTCGTGAAGTCCGGGATCGGCCGCTGGACCCTCGAAGGCAACAACACCTACACGGGAAGCACCACCGTCAACGAAGGCACCCTCACCCTCACCCGGGCCTCGCTGCCCGATGGCGCGGGCGTGACGGTGAACGGCAACGGCGTGCTCGAGCTGAACCACACCCAGACGGATATCATCAACCGCTTCTTCATCAACGGCGTGGAACAGCAGGCCGGCGTCTGGGGCAGCTTGACCTCCGACGCGGAGTTCAAGACCGCGCGGATCACCGGCACCGGCAAGCTGATCGCGGCGGAAGGTTCCACTCCCTCCCAAGGCTTCAGCTCCTGGGCCGAGGCGAACGGGCTCACCGCCGGCGTCAACGACGGACCCACCCAGGATCCGGACAACGACAGCATTCCGAACCTGCTCGAATACGTGCTCGGCGGAAATCCGCTGGCCGCCAACCGCGGCATCCTGCCCGTCGCCACCGTCACACCGACGAACTTCGTGTTCACGTTCACCCGCTCGGATGCCTCGGAAAGCGACGCGCCCCAGACATTCCAGTGGAGCACCGGTCTCCAGACTTGGAACGACGTCGCCATCGGCGCCGCCTCCTCCGGGCCGGACGCCCAAGGCGCGACCGTCACGGTGGTGGAGAACGCCGAAGCCGCGGACCAGATCACCGTGACCGTCCCGCGGACCAACGCCGCAAGCGGTAGGATCTTCGGACGCCTGCGCGTGCAGACGCCCTGATTCCACCTCCTCCGCGAACTCTCATCCACTCCGGCTGCCTTGGCCGGAGTGGATTTTTTTTGGGGAGCCCGCCCCTCCGCGAATCCCTGCTGCAAAGGGCTTCAGCGCCTCCCTGGGCCCGCCGGTTCAAGCTGGCGGGAGCTTTGGGCTTGTCGTGCCAGCGCCATCCGGCCCATTTCTTATATTCCTTCCTGTTTTTCCGGCTCCGCGAAACCCGATGTGGCGTCCGGGAATGACGGCAACGACACAAGACCCAATGAAACTCCCAACCCGAAATCCGTTCGTCCGTACCCCGCTCCAGAACCGCGTTTGGAATAAAACGTTTAATACCTTCCGATGGGTCGGCAGCCTGACTGCCGGAGCCATCGTCGGCACCACTCTCGTCGCCACCCAGTCGGCGGAAGCCCAGTCGGTATGGGAAGGCACGACCAGCTCCGAGTGGAATGAACCCGGCAACTGGGACCCCGCCGGCGTGCCCGACGGGGTGGACGTGACGGTCAACGTCAAGACGCCCAACGTCGCCACCATTTCCGGTGCACTCTCCGCCACCCCGAATCTGGTTTTGGTCGGCCGCGGCGCCGGTTCCGACGGCCAGGTGAACCACAGCGCGGGGGACATCGTGCTGGGCGGCGAGTTGTTCGTCGGCAGCTCGGACGCCACCGGCGGCGGCATCGGCGAATACAACCTGACCGGCTCGGGCAGCCTCGCGTCCTCGAACTGGATCAACATCGGCGGCGGGGGACCTGATGAAAACGTCGCGAGCAGCTCCGGCGTTTTCAACATGAACACCACCGGCTCCCTCACCGTCCCCGGCGGCCTCGCGATCGGCCGGGAAGGCAGCTCGCGGGCGGTCTTCAATTTGGAAGCGGGCACGGTGACCACCGGCAGCTGGACTGAGATCGGCAACTTCGGCGCGTCCGAAGGCACCCTCAACATGTCCGGCGGCTCGATCATCAAGAACGGCGAGGGGAACCTCGAAGTCGGAACCAATGGCGCGACCGGAACCGTCGTCCAGGACGGCGGCTCGATCACGGTGAATTCCGGAGCCTTCCGCGTCGGCAACGGCTCCCGCGGCCCGGAGGTGGAGGGCGAGGCGAACATTCCCAGCAACGGCACCTACTCGTTGTCCTCGGGCACCATCACCCTGGCGGGGAATTTCTTCGTGGCCGACGGCGGCGCTGTCGGAACATTCACCCAGACCGGGGGCGACATCTTGCTCACCTCGGGCGAGGTGTGGATCGGCAACGTCACCCACCCCGGCGGAACCGACGGCGAGGGGAATCCCCTGCCGGCCGTCCGCGCCGAGGGCACCTACCACATGAGCGGCGGCTCGATCTCGGTGGACAACTGGTTTGTCATCGGCCGCGACAGCGGCAACGCGACCTTCAATATGAGCGGCGGGACGATCACCAAGGGAGGCGCCGAAAACACCCGCTTCATCGTCGGCGCGAACGGCACCGGCGGCACCGGCATCCTCAACCAGACCGGTGGCGACATCACCGTCGAAACGGGACTCACCTGGATCGGCGAAAACCAGAACGGCTTCCACACCTTGGACGACGGGACGTTCACCACGACCGTCTACCAAGTGGGCGTGAACGGTCCGGGCGTGGGCACCGTCGAGCTGAACGGCGGAACGCTCACCACCAGCGCGATCATCGGCGGCGATGGCCTCTCGAACGTCACGTTCAACGGCACCCAGATCGTCGCCACAGGGGAGAACAACGAGTTCTTCTCCGGCCTCACCAACGCCACCATCGGCGACGGCGGCCTGCACATCGACAGCGCCGGCTTCAACCTCCAGGTGCCCCAACTCCTCACGGGCACCGGCGGGATCACCAAGACCGGCGCGGGCCGGCTCTTCGTCGGCAGCCTGGGCAGCCCGACCGGCAACTCGATCGCCGGAGACAGCTTCGTGAACGAGGGCACGCTGGTGGTCAGCGCGTACGCTTCCGCAAGCGGTGGCTTCACCGTCGCCGACGGAGCGACCCTCGGCATTTTCCAGGAGTTCGAATTCGACGTCCGGCAACTGCCCCACCTCACCTTCGGCACTTCCGGAGCCACGACCTTCGAGATCGATCTCAACGACAACCCGGACAATCCGGAGGACGCTCCGATCGACGTCGGGACGCTGACTCTGAACGGCGACGTCACCGTGAACATCGCCGACCGGCTCCCGGCCGTCGGGACGCTGCCCCTCATTTCCTACGACGCGGCCGCCGGCACCGGACAATTCGTCCTCGGCACCCTGCCCCAAGGGATGACCGCCGAGCTCATCGATGACGATGAAAACGGACTCCTCTACCTCGATGTGACGGAGGTGGCGCTGCCCTCCTGGACGGGCGCCGTCGACAACGTCTGGGACACGACCACCGAAAACTGGGTCACCAAGGGAACGACCGAGACGACCACCTACGACGACGGGGTTCCCGTGGAATTCGGCGAGAACGCCGTGGACGAAATCGTCACCGTGGTGCTCGACACCACCGTCACTCCGGCGAGCGTGACCATCGACAACTTCGAGACCGAATACACCTTGACCGGCAGCGGCAAGATCAGCGGCGGCACCGGCCTCACCAAGATCGAGGACGCTCCCGCCACCATCACCGGCCTGCTCAACGACTACACCGGCGTCACCCGCGTGCAGGGCGGCACGCTCACGATCGACACGCTGACCAATGGCGGCGAACCCAGCGCCATCGGCGCGGCGGCGGCGGATCCCGCGAACATCGTGCTGGCCGGCGGAACACTCGTCTACACCGGTCCGGCCGCCACCATCGACCGCGGCTTCACCGTCGGCGCCGTGGAAAGCGGCTTCACGTTCGACAACGACCTGACGCTCACCGGGCAGTTCGCCACCACCGAAGGCGGCTTGAACATGCTCGGCGCAGGCAGCCTGACGTTCTCCAACTCCGGCACGAGCGTCATCGGCTCCGGGGGCGCGGACATCATCAGCCGCTTCGACGGCGCCTCGCTGACGCTCGACGGTCCGGCAGGCCAGGTCGTGACCTTCGGCACCCGCCTCGAGGTGGCGACTGCCGAAGGCACCCAAACGGACATCGTGATCGACTCGAACACGTTCAACACCAGCGGTATGCTGCTGGGAGTCGGCGCGAATTCGAACACCTCGCTGATCGTCGAGGGCAACGGCACCTTTGTCTCGAACGGCCGCTTCCAGACCGCCCTCGCGGCGGACTCGGTCTCCGAGGTGATCATCCGGGACAGCGGCAGCTTCAGCAAGAACGGCGGCTGGCTCTCGATCGGCAACAGCAGCAACGGCTCCGGCACTCTCCTTCTGGAGGACGACGCCACGCTCGTCTCTGACGGCGATTTCAACATCGCCGACGTGGACCAGTCCACGGGCGTGGTCACCGTCACCGACAACGCGTCGCTCACCAGCAACGGCGCGATGTTCGTCGGCAAGGCCGGCGGCTGCAACGGCGTGCTCAACATCGACAGCGGCACCGTGACGGTGAACAACTGGATGCCCATCGGCCGCTTCGCCGGCGCCGAAAACCTCGGCACGGTCAACGTCACCGGCGGCACGCTCAACCACACATCCCAGTACATCTGGGTCGGCGAGGAGGGCAACGGCGTGCTCAACATCTCCGGCACCGGCCAAGTGATTTCCACCGGGCCGCAAGTTCGCCTGACCCAGACGGAAGCGGAGAACCGGCCGGCGAATGGCACCGGAGTGATCAACCTCGGGGACGGCACGCCCGGCGGCGGGACGCTCACCGTGCGCTCGATCGTCGAGGGCGACGGTGCGGCCCCGGGAGGCCAAAGCACGTTCAACTTCAATGGCGGCACGCTCATCGCCGAGGCTGGCGCCGATGAAGGTCAGCGTGCGAACTTCATGAACACGCTCGACAACGCCGTCATCCAGACGGGCGGCGCGTTCATCGATTCGAACGGCCTCGAAGTCACCATCCCGCAGGCGCTTTCCGGAAGCGGTCCGCTCACCAAGCTCGGGGCCGGCACGCTGACCCTCAGTGGCGCCAACACCTACACCGGCAACACCACCGTTTCCGAGGGCACGTTGGCGATCACCTCGCCGTCCCTGCCCCATCCCGCCACCGTCACCATCGAGAGCGGCGCCACTCTCGCGCTCGATTTCGAGGGCCGGGAACAGGTGCTGGCACTGGTGGTCGACGGCAACACGCTCCCGGACGGCGTCTACGACGCCTCCAGCCCGGAGACCGCCGGCTTCATCACCGGCACCGGCGAGATCGAGGTGACCAGCGAGGTGGCCGATCCCTACGCCGACTGGGCGGCTGCCAACGGTCTCACCGCGGGCGTGAACGACGGGCCGCTCGACGATCCGGACATGGACGGCATCGCCAATCTCCTCGAGTTCGTCCTCGGCGGGAATCCGCTGGCGGCGGACACCAGCATCCTGCCCGCCGCGGAGGTCACGGAAACCGACTTCGTCTTCACCTTCAACCGGTCCGCCGCATCCACGGAGACCCCGCAGACGTTCCAGTGGAGCACCGACTTGGCCACGTGGAACGACGTGACCATCGGCGCGACTTCCTCCGGACCCGACGGGAACGGCGTGACCGTAACCGTGGCCGGTGGTGACCCGAACGCCATTACGGTGACGGTGCCGCGCACGAACGCCGCGGACGGCCTGCTCTTCGGCCGCCTGCGCGTCCAGGCGCCGTAACGCCTGTCGCTGCCCGCGATCCTCAACGACCCCGGCCGCCTGCGCGGCCGGGGTTTTTCGCGTACCACGGGACGAGTGGAATCTGCGCGATTTTTGTCCCAGGCGTTCCGGATTTGTGCTTGCCGAGCCCACGGGCGCAGGAGCATGAAGTAGGGTACGACAAGCCCAAAAACCCATTCGGCCGTCGCGCTCCGGCGCGGCGGCCGGGCCGGTCGGTTCCAAAAACCCAAGAAGTCCATGAAAATCCGAACAGGAAATCCGTTCGTGCGTACCTCCGTGCGTACCCGCCTCTCCCCGACGCAAACCTTCCGCTGGATCGGCAGCCTCGCCGCAGGTGCGGCGTTGGCAGCCTCGCCCGCCTACGCCGTCCAGAATCTCTGGACCGGCAACGTCAGCAACGACTGGAACACCGCCGACAACTGGAGTCTCGGCCGCGTCCCGGTCAATCCGAACGGCGCCTCCAGCGGCGACACCTTCGACGACGCGGTGGTCAACACGCAAACGCCGGTATTCCCGGTCATCAACGCCGACATCCCCACCCCGCGGGACATCATCGTCGGCACGGGAGCCGGGTCCAACGGACGGGTGGATCACGTCGCCGGCAATGCCACCGCCACCGGCTGGGTCTACATCGGAAATGCCAGCGGCACCGGCATCTACAACCTGGCCGATCCCGCGGGCTCAGGCGGAACCTTCACCGGCATGGGCCAGTCCAGCGGCAATCTCCAGTCCGGCGGAGAAATGCACGTTGGATCGCTTCCCACCGCCGGCGGCACCGCAAGCGGCGTATTCAACGTCAACACCACCGGCACCGTCACGATCCCCGGCCTGCTCAACGTGGGAAGCCGGCCCGGCAACACCGGCGTCATGAATCTGGATTCCGGCACCGTGACCACCGGCAGCTGGACGGAAGTCGGCAACTTCTCGGGAACCGGCACGCTCAACATGTCCGGTGGCTCGATCACCAAAAGCGGCAATGGCAACTTCGAAGTCGGGACCAACGGAGCCACCGGCACCGTCACCCAGACCGGCGGCGCGATCACCATCACGTCGGGGGCCCTCCGGGTCGGGAATGGTTCCGCCGCGCCGGCGGTCGCGGGTGAGGCGAATGTGCCCAGCAATGGCACCTACTCGCTGTCCTCGGGCACCATCACGGTGGCCGGGAACCTGGCGATCGCCGATGGCGGAGCCGTCGGAGCCTTCACCCAGACCGGCGGTGACATCGTGATCAACAACGGCGAATTCTGGGTCGGCAACGTCACCCACCCCGGAGGAACCGACCTTCCCGGTGTCCGGGCGGAAGGCTTGTACACCATGAGCGGAGGATCCATCACGGTGAACAACTGGGTCGCGATCGGCCGCGACAGCGGCAACGGAACCTTCAACATGACCGGCGGCACCATCACCAAAGCCGGCCCGGCCAACACCCGCTTCATCGTCGGCGCCAACGGGACCGGCGGCACCGGCATTCTCAACCAGAACGGCGGCGACATCATCGTCGAGACCGGCATCACCTGGATCGGCGAAAACCAGACCGGCACCCACACGCTCGAGGATGGCTCGTTCGCCACGCCCGTCTATCAGGTCGGCGTGAACGGTTCCGGAGTCGGCACCGCGAATCTCAACGGCGGGACGCTGGCCACCGGCGCCATCATCGGCGGGGCCGGCACTTCCACGGTGAACTTCAACGGCACCCAGATCGTCGCCACCGGGGACACCAACGAATTCATGACCGGCCTCACGGACGCGACGGTGGACGTCGGCGGCCTGCTGATCGACAGCGCCGGGTTCAACCTAACCGCTCCCCAGGCCCTCGCCGGTCCGGGCGGTATCACCAAAACCGGCGCCGGCCGCCTTTTCATCGGAGCCCAAGGGGGTGGCACGAGCGGCAACGCCATCACCGGCGACAGCTTTGTGAACGAAGGCACGCTCATGGTCACCGCGTTCGCTTCCGCCAGCGGCGGATTCACCGTCGCGGATGGAGCCGGCTTCGGCGTCTTCCAAGAGCTCGACATCGACGTGCTCGAACTGCCCCACCTCACCTTCGGCTCCTCCGGAGCCACCACCTTCGAGGTGGACCTGAACGACGATCCGGGGAATCCGGTGGATGCACCCGTCAACGTCGCGACACTGACCTTGAACGGCCCCGTCACGGTGAACGTCGAGGACCGGCTCCCCGCCGTCGGGACCGTTCCCCTGCTGTCCTACGATTCGAAGACCGGCTCGGGATCGTTCGTCCTCGGCACCTTGCCGGAAGGCATGGTGGCCACCCTCAGCGACCAAGGCGGAGTTCTGTCCTTGAACGTGACCCAAGTCGCCCTGCCAACATGGACCGGCGCCGTCGACAACGTCTGGGACACCACGACCGAGAACTGGCAGACCAAGGGCACCACCGAGGCCACCAACTACGAGGACGGCAATCCGGTGGAGTTCGCCGACGTTCCGCTCGACGAACAACAAACCGTCGCGCTCGACACCACGGTCATGCCCGCGAGCGTCACCTTCGACAACTTCTTCGTCGAATACACCTTGACCGGCACCGGCAAGATCAGCGGCAGCACCGGCCTGACGAAATCGGAAGCCGCACCCGTCACCATCAACGGGCTGCTCAACGACTACACCGGCGTCACCCGTCTGCAGGGCGGCACGCTCTCCATCGACAGCCTGACAAACGGCGGCCAGCCGAGTTCGATCGGTGCGGCGACGGCCGATCCCGCGAACCTCGTCCTCGCCGGCGGAACGCTCGAGTACACCGGCCCCGCCACCACCATCGACCGTGGCTTCACCCTCAACGCCGTGGACAGCGGCCTGACGATCGACAACGATCTGACTCTCACCGGTCCGATCACCACCATTCAGGGAAGCCTCAACAAGTCCGGGGCGGGAGACCTGACGTTCTCAAACTCCGGCACCAACACCATCGGTGCCGGCGGCGTGGACGTCATCAGCCGCTTCAACGGCGGAACATTGACGCTCGACGGCCCCGAAGGCCAAGTCGTGACCTACGGCACCCGCCTGGAACTGGCGACAGCCGAAGGCTCGCAAGCCGCGATCGTGATCGATTCGAACACGCTCAACACCAGCGGCACGCTGCTGGGGACCGGAGCCGGCTCGAACGCTTCGCTGATCGTTGAAGGCACCGGCACCTTCGTTTCCAATGGCCGGTTCCAGACCGCCCTCGGCGCGGACTCCACCTCGGAGGTCATCGTCCGGGACAGCGGCAGCTTCAGCAAGATCGGCGGCTGGCTCTCGATCGGCAACAGCAGCAACGGCGTGGGAACGATGACCGTGCAAGACAACGGCACGGTCACCTCGAACGGCGACTTCAACATCGGCGACGTCGACAGCGCGCATGGAACGCTGAACATCGAAGATTCCGCCACCGTCACCAGCAGCGGCGCGGCGTTCATCGGCAAGGCGACCAACAACATCGGGATCGTCAACCAAACCGGCGGCACCTTCACCGGCAACGACACGATCTTCGTCGGCTACAACGGCACCGGCACCTGGAACCTCAACGCCGGCACGGTGAACGCCAACGGCTGGGTCCCCATCGGCCGGTTCGCAACCGGTGAGGGCATTGTCAACGTGGCCGGCGGCACCTTCAACCACACCGCCCAATACATCTGGGTCGGTGAGGAAGGCAGCGGCACCCTCAACATCACCGGAGGAGGTTCCGTGGTCTCGGTGGGACCCCAGATTCGCTTCACCCAATCCGGATTCCCGGAGGCGAGCGGCGTCATCAACCTGGGTGACGGCACCCCGGGAAGCGGAACGCTCACCGCACGGCGGATCATCGAAGGCACTCCTGAAAACCCGGGCAGCGGCGGATCGTCGACCTTCAACTTCAACGGCGGCACGCTCGTCGCCGAAGCGGGAGCGGACGAAACGCAGCGCCTGAACTTCATGCACAGCCTCGACAACGCCGTCATCCAGGCGGGCGGGGCGTTCATCAACTCGAACGGCCTGAACATCACGATCGCCCAGCCTCTCTCCGGCAGCGGTCCGCTCACCAAACTCGGCGCCGGCACGCTGACCCTCAGTGGCGCCAACACCTACACCGGCAACACCACCGTTTCCGAGGGCACGTTGGCGATCACCTCGCCGTCCCTGCCCCATCCCGCCACCGTCACCATCGAGAGCGGCGCCACTCTCGCGCTCGATTTCGAGGGCCGGGAACAGGTGCTGGCACTGGTGGTCGACGGCAACACGCTCCCGGACGGCGTCTACGACGCCTCCAGCCCGGAGACCGCCGGCTTCATCACCGGCACCGGCGAGATCGAGGTGACCAGCGAGGTGGCCGATCCCTACGCCGACTGGGCGGCTGCCAACGGTCTCACCGCAGGCGTGAACGACGGGCCATTGGACGATCCGGACATGGACGGCATCGCCAACCTGCTCGAGTTCATCCTCGGCGGGAATCCGCTGGCGATGGACACCAGCATCCTGCCGGCCGCGGAAGTCACGGAGACGGACTTTGTCTTCACCTTCAACCGGTCGGATGAGTCCGAAGAAGCGAGCACGCAGACGTTCCAGTGGGGCACCGACCTCACGACGTGGAACGACGTCGCGATCGGCGCGACCTCTTCCGGCCCGGATGGCAACGGCGTGACCGTGACCATCGTCGAGAACGGCGGAGATCCCGATACCGTCACCGTCACCGTGCCTCGCACGAATTCCGCCTCCGGCAAGCTCTTCGGCCGCCTGGCAGCCGGACAACCCTGACTTCCCTCCAAAGCCCGCGATCGGCCGCCCCCGCAGTTGCAACCGGGGGCGGCCTTTTGCTGGCACGATTGCCAAAATCATCCACAATCCGTTCCTCCGTATCATGATCCGCAATGTCCTCGTCCTTGGTGCCGGCAGCGCCGGTTTGATCGCCGCCATTTCCATCAAACGGAAAATCCCGCAGCTGAACGTGCGCGTCGTCCGCAGCCCGGACATCGGCGTCATCGGCGTCGGTGAAGGCACCACGCCGAACTTTCCCCGCCACCTGTTCGACTATCTCGGCATTTCAAGGAAGCGCTTCTACGAACTCGCCGAGCCGACGTGGAAGCTCGGCATCCGCTTCCTCTGGGGGCCGCGCGGGCGGTTCGACTACGCTTTCGGCCAGCAACTCGATTCACATTGGGCCGACCTGCCGCGACCGAACGGCTTTTACTGCGACGAGGAGTTCTCTTACGTGGACGCGCCGGCCTCGCTGATGCGCGAAGGCAAGGTCTTCCACCGCCAGGCGAACGGCGCGCCGGACATCCAGCCGTGGCACGCCTTCCACATCGAGAACGCGAAATTCGTCGACATGCTCGAGATCGTCGCCCGCGAGGCCGGCGTCGAGTTCACCGACGGCCGCATGACCGGTGCGGACCGCGGCGAGCGCGGCGTCACCGCCATCCATCTCGAGGACGGCCAACGGCTCGAGGCCGACTTTTTCATCGACGCCAGCGGCTTCCGCAGCGAGCTGCTGGGGAAGGTTTACGAAGAGCCTTTCGAAAGCTTCGGCTCCACCTTGTTCTGCGACCGCGCCGTGATCGGCGGCTGGGAACGCACCGAAGAGCCGATCCTCCCTTACACCACCGCCGAACAGATGGACGCCGGCTGGTGCTGGCAGATCGAGCACGAGCACTTCATCAACCGCGGCTATGTTTACAGCTCGCAGGCGATCTCCGATGACGAGGCGGCCGCCGAGTTCCTTCGGAAAAACCCGAAGGCACCGCAGTCCCCGCGCGTGGTGAAGTTCCGCAGCGGTTGCTACAAGCGCCTGTGGGTCGACAACGTCGTCGCCATCGGCAATGCCGGCGGCTTCGTCGAACCGCTCGAGGCCACCGCGCTCATGATCGTCTGCTCGCACTGCCAGACGGTGGTGGATTTCCTCCTCCACACCGAGCTCGACCCGACCGACTCGATGCGGGACCTCTACAACGACCTCATCCTCGACACCTGGCACGACATCCGGGACTTCCTCGGCCTGCACTACAAGCTGAACACCGCCCTCGACACGCCCTTCTGGCGGCACTGCCGCGCGGACACCGATCTTTCCGGCATCGCCGAGATGTTGGCGTTTTACGAAGAAAACGGCCCCACCGGCTTCTGCCGCTACCGGATGCCGCGCAGCCAGAGCGACTTCGGCATCGAGGGCTACTTCGTCATGCTCGTCGGCAACAAGCACCCGTACCAGCGCAAGCACCACGTCACTCCGAAAGAGGCCGCCATCTGGAACAAGCACCGCTCGGACCACATGATGAAAGCCCGCCGCGGCATCGACGTGAAGGAAGCCCTCTGGTACGTCCGCCATCCCGGTTGGCAATGGCACGGCGACATGCCGCGCAAACAGCCGATGGCCGTGGCGTGACCTACCCCCGGCCCCAGTCGCGGCGCGATCAACTCCAGCGGGTGCCCCCGCCGCATCAATCGACGCCCAGCCGCAGGTCGCGCAAGCTCCAGACTTCGCCTGCGAGGCCCGCGGCCGGGCCTCGCAGCTTCCGCGCCCCGCTCGAACGCCGCGGGCCGAAGCGCTCGCGCGAGCTGCGGAAGACTTCATCCACGAACAGACGGCTGCCAATCACCGCGCCGTCCGTGAAGTAGCGGATGCGGTGACGCAGCGCGCGCCCGAGATGGAACAAGCCGTCGTCAGACCCGTCAGACCCGTCAGACCCGTCAGACCCGTCAGACCCGTCAGACCCTACCCGCGCGATTTCCTCAGCGGCCCGTTCTCTCGAGATCCCGCGGCGCACCGTCTCCACCCGCGATTTCCCGTCGCGGCCGATGCTCTCCCGCACTCTCTCCACCGCGCCTTCCATCAGAAGCCGCCGGTATTCCCGCGAAACCTCCCGCCAAGGCACCGGACCCGCTCCCGCTCCCGCCTCCGCCGCGGCCACTTCCCGGTGCGCCCACAGCGCCCGCACCAAGCCCGCCCGCGCCTTCTTCCGCCCGCCCGTGGCCTCGCCG
>CBFGTW010000027.1:0-36498 GCA_965651855.1 uncultured Verrucomicrobiales bacterium
CACCTCGGCCCGGAGGCGGCGATCCTTCGCCCGCAGCGTGTATTGGTGGATGCCACGGGCGACGCGCCAGTCCACGATCTCGAAGGCCGCGCGGAACGATTCCGCGCTGCGGAACGCGCCGCCGGAAAGCATGGAAAAGCGCGCGGCGCGCGGCGAGTCCGCCTCGATCCGGCGCATCGTGTTCTCACGGCGGTCGATCAGCGTGAGCGTCTTGCCATCGGAGATCGCGAGGGTTTCCGGCGGCTGGCCGAGTTCCCAGCGGACCTTCCCGGGCTTCTCGAAAAACAAGCGCCCCGGGGCGCTGACCGGGTCCTTGAGCGCGGGCAGTTTCCGTTCCTGCGTGAAGCGCGCCTCGAGCGACCGCACCTCCGCCTGCCGCGCCAGCCAAGCGTCGAGCGCCGCGGTGTCCGCGCGGGCGGTGGCGAGCGCGGCGAGCAGGATCGTCAGCGGCAAAAGTCGGCGCATGGTGGCGGACGCTCGCCGCCGCGGCCGGAAGTTTCAAGTTCGCATCCCCTGGCCGGACCGCTAGCGTCCGCGCATGGCGCGCCGGGCGTGGTGGATGTGGCTGATCGGTCTGGCCGTGGCGGTGGCCGCGCTCGGCCTCGGACGGCTGAAGTTCGATCCGGACGTCCTCGGCATGCTGCCGCCGGAGATGCCGGAAGTCCGCGGGCTGAAGGCGTTCCACGATGACTTCGCGCGGCAGGACGAGCTGCTGGTCCTGATCGAAGGCGGCGCGGACGACGAGGGGCTGCTCGGCGAGGCGGCGGCGGATCTGGCGGATCGACTCACCACCGCCGGCCTCGCGAAGCGCGCCCGCTGGCAACCGCAGTGGGAGCAGGACGGCGACGCCATGGCCGAGCTGCTGGCCTATCTCTGGCTCAACGGCCCGCCCGAAACCGCCGCCGCCCAGGCAAGCCGCTTTTCCGGAGCAAACGCGGCGCCCGAAATCGCCGCGGCGCTCGAGCGCGTGGCCACCGCCATGGAGGGCACCGACATGCTGATGCGCGCGAACGACCCGTTCGGCTTCCTCCGCCATCCGTCGCTCGAGCCGCTCCTGGCCATGGCCGAGGAAGGCGGCGCCGGCTTTGAAAGCGAAGACGGTCGGGCTCACCTCCTGCTCGTCGAGGCACCGCACGCGCTGCCCGGCTACCGCGAGGCGGCGGCGTGGCTGGACGAAGTGCGGGAAGCCGTCGCCGCGTGGCAGGCCGCCGACGGCGGAAACCTCCGCATTCATCTCACCGGCGAGCCCGCCTTCATGGCGGAGATCGGCACCGCGATGGAAACCGACATGCGTGGCACCCTCGGCATCACCGCCGGGCTGATCGGCCTGTTGTTCTGGATCGTCCAGCGCCGGCTGGCCCTGCTCGGCGGGCTTGCGCTCGCGCTCGGGCTGGTGTTTGTCACCGCCCTCGGACTGGCCGGCTGGATCTACGGCGAATTGAGTATCATGACCGCGGGCTTCGCCGCGATCCTCATCGGCCTGGCGGTCGATTACGGTGTGCTCATCTGCCAAGAGGGAAAATCCGCGGGCAGCGACCGCCGCGCGCTGTTGGCCGCCACCGGCCGCTCGATCGCCTGGGCCGCGGCCACCACCGCCGTGGTTTTCCTCGCGCTGAACTTCAGCGGCCTGCCCGGCATCGCCCAGCTCGGCACGATGGTCGCCTGCGGGATCGCCGCCGGCGCCGTGCTCATGCTCGCGCTCTATCTGCCGTTCGTCGCCAAGGTCGGCGCGGCCCGCCCCGCGCCCTCGGACCGGCCGTTTCCCCTGCCCCGTCGGCTTGGCATCGGCCTCACCGCCCTGCTCGTCCTCGCCGCCGGGGGCCTTCTCGCCGGCTCGGGCATTCCCGGGATCGAGTTCAGCACGGACATGATGCGCCCGCGGGACAGCGCCGCAATGGCGGGATTCGAGCGCGTGCAGGCGCAATTCCCGCAATTCGGCTCCGACGACCTCCAGCTGGTGGTCGAAGCGCCCGACGACGAAACAATGCACGCCCGCCTGGACGAGGCGCGCGATCGGATCGCGGCGCTCGACGGGGCCGTGGCCTCCACGACCTTTCCCGACGGCTGGTGGCCGCGGGCCGGGAACCAGCAGGACAACCGTCCGCCGCTCGCAGCGCTCGCCGCCGATGCTCCGCGGTTGCTCGAGATCGCGGGCGAAGCGGGCTTTTCCGATGAAGGACTGGCCCTGGGGAAATCCGTCATGGCGGCACTGGCGGAAATGACGGCCCGTGACTCACTCCCGGTCTTCCCGCAGTCGGATTCCGCGCGCGACCTGATGCGCCAGTTCATCGCCCGCGAACCCGGCGGCGGCGGAACCGCGCTCATCCGGATCAACCCGGCGGAAAGCGCCGAGCCCGCCGGCCGCGGATACGAAACATTCCGCCGGCTCAGCGGCGACGGCATCTGGCTCACCGGCTGGAGCCTCCTCCGCCCGGCCGTCGAGCCGCTCGTGCGACAGGACATCGACTATGTTTTCCTGCCGATGCTCGGCCTGATGGTCGTCATGCTCGGCATCATCTTCCGCGCGTGGGCCGATGTCATGAAGATCCTCGCCGCCATGGCGCTCGCGGGGTTGGTCCTGCTCGCGACCATGACCACCCTCGGCATCGGCTGGAATTTTCTCAACATCGCCGCCACCCCACTCCTCCTGGGCACCGGCATCGACTACGGCATCCACGTCATGCTCGCCCTCCGGCGGAACGGCGGCGACATCGCGGCCATGTGGCACGGCACCGGCAAGGCCGTCCTCTTCTGCGGCACTTCCACCGCCATCGGCTTCGGCTCGCTCTGCTTTGCCTCGAATGATGCCATGGCCAGCCTCGGCACCGTCGCCGTCATCGGGATCCTCGCGTCGATGACGGCCAGCGTCTTCCTCCTTCCCGCGTGGACCGGGAAAGGTCCCAAGTGAACGGAGACCGAGGGGCGGCCACGGAGGTCGAAAGATTCAAAAGCCCGCGCGCGCCCACTTGTGGCCCCGCCCCGTGGTGGGAAAGTAGTGCCGAGTGCCGAGTGCCGAGTGCCCAGTTAGCAGTGAAAGAGGACAATCGCCGCATCACTCCCGCCGCGCGAAGCTCCCTTCCCTCGGGATTTCATGATTCAACATTCATGCTTTCCCCACCAGCTCCAGGTGCCGCGGGCGCGGATTCCCCTGCTCGTCCAGCACCGGGATCCGCAGGTGCGCCAGCAGATATTCCTTCATCGCCGCGCGCACATGCACCACTAACTTCCCGCCGCGCATGCCATAGTCGCGCTCGATGGTTTTCCGCCGCTCCTCGTTCAGTTCCGGATTCGCCATGAACGTCAGCTTCTCCTCCCGCTCCCAGTCGGCATCCACCACCGGCGGCGCGAACGGCTCCCCGGGCCAGCCGGCATCCTCGATCCGGCTCAGGACGAAATCCCGGTAGTCCTCGTTCTCACAACACCACGCCCGCACATGCCAGCGGTAGCCGTCGTGGCCGAAGGCGTGCGGCGCGATTTCACGCCGCGTCCCACGGCCGCTGGAGACCGACCCGTATTTCACCGTCAATCGCAGGCCGCCGCAAACCGCCAGGAACACCCGCCGCTCCACCGCCGCCGACGCCCGCCGGCCGGGCGTCGCCACCACGTCCACCCGCGCCCCCGCCAGCGGCCGGGAAACCTCCGCCGCCGGCAATGGCCCGGGCTCGCCCAGGAAAAGCCGAACCGCCTCCTCCATCCGCGGCTCGTGCAGGGTGCAGTGCATCTCCGGCCGTGACTCGTAGCGCTTCGCCCGGACGTTGTAGGCCAGCGCCGCTGGATTCAGCTCCTGATACGCCTGCAAATCCGCCGACGCCTGCGCCCGCGAAATGCCGAAAACCTCGCGCAAGTCGCCCCGGTTCACGACCCCGCGCCACCACGCCAAGCGCTCGATGAAATGCAGCCGCTCGCGCGCCGCCCACTGGTCCTTGTTGCTCGTATTGCCCATGAGTGGAAAACCGTCGTGATTTTGGGCCGACGTTTTTCTTGCCCTGCTCGTGGATTTAACCTCACATGCAACGCATCCAGAAACACGACCGGCTTCATTCCCACTACCGGAGCCAAATCCCGATATCAACCCGAAAATTCAACCTTTCTTAACGACGCACCAAGGAGCGCCGACGTCTCGCCCACGACCGACCCGGAAATTCATCACTCGGAACTCATAACTCTAAGCTCGATTCCCCTCTTCCCGCGCCGCGGCCGCGCCCGGCGATCCCCAACCGGTGCTCATGACACCCCGCGGCGCGGGAAACGCTTCGAGTTCAGGATTTTGAGTTCAAAATCCAAAATTCACACCTCCCATGCTCCGCCGACCCTTCCTCCAGACCCTGACAGCCCTACTTCTCCCGCCGGCCCCAGCATGCTCGAGTGGCCCCTCACACGAGGGGCGCGGATTGAAACCACACTCATTATTCTGAATTTAGCATGCGTCGTCGTCGCTGCTCGCGCTGGGGGCGCGGAGCCATCGGGTTTGGCAGTGGCCAGCTATTTCAGGCGATTTCCAACTTTGAATGGATTCGGAATTCGGCATCCTTGGAGCCATGTCCAGCGAACCGCCCTTCTCCACGAGCGCGACGACCGCCCGCGCGGAACCCCTCGGCGAGCCGCTTCGATCCAGAAGGATGGAGGATTCAGTCGGGCTCCGTGATCCGCGGCCTCCCACGGCTCCTATCCCTGATCGATCAGGGCCGGTCTCCGTCTCCTTGGAACGTTGGCTCGACATCCTCGTCCGCCACCCGGAAACCAATCCGCGATGAAATTGCTGCTTTTCCGGATCGACCACGGGGACTGGAGCGCGACTCTCCAGGTCCCGGACGACTCGACCTTGGAAACCCTCGCGCGCTTGTCCATCGAGGCGGTGGGTTTCGACTTCGACCACTGCTACGGCTTCTACGACAACTTGACGAATCCGTATCGCAGCGAGCGGGAGTACACGCTCTTCGCCGACATCGGGGAAGACGCGAAGGAGGATGATCCGGGCGTCGAGAACACGCCGGTCGCCACGGTATTCGAGCCGGGATCGAACTTGGTTCTGCTCTTCGACTACGGGGACGACTGGTTGTTCCTGGTCACTTGCACGGGTGCGGTGGAGTCATCTTCCTCCGCGCAGCCGAAGCTCCTGTCCACCTCCGGCACGCCTCCGCAACAGTACCGGAACCCGGAAGAGGATGGAGAATGTGAATGAGCACCGGCAATCGCCAGCGAGGGAGCCCACGCGCCCCCGGGCGTGCCAAGGCGGCCCGCCGGGTACAGGGCGGGCCGGCGGCTCGCCGCCTCAGCGGCCGAGAATCATCGCCTCTTCGATCGTGAGGCGCTCGCGCGGGGATTTCCGGTCCGCGGCTTTTCCCGACAGGCCGGAAGCGCCGCGGCGGATGTCGGATTCCTTGTTGTTGTCGTTGTCGTTCCGTGGTTTGTCCTTGTAGCGATTCATCTTCATGTCACTTCGTTCAGTTGGGATTCACCCATAACTTACGACGAAATCCGCGAGTGCAAGCGGGTCGGTGGATTCGGTTCGATCGCGCAGGCTTTGAGGCGGTCGTTGAGGAAATTCCGCTCCGAGGGGACGCCGGCGAGGCCGAGGGCGCGCTCGAAGTGCAGGGCGGCGGCGGGAAGGCGTCCGAGTTGTTCCTCGAGATCGCCGAGCACGGCGTGGAGGAGGTAGTAGGTCTCGAGTTGCCCGCGGCGTCGGAGTTCGTCGACGGCCTCGAGGGCGGTTTCCGGACCGCGGACTTTGGCGAGTGCCACGGCGCGGTTGAGCGCCACGACGGGGCCACCGCCGATCTCGAGCCAGCGGTCGTAATGGCCGAGGATCGCGGGCCAGTCGGTGGACGCGTCGTCCGCGGCCGTGGAATGGCACGCGGAAATGCCGGCCTGGAGATGGTATTCCGTCAGCTCGCCGCCGCTGGCGGAGAGGGCGAGGTGCCGCAGGCCGGCGGCGATCCGGGAGCGGTCCCAGCGGGTGCGGTCCTGGTCCCTGAGCCGCAGGAGGTTGCCGTGGTCGTCCTGCCGGGCCGGCAGGCGCGCGGCATCCAGAAGCATCAGCGCGAGGAGGGCGTGCACGCGGGGCGCGTCGCCTGCCGGGTGGCCGGCCAACAAAGAGGCGAGCCGCACCGCTTCATGGCAGAGTTCCTCGCGCAGCAGCCGCTCGCCCGCCGAGGCCTTGTAGCCTTCGTTGAAGAGCAGGTAGATGACGCGGAGCACGCCATCGAGCCGCGCCTCGAGTTCCGGGCCGGCGGGAATCTCGAAGGGGATGCGCAGGTCCGCGATTTTCCGCTTCGCGCGCGTCAGGCGCTTCGCCACCGCCGCCTCGGTGGTGAGAAAGGCCGCGGCGATCTCTCCGACGCTGAAGCCGCAGAGTGTTTTCAGCGCGAGCGCGCTTTGGTCCTCGACGGGCAGGAGCGGGTGGCAGCAAGCGAAGATCAGCCGCAGCCGATCGTCGCGGATTTCGTCGCCGGAGGCGGGCGCTTCGGGCTGGTTCTCCAGCGCCTCGAGCGAGGCGGTGATTTCCGGCAGCTTGTCGTGGAAGAATTTCTCGCGGCGGATCACGTCGAGCGCGCGGTTTTTCGCCGTGCGCATCAGCCAGGCGGCCGGGTTCCCGGGGATGCCGTGGTACGGCCACGTGCTCAAGGCGCGGATCAGCGCCTCCTGCACCACATCTTCCGCGAGCTGCAGGCGGTGGATGCCGAAGATCCCGGTGAGGGCGGACACGATCTTCCCCGCCTCGTGGCGGAAAAGGTGCTCCGCGAGCCGCGGGATCTCCGGCGCTGGATCGACGGCTGCCACGTGGGGTCAAGACATGGCGTGGGCCGCGGCCTCGGCGGACATGCGTTGGACCGGGCAGGCCGGAGCCACCGGCCGGACCTCGACTTTCAGGCCGTGGGGCAAGGCCGGGCATTCGCGGCCGATGGCCAGGGCTTCCTCGAGCGTGTCCACCCGGAGAAGGAAGTAGCCTCCCACGGCTTCCTTGGACTCGGCGAACGGGCCGTCGGAAATCGTGCCGCCGTGCTTCGCGGAGAGCACACGTCCTTCGTTTTCGAGCGGGTTCCCGCCGACGAACTTGCCGGCTTCCGCAAGCCGCTGGACCCAGGCGGACCAGTCGGCCATGATCCGCTGGATTTCCTCGGGCGAGAGCTCCTTGTGCCAATCCGTGCCACGGAAGAGCAGGAGATGGTGGGGCGCCGATTCGGCATCGTGCATTGCAGGTTTGGTATCGTTTTTCATAACTGGACAATCGTTTGGAATCCCCCGTAGGCCATGCGCCCGCAGTCGAACGGCATGGTTTCCGGACCCATTTCCTTGATGCGTGGATCTTCCATCACCGCGGCGTTCACCTTGTCGCGATGCTCGCGGGACTCGTAGACGATCCAGGCGAAGACCACCGTTTCGTGGGGTGCGCAGCCGGCGATTTTCGGGAAGCCGGCGCCATGCTCGGTCTGGAGGTCTTCGCCGATGCATTCGCGGTATTCCAGCGCGCCGTGCTCCATCCATATTTTTCCCGCGGCGGACGCAATGGAGCGGTATTCGTCCACCTTGTCCTTCGGGATCGGAATGACAAATCCGTCGACGTAGGTCTTCATGACATTTTTTCAGGGTCGGTTTGTTATTGGATATCTCAAGTGAAAGCGGCGCACCAGGAGCCACAGGACGGCGGCGACACAGGCGGCGGCCAGACCGGCCCGCAAACCCTCGGCGGCGGCGAGCGGCACGGTGGCTCCGGTGAGGACGGCGATCCAGCCGGCGAGGCAGGCGGGGCATTTCGGAACCAACAGCAAGGCCGCGGCGGGAAGCGTCCACCCGAAGCCGGCCAGCCGCGGCCGACAGCAGTGCCGCGAAGGCTTCACGGAACCGCCTCCTTTTCCCCGCAACCGCAACCGGCGGCCGGCGCGTTCTCGCCGTAGCGGTCGTGGTGGCGCACCCAGTCCATGGTGTCCTCCTCGTTCCGGCCCAGCGGCGTGAGGTCCATGAACATGAAGGCCCCGAGCGTCTCCTCCCCGCCCCGCGCGTAGCACGAGTAGGTGTGGAAAATCTCTCCGGACGTGCTCTTGCGAAAAACGCTGATTCCGTGCAGGTCCTCGCCGTAGGGATCGCGGAGCTGGTAGTTGTAGTAAATCTTTTCCCCCTTCTCCACCTGTTCCTTCGGGAAGGCGACGTGATAGTCGTAGTTGAAATCGCCGCCGGCCGAGGACACCCAGGGGAACGTCCAGCCCATGCGCCGCTTGAACGGCAGGAACTCTTCCAGCGGCGCACGGGAGACCGCGACGAAGGAAACGTCCCGATGCTCGAAGTGCCGGCGCGCCCCGTCCACGTGGTCGCAGATGAACGAGCAGCCCGTGCAGCCTTCCTCCCAGCCGGGACCGAACATGAAATGATAGACGATGAGCTGGCTGCGACCGGCGAAGAGATCGGCGAGCGTCAACGGGCCGGCCGGGCCGTGGAAGATGTAATTCCTCTCCACCTTCACCCACGGCAGGGCGCGGCGTTCCGCGCACAGGGCATCCCGCCGCCGCGTATGTTCCTTTTCCTTTTCGAGCAGCCGGAGCCGCGCTGCGAGCCACTCCTCGCGGGAGACCACCGGATGATTCTCCACCGAGCCGCCTCGTGCATCTGTTGTACTTTTCATGATCCGGCGGATATCAGTTCTTCTTCCGGGAGTCGACCACCACGAGGGTGATCCACTCGCCATCGGGCGTCTGCGTCATACTGGTGACGACCTTGTGGTCCGGCGACTTCAGTTCGACGACGTCGCGGAACTTCGCCGTCTCGCCGCGCATCGGGCAGTGGCCCTCGCTTTCGAGGGTGAGCGTCGTTTCCGCTTCGTCTAGCGTGCCTTCGTAGATCCAGAGCTTGCCCATGGCCGTATCGATCCACGAGCCGACGAACTTTTCCTTGTCCGCGTCGTAGCCGATCGTCAGGACGCTTTTGAAGGGTGCGCCCATCATGTCTCCCTCACCCTTCGAGATGAGCCAGAAGCCGCCGAGCATGGCGGCGGACTCCGTGCTCTTCGATTCCACCGGCGCTTCGTCCGGCTGCGTGAAGATCTTCACGTCGGATTCCCAATCGCCCGCGAGTTTTTCGAGCCAGCGGTGTTGTTCCCGGGGCTGGGGCATTTCCGGCATGGCCGGAGCCTCCTGGGCGGATGCGATCGGCGCGGCCAGCGCGAGCGCGACGGCTGCCAGCGGTGCGAACGGAAATGGTTTCGTCGTTTTCATGAGAGTCACGAATACGACGAACGGGAACCGGGAGAAAAGACACGCGGTGGAAAAATTTTCGACCGCGGATTTCGGGGGCACCGGGAAAGCCCGAAGCCTCTTCCATTCGTCACTCATCATTCATCCCTCTGCATTCGTCCCGGGCCCAACCCGCGCGCCCGCTCCACTTCGACGTTCGACGTTCGATGTTGGACGTTCGGTGTCCTCCTCCCCAGATCCGGCTGCGCCGGATGAAGTGGGTCGGCCCGCCGGTCTGACCCCACCGGTGGCTCCAGTCGCCGCCGTCCGCCCCCCCCCGCGATCGGGGGAGATTCATTTCCCGCAGGGCCGATCTCGACCTTTCTTCTCCCGGTGAGGTTTGCTTGCCGTTTGCGGAGCGATTCCGCGCGAGACCCACGCCCAGTCCGCATGCACCCTGTCCGTTTTGTTCTCGTCCTGATCCTGGTCTCCGGTTCGGCACGCGCTGCCGACTATGTTTGGAAGAACGCGGTCATCGGAGGCGGCGGCTATGTCACCGGGATCGAGTTTCATCCGGCGGAGCCCGGTCTGGCCTACGCGCGCACGGACGTGGGCGGTGTCTATCGCCGGGATTCGGCAAGCGGCCCGTGGATCCCGCTGAACGACTGGATCGGCGGGCTGAACAACGCGTTCATGGACCTGGGGGTGTGGAGCGTGGGCCTCGATCCCGCGGATCCCGAGCGGGTCCATCTCGCCTGCGGCCAGTATCTGGAACAGTGGGCGCCCCAAGCGCGTTTCATGAGTTCATCGGACCGAGGCGCGACGTGGACGAACATCGCGCTGCCCTTCAAGCTCGGCGGCAACATGAACGGCCGCGGGACCGGCGAAAGACTCGCGGTGGATCCGCACGACGGCGCCCGGATATTTCTCGGCACCACGGCCGACGGGCTGTGGCGCAGCACGGACCGCGGGGCGACGTGGGCCCGGCTGAGCGGCTTCCCTCCCACGGCCACGACCTTCGTCCTGTGCGATCCGCAGCAAACGGGGACGCTGTTTGTCGGTGCGGCGCAAACCGACGCGCCGACCTTGTGGAAGTCCAGCGACGGCGGCGAAACGTGGGCGGCGGTGGCGGGACAACCGGCCGGGCTGATCGCCTTGCAGGCAAAGCTCGATCCGGCCGGAGATCTCTTCATCGCCTTCTCCGACCACGTCGGGCCGAGTGGCGCCACCACCGGGGCGGCGTGGAAATATTCCGCCGCCGGGACTTGGACGAACCTGAATGTCCCGGGCGGCCAAGGCGGCTTCGGCGGGGTGGCGGTGGACCGGAACCTGCCGGGGCGCGTCGTGGTTTCCACCCTCGACCGCTGGTGGCCGCGCGACGAGATCTACCGCTCCGACGACGGCGGCCAGACGTGGACCGGCGTGCTGGATGGCGCCACCCGGGATCATGCCTCCGCGCCATGGGCGGCCTCGCTGTCGCCACACTGGATCAGCGACGTGGAGATCGATCCCTTCGACTCGGGACGCGCGTCGTTCATCACCGGCTACGGAATCTTCACGACCTCGAACCTCGGCGCGACTCCGGGAGGACCGGCCTGGTCCTTCGACTGCCGGGGGCTGGAGGAATGCGTGCCGCTGGCGCTCGTCAGCCCGGCAGCGGGACCGCCGCTGGTCAGCGTGATCGGCGACTTCGACGGCTTCCGCCATGACAACCTCGACGCCTCGCCCGCGCTCGGCCGCCATTCGCCGCGCAAAGGGACGACGCACGCGCTCGACGGCGCGGGTACGGCACCCGCCGTACTTGCCAAGATGCACGGGGCGACCGGAGCGGTCTCGCGGGATGGCGGCTCGACGTGGGCCGACTTTCCAACCGCGCCACCAACCGCGTCCACAGCGCGCGGCGAACTCGCGGTTTCGGCCGATGGCTCGAGGATCCTGTGGTGTCCCGACGCCTCGGTCGCCTACGTGTCCACCCACGACGGGGAAACCTGGACGCCGTGCCCCGGCAGTCCGGCGGGCGATCTGTGGCCGGCGGCGGATCGGGTGAATCCGCTGCGGTTCACCGTTCTCGACCGCTCGACCCGCGCGGTGCACGTGAGTGCGGATGGCGGCGCGACTTTTTCCGCGGGGGACACCAATCTCCCGTCCGGCAGCGACCGGATCGAGGCGGTGCCGGGCCAGGCCGGCCACCTCTGGCTCACGGCGTGGAGCGGCGGACTCTGGCGGTCCACGGATGGAGGCGCGGATTTCGTCCAGGTGCCATCGGTCCAGCGCGGCTACCGGATTGGCTTCGGGCGTTCCGCGGACGGCACGGGCTACCCGGCGATTTTCCTGTGGGGACGCGTCGGCGGAATCGACGGATTGTTCCGCAGCGACGACACCGGCGCGACGTGGCATCGGATCAATGACAGCCTGCATCAGTTCGGCTACATCAACGACCTGACGGGCGATCCGCGGGCGCACGGCCGGATCTATCTGGGAACGAGCGGGCGCGGCGTGATCGTGGGAGAGGAAACGACCGAGCCGAGGTTCACGGAGATGATCTATCAGGACGGGCTCGCCGCGGAGTGGCAGAACTGGAGCTGGGCCACGGTGGATCTGTCATCGTCGGCTCCGGTGCGGCGCGGATCGTCCGCCGTATCGGTCACGGCAGGCGGCTGGGCGGCACTCTACCTGCGGCGACAGACCTTCCAGAACACCTCCGGGTACGCGGCGGTGGCGTTCTGGATTCACGGAGGCGCGGGTGGCGGGCAGGCGCTGCAGGTCATCGGCCTGCGCGACGGGATTGCCCAAGCGGCCAGGGCGATCCCCGCGCCGGCCGCAGGAGTTTGGACGCGCGTGGTGATCCCGTTGTCGGAGCTGGGCTTGGCCGGGGCATACGACTTCAACGGCCTGTGGATCCAGAATGCCAGCGGGTCGGCGCTTTCCGCGTTTCACGTGGACGACATCGCGCTGGTCGGCGAGGCGGATGCGGACGAATGGGCGGCGCTCGATTGGGAAAGCTGGCGTCAGTCGGAATTCTCCGTGGCCGCGCTGGCGGAAGCCGACATCAGCGGTCCCGCCGCGGACCCCGACCAGGACGGGCGGCCAAATCGAGTCGAGTGGTATCTGCTGGGCCGCGCGCGGGAGAGCGACGCCGGGCCGTGGTGCTCGTGGCAGGTCCAGAACGACGTGGCGAGGCTGACTTACGACCGGCGCGCGGGCTTTCACTCGTCGATGACATTGGAGAGTTCGACCGATCTCACCTCGTGGTCGCCGGCGGCAGTGCCCTCGCAGGTGCTTCCGCTCGATGCCTCGGGGCTGCGGGAGCGGGTGACGTGGAGCTTCCCCGCCAATGTGCCCGCGCTGTATGTGAGGCTCCGCTGAAGCCAGCGGTGGATCGCCCAAGGCAAATCCAGTCCGTGGATTTTCCAATATCCCCTGCCAACTTGAACGGACAAGCCATCCACCCCTTGCCTTCCACCGGCACGTTGGGAGTAGGCTCGACAACTTGGACCCAACCCACGCGATCCGCCCGGATCGAGGATCCAAGTCCTGCTTGCTCGCCAAAAACCCGATGAATAAGCCCAACCTGGCCGCGTGCTCCGCGATCGGCCGGCTGACCTTGTCACGATCCCTTTGGATTCTGACGGCGGCCGGCGGACTTTGCGCGGCGGCGGGACTCGCCTTCGTCCAGATACGCGGATCGGAAACAACCCCGGCTGCGAAGCCCAGCGGAGCGGCTCTTCACCGCGTCGAAGGAAACTCAGCCACGTCGCCTTCCCGCCTCGGACACGGGACGGCGGATCCCGCCCGAGAGCTGGCCGAAGCCGACGCGCTTCACGACCAAAGCGACCGCGAGGGTCGCATCCGAAGCCTGCTGACCGACTGGGCCGCGCGGGACGCGGAGGCGGCGCTGGATTGGGTCTCGGGGCTGGAGAATCCGGCCGCCCGACGTTCCGCTCGCTCCACGATTTGTCTCGCGGTGGCGGAAACGGATCCCCGCCAAGCCGTCACGCTCGCACTCGCCCACGGCGCGGACGAGGACGATCACGGTGCCCTGCTTGAGCATCTGACGATGCACTGGTGCGGGCAGGAACCGGAAGCCGCCCTCAGCTGGGCCTGTGGGCAGCCGCCCGGCGAGTGGCGGGACCGCTTGTTGGCCAGCGCCTCATTCGTGCTCTCCAAATCCGACCCGGCCGCGGCGGCCCATCTCGTCTCGGACCTCGAACCGGGAACCGTGCAGGACGAAGCCGTCATGGCCGTGCTCCATCAGTGGGCGCTCCAGGATTCCGCCGCCGCGCTCGAGTGGGCGGAAGCCTTTCCCGAATCCGCTCTCCGGCACCGGGCCGTGGCGGAGATAACAAATCTCCGCAGCCACCACCAATCTCCGTGAACGGACGGGGTCCCGGCACCCCGTCCATCTGAAAGCGAAAACACAACCCAGACCAAACCCAAAAGACCATGCACAAATCCATCATCCACTGGCTGAGGTCCTTGGCGCTGTTATGCGCCCTTGGACTCTCCCAGTTGCACGCGTACACGCATCCCTGCGTTCCGACGACCCGCGAGGAGCTGGACACCATCAAGGCCAACCTCGCCAAGGAACCTTGGAAGACCGGCTACGAGGGCCTCGCGGCCGCCAGCACCTCCCAGCTCACCTACGCCCCGAACGGCCCGCACGCGGAGGTCGGCCGCACCCCCGACGTCAATCTCACCTATTGGAAGAACGACATGGTCGCCGTCTACAATCTGTCGCTCATGTGGTATTTCACGGGTAACAACGCCTATGCGCAGAAGCCCGCGACCTGCTCATCGCATGGGCCACCACGCATACGGCATTCACCGGTCAGGAAATCCCGCTTTCGGTCGGCGACTTCGCCATCGCTTATGCCGGCGGCGCCAGCATCCTGCGCGGCACCTGGCCCGGATGGACGGCGGCCGACACCACCACGGTCAAAAAACTACTTCCTGAATGTTTACTGGCCCGCGAGCATTGCCGGCTTCAACACCACCGGCCCCGCCAACAAAGGCATGATTTACCTGCAGGCCGGCATGGCGATTGCCGCTTTCCTGGACGACACCGAAAAGTTCAATCACTGCATTAATGTTTACCGAACCAACCCCGCCTCCGGCCTGCGCAACACGCTGGCCATAGGCGAAATGGGCGAGACCGGCCGTGATCAGGGGCACGCCTATGGCACCCTGCTGGGCATGACCCTGATCTCCGAAATCGCCTGGAAACAAGGCATCGATCTCTATTCCGAAATGGACAACCGGTTGCTGGCCGTCGGCGAATACTACGCCCGCAACTCCCTCGGTCTTAATAATCCCTTCGTTAATTTCGGGACCATTGATTCGCTCTATTGGGCCAACAATTCCTATTATTTCATTCCCGATAACGCCGCGCTTTTAATCATTCGAAACGCCTACAAAAACCGCAAAAACCTCCCCACTCCCTGGATTGATCGCAAACTCGAATCACTAGGCGGAGGCGGCAACTTGATGTATTCCAAGGCAGCCGACTTCACCACCGCCAGCCCGGCGGCGGCCATCAGTTTCCCGGAGGTTTCACCGGCATCGAGCGGATTGACCCTGACCACTCTTGGCACCCAGACCGCAGGACGCAGCTCCTCCTATTCGAACGGCGTGTGGACGGTCACCGGACTCGGAGGCGGGGCATGGTCGGATGGGGCTGACGACGGCCAGTTTGCTTACAAAGCGATGACTGGCGACTGCGCCCTTGTTGCCAGGATGACCTCAGCCACCTATTCCGGCTCACAAAACGGCAAGCATGCGCTGATGATCCGCGACAATCTGGTCGGCGCCATTTCGCAGCGCGCTTGGATCGGCCTTGTGCCCACCCAGGCGGGCGGCTTCTTGCTCGAATCCCACTTCCGCGGATGGACCGAAGTCTGGGGCGGCCCCAATCGGGATGACATTTCGCACGGCTTTCCTCCTGGCGTGCCCTACTGGCTCAAGATCGAACGCCGGGGCGGCATGATCAACGCTTACACCTCGCTGGATGGCACCAGTTGGTCGGTCAGGCTCAACGGATACTTCGCCAACCTCCCGTCCACCGTCTATATCGGCCTGTTCGTGTGCAGTGGGAATGCGACGTCCAACACCACCACCTGGTCCAACGTGGCTTTCACCGGTGGCACCGGCGGCCTCGTCACCACGCCGGCTGCCCCGGCGGCCATGCTTGCCTCCGGTTCCAACAAGGCCATCACCGCGCGCTGGCTGGCCTCTTTCGGCGCCACCGGCTACGACCTGCTCCGCTCCACCACTTCCGGCAGCGGCTACAGCGTCATCGCCAGCAACCTGCCCGCCGACAAGACCAGTTATGCGGACACGACCGCGAGCCCCGGCACGACCTACTACTACGTGGCCCGGGCGAAAAACTCGGCCGGCACCAGCGGCAACTCGCCCGAGTTCTCCGCGGCCTTGCTTCCCGTGGGAATGGTCAACCTCGCCACCACCGGCACGACCACCGACGACCAAAACAACCCGGCCAACGCCTATAATGCCTTCGATCAGGACAACGGCTCTCTCTGGTTCCATGGAGGTGGCACGACCGGCTGGCTGCAGTATGACTTCGGCGCGGGTAACGCCCAAGTCATCAAGCGCTACACGGTCAACTCCGCTCCCCTCATCCCCGAACGCGATCCGAAGAACTGGCAGTTCCAAGGGTCCCAAGATGGCAGCACCTGGACCACGCTCGATACGCAGAGTAACCAGACCTTCACCTATCGGATGCAGCGGAACACTTACGACATCGGCAACACCACCGCCTATCGGTTCTACCGCTTCAACGTGACCGCCAACAATGGCCACGTCGACATCCTGCACATTGGCGACATCGGACTGTGGAGCGACGCCGGACGTACCATCCCCGACGGCACCTACGCGATCGTCAGCCGCAACAGCAACAAGGTCATCGACCTTGTCTCCGGCGGCACTGCCGATGGCACGGATGCCGTTCAATGGGCTTGGAACGCCGGCGGCAGCCAGAAATGGAACCTTACCCACCTGGGGAACGGCCAGGAAACAAGGCGTGGACCTCTTCTCCGACCTCGAGGCGGCGTTGTAGTCGTAAGTGGTGGTCTGCCCGCGTGCGCCCCAACCGCCGAAGTTCGTGCCTCCGACAAACATGTAGGTATTCAATCCGGTCGCGCCGCCGAGCATCGACATCATCTGGATGGCATTGTAGTGGCGCGCGTCGGAGTGGTGGTCTTCGCTGAGTTTTTCGCCCGTCAGGGAAAACCAGCCGCCTTGAAGTTCGGTGACGAAACCCGGGGCGTCCTGCTGCAGGGCACGCAACGACACCATGCGCTGGGCGCAGCTCGGGCCGGCGTCGATGGCGACATAAAGGTTGTCGCAGTCGAACACCTGCGAAAGCGCGGGCTCCTTGCCCAGGCGGACTTCCTCGGTCCGGCAGGTGAACACGGGAATCTCCACGCCGGCCTCCTTCACGGCACCGTGGAGCGCCTTCAGCACCTTGGTTTTCTCGGGCCCTTTGTAGTAATCGTATTCGTTCTCGATCTGGACGAGAATGATGCCCTTGGCCCCCTTGGGCTTGCTGGTGATCTGCTCGCGGGCGATCAGCGGGCAAATGGCCTCGTACCAATGCACGCTCCACGCGACGTGATCGTCATGCGGTCCCCGCAGCCAGAACTCCTTGCCGAGATCGGGGCCGAACTTCGCCAACCAGCGCGGATAACCGCCTCCGGCCCACTCGGCGCAGATGAACGGTCCGGGTCGCACGATGGTGTGGAAGCCGAATTCCTCGTGCGCCATCTTGAGCCATGTTTCCAATTCGCTCAGATCCACTTTTGAGAAGTCATCGAGCCCGGCCGGCATGTCGCGCTCGTGCCAATTCCACGGCGTGTAAGTTTCCACCGTGTTGAATCCAGCATCCTTGATCTTCTGGAAACGATCGCGCCACAGCTCGCGGGGAACGCGGAAGTAGTGGAACGCGGCGGAGGACATGAAGATGTCTTCGCCTTCGATTGTCAGGGAATCGCCATCGTAGCGAATGCGCTCGGGATGAGGGAAGTGCTTGGCCGGGGCGGAAGGCGCTTCGGCCAGGAGGTTCGCGCCACTCATCAAGAGAGCCGTGCAGGCGAGCAGCCGGCGAATCCGGGAAGCAGGTTTGTTGGGAAGAAACGAGCAGGTCATCATTTTCTGGAAATTGTTAGAAAAAATTACGGAGCTCATTTCACCGTTCCGTGGAATCGGAGTTCCGACACGTTGGAGTGCCAGTTGTTCCGGTTGAAGATCCGGAGGTATCGGAAGGATTTCGCGGAGGGCTTCATTTTCAAGCTCTGCCAGTCCTCGGTCGGGATCGCTCCCTCGGTCAGGGTCGTCCAGCTTTCGCCGTCGTCCGATCCTTCCACCACCGCGCCAGCGAGCCGGTCGCGGAATTTCGGTCGGGCCATCGCTTCCACGGCGGAGAGCTTTACGCGCTTTCGCGGGCCGAAGTCGAACACCAGATAGGCCCCGGCTCCCAGACCCTTGTAGTTGAGTTCCGTGAAGGTGTCGGGATTGTTGTCGAACAAGGCATCGAGCATCCGCTTCGCGTGGGCGGCCTCGTCGCCGGTGTTCGGATCGATGAGTTTCGCGAGCTTCGGCAGATCCCGGATCAATTCCGACTCGTCGACCAGGATCAGGTGCGAGCCGTCGGTCGTGACATGAGTCGTGTCGGCCGGAGTTCCGTTCTTCCGTTGGTAGTCGATCGAGAATTCCACGGGACCGGGTTTTGCCTGGCCCGGCAGCATCACTGCCTCGGCCATGCAAGAAGACGAGTCCTGGTGTGTCACATGGGCGTCGATGCCCTGGACACGCACACGGACGCGCTGGATCGGTTCGCGGGCCTGGATGTTCACCCGGACCGGATCTCCCACAGCGACCCGGACGCCCCGTTGCTGCCCGGAGCTCAACGTGACGGATTCCAGCTTGTTGCCCGATTGGTGGCGCTCGCCGAAAATCCGCAGCTCGGACGGCTCGAGGATGCCGCCGCTGTGCTTCTGGATCCGCAGAAACCGGAAGGTCGAGCCGGCCACGCGGCGGGCGGCCTCGATCCTCGTCAATTCAGTGTAGCGCCCGGTGGGCTCGGACGTGAGATCCGTCCAGTTCTTCCGGTCGTTGGAGCCGTGGAATTTGACCCGGTCGATGCGGTCTTCAAAGTTGACCCGTCCTTCCATCGCGAAGGCGGTGGCGGAGAACTTGAAGTCCGGTCCGAAGTCGAAGTCGTAGAGTCGGTCGGGAGCGAGATAGAAGCCCACGAAGGTGTCGTCGTTGTCGTCCACCAGCAGACTCATGGCGACCTTGTCGATGTTCGCGGAGACAATCTTGGGGAAGTCCATGCTGCCGTCGGGCAACAATGGAGTCAGCGGCTCGAGAGCATCGAAGGCCTCCTTGAGCTGGACCAACATCGAGAAGAACTCCGCGTCCGACGCGGTGCCCAGGGCCTTCAGAGCACGGGCGTGAAGGGCCTTGCAACGGTCCATCGAAGCCTCGACATAGGTGGTTCCCGAATCATATCCGGTCTTGATCTGCTCCAAGGCGGTCGCGCGATCCGCGACCACCTGGATCGATACTTTCTTCGCCGCGACGACGTCTCCGTCCGCCGCCTCCACGATGAACACGCATTGCCCGGTGGTGGTCGGGTTCCACGAGAACGCGCCGCTTTTCGGGTCCAGGACCGCGCCCTTTGGAAGATCGCGACTCCTGTAGGTGATGGATGGATTTCCGGTGGCGGAGAAGTCCAGCCGCACCGAGGCCCCGGAATAGGCCACGAGATCCAAGGGCGCATCGCCCCTAGCGAAAACCGGAGGAGTGACGTCGGTCCTGCGCAGGAGTTGATCAAAATCAACGACCGTGCCGGGCAGTCCCTTGACATTGAAAAACACAATGTCACCGAAGCGCTCGAGGGCACTCATCGTGTAGAACACGTGCCGCCATTCGCCCCCTGTGTTCGGAAGCAGCCAGGGATCGGCAAAGCCGGACATCTCCACTTCCGCGGCACCCGTCGTGCGGATGCGCAGGCCGACGGTCTTCCGCTCGGTGGCGCAACTGAGAATCGAGAGCCTCGCTCCCGCGGGCGAGGCGTTCACCCGCACGAACGAGATGTCGCCCTCGTTTCGGGTGAACGATTTCTTCGTGAGGTTCGCCGACCGCAGCTCCACCTCGACGGTCGCCGGCTCTTGTTCCGAAGGTGGGATCTTCAGGGCCTCGCCGCTCGCTTCTTTGGGAATGTAAAGCCAATCATAGTCATCACTGACAATCCGCTTGAGGAAGGTCTCGTGATAGTAAGGCGCCTTCTCCGCCAGATCGACTCCCTGTTTGCAGGTGTAGTGATAATACAAGTCCCACATCCGGTGCTGGCGGATGCGGCCTCGGTAGTTGTCGGCGATCCGCGGATAGATCTGACGGGAGGGCGTCGGAATCCACGGCGTCTCGTAGCCGAGCATGAAGCGGCAGAAATGGTCCGCCGCCGCGAGGATGCGGTCGTCGAGAAACGCATAAACCCCGACGGCATTGGACGCCGTCGAGGGAACTCCCGTCACCGGGTCGACCGTCGTTCCCTGCGAATTCAGGATCCGGGCGATCGTGGTGAAGATCGTCATGTCGTCGCCGGCGTGAGCTTGGTCTCGCCCCATCTCCGTGATCTGGACCTGGGGGTTGTCGACCTTTTCGCCGGTCAGCGCATTCGTATCGACCAGCCGCGCCAGATCCTGGATGGAGAAACTCGACCCCTTGTTCGGACCGTCCTTGTTCACGGTGAAGCGTTCGACCCGTTTCGCGAAATCCTGCGGATCGCTTCTGAAAATCGCCCCCGCGATGGCCGGAGCGTAGGCGAAGCCGTTCTGGTTCATGAACCAGCCGTTGTAGTCGAAAAAGTTGGTGACTCCGGGAATGACGAAGTTGTTGGAGAACGCCTCCGTGTCCTCCTCCGTCCACGCCCACTCGCGACTCGGCGAATCCATGCCGCGCAGCAGCTCCGCGACCATGATCATGTCCTTGAACGCAAAGGAGCAGTGGATGTAGACCTCGTTGTAGGCCTTGAACTTCGCGGGGTCCATCTTCGACCACAGGCGGACGATGCGCATCGCGTTGGCGCGGTAAACCTCCTCGCCGGTGAACCAGAACATCAGCGTTTGCCGCAGCGCCACGTCGGAATCGACCTTGAGCCGCCCCTCGACGGCCCCGTTTTCGAAGGCATCCATCGCCGGCCGCGTCGGGTCGTCCTTGCTGCGGTTGGCGCTGGCGACGTTCTTCGATGACCGGGGACTCGACGCGAGTTTGACGAAACCGGAGTACCACGGATCGCGCTTCGCCAGCACCTGGGCCCGAAGATCCTCCAGCATCTCCTTGTTCAGCCCGATCCCCGGATGCACGAAGCCGTTCACCTCGGTTTGCAGGACCCGCACCTTTTCCGTCACCTTGACCGGAGCCCCCTCGGTGGGCGCCACGAGCCAACTGAACAACAGGAGAAGCAAAAGCGTTTTCATCGATGGAAAGCTGCGGCCTGCACGGGAAGCGCGGACGGAAGCCTGCGCGTGGAGAGGGGTTTCCGACACCGCGTCGTGAGTATTGGAAAAAGAAGGCGCGGCGCGATCGAGTCGAACGCATTCGTGCTTGTGCGATTAAACGGGAGCGCTATCAACTGTCGACGTGAGCAAACCGGATCAGCCGAAAATGCCGCGGCCCACGGAGAAGGCACCGACGAAACCGACGGTGACCATGAAGGACATCGCCCGCGAGGTTGGAGTGACAGCGGCCGCGGTATCGCTCGCTTTGAAAAACCATCCCTCGATCTCCGAGAGCCGGCGCGCGCAGATCCGGGCCGCGGCGGATCGCTTGGGCTACCGGCCGAACGCGATGGCGACGGCGCTCGCTCGACACCGACACCAGTCGCGAGCCCAGCCGGTGCAGGCCGCGCTGGCGTTCATCAACGCCTATCCGGATCCCGCGAAGCTGCACGCCCAGCCCTCGTTTTCGAATTGCTGGCGCGGAGCCACCATGGCCGCGGAGAAATTCGGCTATCGTCTCGAAGAGTTTCCGGTGAACGAGAAGCAGCCGCTCAAGCGCCTCGAGCGGATCTTCCTAGCGCGCAACATCCGCGGTATCATCCTCGCGCCCCTCCCGCCGGGGGAGTGTCGCGTGGACTGGCAGGCATTCGCTTGGGAGAAGTTCTCGGCGGTTCGCTGCGGATTCAGGGAACAGGCGCCACCGCTCCACTATGTGACGAGCGCGCAGGCGACCAACACGATGCTGGCCTTCGAGAGGATGCGGGAGCACGGATACACGCGCATCGGATTCGTCGGCTATTGGGACAAGGCGCGGATGTTCGGCGCGGGTTTCCTTTGGTCCCAATATGGGCCGTCAATCGGCTCCCGCGTGGCCCCGTTCTTCTTCTTGAAGGATATCGCCGAAACCGATCAGCAGGAGCGCTTCGAACGATGGCTGGAGAAGGCGAAACCGGACGGCATTCTCACCGACAGCATCGCCGTGCGAACCATGTTGGAAAAGGCCGGCCGCCGCGTCCCGGAGGACATCGGCCTTGCCGGGACGAACGTGCGGGACATGCCGCTGGATGCCGGCATCGAGCAGAATCCCGAGGAGATCGGACGAATCACGATCCTCGTGGCGGTCTCGCTCATCCACGACGCGAGCCTCGGCATCCCCGAATACATGCGCGAGATCTTGGTCCGGGGGAAATGGGTGGATGGCAAGTCGCTACCGCGCAAAGAGATTTAGAATTCAAAGTTCAGAATTCTTAACTCATCATTCATCATTCGAAATCCCTCCACATCCAGCGCATGGCGTCGGGAAAAATGGCGGTGCCGTGGCGGGTGCTGTGGGTGCCTTCGCCGAAAACGAACTGGTGGTCGTAGCCCTTCTTCTCAAGCGCCGCGGCCATCGCCTTGTTCGCCTCCGCCCAGTTGCCGAACTGGTTGTCCAGATCGTTGGCGCCACCTTGCTGGAAGATGCGGATCGGCTTTTTCGCGGCGCGGCGGACCATTTCCGGATACTTGTCGCCGCCGCGGATGTTGGTGAAGCTGCCGATGGTGGTGAAGCACTTGCGGAACTCGTTGGGCTTCTCCCAGCAGACGGTGAAGGCGCAGATCGCCCCGGAGCTGTTGCCGGCGATGCAGCGGCCTTCGGGATCATCGGTGAGGGTGTATTTCTTGGCGACCTCGGGCAGGATCTCCTTGAGCAGGAACTTCGCGTAGTCGTCGCTGAGGGTGTCGTATTCCACGCTGCGGTTCGAGCGCGGCTGGCCGCCCTCCCCTTCCCCGGGGAAGCTGCCGGGCTGGATGAAGATGCCGATGGTGACCGGCATTTCCTTCTTGTGGATCAGGTTGTCGAAAACCGTGGGGGCCTCGTAGAGGATACCGTCCTGGCAGACGAAGACGGCGGCCTCCTTGCCCTCCTCGTATTGCGCGGGGACGTAGACCCAGTAGTCGCGGGTGGTGCCGCGGAAGACCTTGCTGTCATTCCAGACGTATTTGGTGACGGTGCCCCTCGGCACGCCGGGCTGCGGCTTGGAATCGGGCCCGGGGACGTATTGCTCGTCCGGGCTCTGGGCGTGCGCGGCGGAAGCTGAAATCAGAACGAAAGCCGCGGCGATTCTCACAAATGGGCTCATTGGAAGAAGAGTTGGAGGGTTTCGGCGAGGTAGTGGCGGGCGTTCATCCAGGTGTGGCCGCCCTCGGTGACGAGCGAGCGGTGGTCGATGTTCTTTTCCTGGAGATACGTCTCGAACTCGCGCGCCGGCTGATAGAGGAAGTCGTCCTTGCCGACGCCGAGCCAGAGCAGCTTCGGCGGGTTCCCGGCGAGATCGGGGAAGTGGGAGTCGCAGACCTGCGGGGTGAGGAAGGCGGCGTAGGAGCCGACCCAGGCGAACTTGTCCGGATTGCTGAAGGCGGTGAACAGCGACTGGCCGCCGCCGCGCGAAAAGCCGGCGATGGCGCGGCCGTCGCGGTCGGTGCGGACACGGTAGTTCGCCTCGACGTGGGGCAGGACGTTGCCGGTCAGCTCCTCGTTGAAGACCTGGTACATCTCCGCGGCCTGGGGCGAGGCGGGCCGCGGCGTGCCAACCATCATGTTGCCGTAAGGCATGACCACGACCATCGGCACGGCTTTCTTTTCCGCGATCAGGTTGTCGAGGATGACATTCACGCGACCGGCCTTCACCCAGGTTTCCTCGGTGTCGGTGGTGCCGCTCACGAGATAGAGGACGGGATAAGTCTCGCCGCCAGCGCGGTAGCCGGGCGGCGTGTAGACGATCAGGGGGCGGGTGCGGCCCAGGGTTTTCGATTCGTAGTAGCAGGTCGTGAGTTCGCCGCGCGGGACGTCGCGGAGGGCGTGGAGCAGCGGCGGATCGGCCGGGATGTCGACGAGGCTGGGCTTGAACCGCTCGTTCGGAAAGAGGTCGGGATTCGAAGGATCGGCCACGCCGACGCCATCGACGACGAAGTTGTAGGGATAGAGGTTCGGCTCGACCGGGCCGACGGTGACCGTCCACAGGCCGGAGTCGTCCTTCTCCATCGGCCGGTTGCCATCGAGGAACTGGCCGCTGAGCTCGACCTTTTCCGCCCCCGACGCGTTGAAGCGGAAGGTGACCTTGCCGTCCGGATGGACCTCGGGCGAGACGGGGGGCGCGGGACGCGGACCCGCGGCGGCGACGGGTTTGTTTTGGTCGCCCACGGAATCCACGATCAGGGTGGCGACGCCGCGCGGGTCCTCCTCCTGGGCAACGTGGCCGCCGGGGAAAGTGCGGATCGTCCAGCCGCGGGAAACGGCGCGCTGCCAGCTCTTGTCCGTCTTCGCCCGCTCCTCGGCGGAGCGGTCCTCCGGGACGAAGGCGACGTAGGTGACATCGAGCGCCTTGGCGGCGGGATTCTTGTAGGAAACCGGCTGGCTGAAGCACTTGATCGACTGCTTCACATTGTGCGGCGGCTTGGCATCGGGACCGACCCACGGGACCTGCATGAAGCCGTCCTTGAAGCGTTCCGGGTCGCGCCCGCCGCGGCCGCCGAAGTGGTCCCAGAGCGACATGCCGTCCTCGGGCACCGCGGCATCGAGGAAAACGACGTGTTTGATGCGCTCCGGCACGCGGTCCATCACGCCGGTGATGACCATGCCGCCGTAGCTGTGGCCGGTGAGGACGATGTCGTCGAGGTCCTCGAAGAGGATCAGGTTCACCACGTCGTTGACGTGCGTCTCGAGGTCGATGTCCGGGCTGTTCAGGTGCATGCGCTCGCCGAGGCCGGTGAGGGTGGCGCGGTAGACCTCGTGGCCGTCCTCGGCGAGGAACTTGCCGGTCTTTTTCCACTCCCAGCCGCCGGCGGTGGCGCCGTGGACGAGGACGAAGGTGTGTTTTTCCTCCGCCGCCCGCAGGAATCCGGCGAGGGCGAGAAGGATTAAGGCGATGTTTAGCAATCGGGTTTTCATGGTCATGTGGGCAGGCGGAGCGCCGGCTTCAGCCGGCGCGGGAGGGTTTTGGTCGGGATGACACGGTCCGACCGAAGTCGGCGCTCCATGAAGGGCGGGCCCGGACCGAGGTCCGGACCCGCGATGCTGGACTACCTTCTACACCGGGAAGCACTCAAGGTTGCGCGGCCTGGAGCTGGCCGAAGAGTTTGCCGCCGGCGGCGTTGGATTTCGGCAACTGGACCTCGATCCGGTCGTAGCCGGCCGCCGCGCCTCCGCCAGCGGTGACCGTCACGATCACGCCGTTGGCATCCGGGCCGGAACTGGTGGGGCCGATGGGCACGGTGTTCCAGGTGGCGAGGTCCGCCGCCCAGCGGAAATCCAGCGTGGAATCCGCCGCGGAGCCCGCCAGCCGGTCGAAGGCGAACACCAGGTGGGTGCCGCTTTCGGTGACGGCGACGAGATCGCCGTCGAAGGCGAGCGGATCGCCGCCGAGCTGGTACTCGAGCAGGTTCGCGTAGCCGTCCCCGTCCGGATTCTGCGCGGGGCCGTCGTTGACGCCGGCGGTGAGACCCGCGCCGGCGGACCACGTGACGTAGCCTTCCAGCGAGCCGGTGTAGGTGAGCACGCCGGTGCTTTCGTCGAAGGTGTAGTCACCCGAGGCGTCCGTCCAGACGCGGGAGCCGACGGCCCCGCCGTCCGAGGTGAAGCCGGAGCCGGTGACGGTGAAGCCGGGATCGAAGGTGGGCGTGGCGGTGATCAGGTTCCAGGAGCTGGCCTCCGCGGTGGGCACCGCCGCGGCGAGGTCGATGTCCATGGTGCCGGCCAGCGTGAGATTGCCGGTGCCGCCGATCGAGTTCGTCACGCCGCCGGCGCGCGGGGCGATCTGATAGAGGCTGCCGGCGCCGGGGGTGAGCGTGCCATTGACGATCAGGCTGGCGCTCGGCTCGAGGGTCAGGTCGCCGGTCCAGGTGTTGGCTGCGCCGGTGAACTGGATTTCCCGGATGACGGTGGCGTTGCCCCGGAGCGTGAGGCCGGCGTTGCCGGTGACGTTCGCCGCGACGACGAGCGTGCCGTTGTCCGCGTGCAGGACGGACGGGCGGAACGCCTCGATCGTGCCGGCGACGGTGATCGGCAGTCCCACGTCCTCGGCGTTGCGGATCGTGGCGCCGTCGAGCACGTAGTTCGCGCTCGCGATGCTGTTTCCGCCCTTGAGCCAGAGCTGGCCACCGTAGAACACCAAACGCCGGCCGGCGAAGGTGGTGGTCTGGCCCGCCACGTTCGGCGTGCGCAGCGTGAGGCCGTTCGCGACCATGTAGTTCTTTCCGCCGACCGGGGCCACGGCGCCCGGCCAGTTCGTCCCCGCATTGAACGAGGAGACCCCCAGCGCATCGGTCGCGGCCAGGGCGATGCCGTCGAAGTAGCCGTCGCCGTTGTCGTCCCGGAAGTCGTCCGCGTCGGCGGGATCGGTGCCGTCGGCGAATTCCTCGGCATTGGTCGCGCCGTCGCCGTCGAAGTCCTGCGAGGGCACGACGATGTTCAGGTAGTTCGCGCCGACATGGGGCTCGAAGTAGAAGAACTCCCAGTAGTCCGGCAGCCCGTCGCCCGCGCCGCCGTTCTCGGTGTCGCGGCCGGAGAAGCGGTCGAGCGGATCGAAGCCGCCGAGGAATTCCTCGAGGTCGGTGTCGAAGTCGCCGTCGAAGTTGGTGTCCACGCCGCCTTCCCGCTGGGTAGAATCCGCGGTGGTCAGATCGCCGAACCAATACATTTCCCAGCCGTCGGGGATGCCGTCGCCGTCGGTGTCCGGGCTGGAGTCCGGATCGGTCGGATCGGTGCCGAAGGCGAACTCGTCGGCATTGTCGCTGAAGTCGAGGTCGGGATCGTCCGACGCGCCCTGGAGCAGGTTGTTGAAATACTGGAGTTCCCATTCGTCCGGCAGGCCGTCGCCGTCGCGGTCCGTGCCGACCGAGAGCGGGTTCGAGGGCTCGCTTTCCTGGGCGAGTTCGACCTCGTCGTTCTCGCCGTCGCCGTCGCTGTCGGCGCCCACCGTGGCGGTGGTGGTGTTGCCGAAGTGGACGAGCTCCCACTGGTCCGGGAAGCCGTCGCCGTCCGCGTCGGTGCGGTCGATGTTGTCCGGGCCGAGCAGTTGGAAAAGCTCGCGCTCGGTCTTGGTCAGCGCGCCTTTCCAGATGCGGAATTCGTCATAAGTGGCGGCTGCGATCGCGTCCGGCCACATCGAGCGGCCGAGGTAGCCGACGCTGTCGATGAGCGAGCGGAGGTCAGCGGTGGTGTTGAATGTCCCGCGCGCGCCGAGCAGCGGGTGGCCCTCCGGCTGGCTGCCGGCCGCGGGCGCGGAATACCAGGTCACCTGGCTGCCGACGTCGATCGCGCCGTTCGAGTAAACGGCCGGTACGATGGTCATCACGATGTGGTGGGGCGCTCCGGTTTGATAGGGCGCGTTGCTATTCCACACCGCGCCGTTGCCGGCCCATTCGACCTGGTCGGTGTTGGGATCCGTGCCGGTGGACCAGGTCATCCGCAGCGAGCCGTTCGGGCCGGGGTCGCCGTTGATGTCATTGCCAAAGTCCCAGATGCGGCTCCAGTTCAGGACCGCGTTCTGGGTGGCCCATAGCTCGATGGTCACCGGCTTCACCCCGTCGGCCTGGAGGTCGCTCAGCAGGTTGTTTCCGAGCAGGACGTAGTCGCTGAACGCCTTGTCCCCGCCGTAGAGTTCGATGCCCGAGTCGTCGAGCACCGAGGACTGGCCGACGCTCTCCACGTCGTTGTTGAGGATCTGCGCGTCGCTGCCGCCCACGGAGTCGGTCAGGTCGCCGTTGAAACTCCAGCGGTGGGCGAGCACGGCGTGCTCCGGGGTCCACTCCGGGTCCTGCGGATCGGAACCGGCGAGGAATTCCTGGATGTTGGAGAAGTCGTCGCCGTCGGGATCGAGGTCCGCATCGTCGACGCCGACGTCGAGGCCATTGGCCAGCTCCCAGCCGTCGGCCATGCCGTCGTCGTCGATGTCCGGCCAGTCGTTCGCGTTGGTGGGCGAGGTGCCGGCGTTGATCTCGTCGATGTTCGAGGTGAAGTCGCCGTCGAAATCGTCGTCCGGTCCCTGGCTGAGATTGCCGAAGTAAAGGAGCTCGACCTCGTCGTCGAAGCCGTCGGCATCGATGTCGCCCGGGACGGAGGCGGGGTCGGTCGGGTCCGAGCCGGCCTGGAATTCCTCGAGATTGGAGAAACCGTCGCCGTCGTTGTCCCATTCCGCGCCCAGCGAGGGGTCCTGCGCCTGGGTTCCGCGCGCCGAGGTGAGATCGCCGAAGTTCGCGATCTCCCAGGAATCCGGCAGGCCGTCGCCGTCGTCGTCGGCCGCGCTCGCGCGGAGGAACTCCTCGGGCGGCAGGGCGACGTTGCTGAAGCGCACCTCGTCGATCATGCCGCTCAACTGGTCGACGATCAGGCCGTCGTTGATCGCGGACGCGCCGACGAGCCAGCGCGAGTTCGCGGCCGGAGCGGCGACATACAAGCCGTCATATCCCGTCTTCTGCGCCTTCAACTCGCCATTGATATAAAGCGAGAGCGTTCCCGCCGCGGCGTCGCCCACGGCGGCGACGTGGTACCAGGTGTTCGCCGCGGCGATCACGGTGGCGCCGATGGTGCCGTCGCCGCTGGTGTTCATGACGATGTAGTCGCCGCCGATGGTGGCGGCCTCGAGGCGGAACTCGCCGCCGAAGAACGAGTTGAGGTAGAACCCGTCGCGGAACGCCTCGGCGCCGGTGGCGCTCTCCACCTTGCCCACGACCGACTCCACGCCGGACCGCGTCTCGCCGAAGTTCACCCAGCCTTCGATGGTGAAATTCAGGAAGGACGTGGTGCCCAGCAGGCTCGCCGCGGGATTGGCGTCCACGAAGTAGGCGCCGCCGCTGGTCGCCGCGGAACTGCTGTTCGCCAGTTGGCCGGGATCGATTTTCACTTGGGCGACGCTCGCGTTGTAGGTCGCGGTGCCGGTGGCGAGGTTGAGCGTGTTGGAGTTTCCGGAGGAGTCGGTCGCGGTGGCGATGGCCCCGTCCGGCGTGCCCTCGAAGCGGTAATGGGCGATGGTCTGGGCGGAGAGGGACGAGGCGCTTCCCGCGAGAAGCACCAGGGATGATGAGATGGAGATGAGTCTTGTTGGCTTCATCGGATGAGGTCGGGTCAGGTCTGCGGTGGGGAGAATCGCGCCACGGCCCGCCGGAATGTCCGTCGGGGGATGCGGTGCGGCTTTGGCGGCGGATTCACCATGCCGGCGGCTGCCGGAGGGCGGTGGATCCGCCTGGGAAGGCGGTCGGGCTGAGGTCTCGGTCCGGTCGGGTTCAGGTTTTCGGGTTTTGCAACCCGCGCGGCCCGCCGGCGAACCGGGGGAGCAGGGTTGTGCGGAGACAAGCCGTCGGGCATGGGGATGTCAATCTGGAATTAAACGGTTTATTCAAAACTCCTGCGGCTGGGCCGGAGTGACCGCGAAGTGGGCTGGACGGCCGCTCCGCGCCCGATTTTCCCGGCTTGCAGCGGCCGCGGATGAATCGTTTAAGTTCGGTTCATGAGCTTCAACCGCCTGACCCGCCTGACCGCCGCATTCGTCCTCGCCGCCGGGCTGGCGGGCTGCCAGCGCGACGCGGGAGCCGGCGGGGACAAGGTCCGGCTGGCCTTCGTGACGAACACCGCGGCGACCTTCTGGACGATCGCCCGCGCCGGCTGCGAGGAGGCGGAAAAGGAAATGGGCAACGTGGAGGTGGACTTCCGCATCCCGTCCACCGGCGGCGCGGCCGAGCAGCAGCAGATTCTCGACGATCTGATCGCGAAGGGCGTGGACGGCATCGCGGTGAGCCCGATCGATCCGGCGAACCAGACGGCCTTCCTCGACCGCATCGCCGGCCAGACCCTGCTCATCTGCCATGACAGCGACGCGCCGGACAGCCAGCGCGTGGCCTACATCGGCACCGACAATTTCGCCGCCGGCGTGGAGGCCGGAAAGCTGCTCAAGGAAGCCCTGCCGGAAGGCGGCAAGATCATGGCCTTCGTCGGCAACACCGACGCGGAGAACGCCAGCCAGCGCTTCGGCGGCATCAAGAAGGAGCTCGCCGGCTCGAACATCGAGATCCTCGACATCCGCACCGACGACACCGACACCGTCCGCGCCCAGAAGAACGCGGAGGACGCGCTGGTGAAACATCCGGACCTCGCCGGCATGGTCGGTCTCTACAACTACAACGGGCCCGCCATCCTCAACGCCGTCCGCGCCGCCGGGCTGGCGGGAAAAGTGAAGATCGTCTGCTTCGACGAAAACGACGAGACGCTCGAGGGCGTGGCGTCCGGCGACATCCACGGGACGGTGGTCCAGCAGCCTTACGAGTTCGGCAAGCAAGCGATCACGCGGATGGCGAAGCACCTCGCCGGCGACACCGACGCGCTGGCCGACGAGCGCCTGATCGTGCCGACCCGCAGCTTGCGCAAGGATGACGTGGCGGAGTTCAAGGCGAAGCTGGCGGAGATCCTCGGGAAATGACCACCCGCGGAACATGGGGAGCGCACGCGCCCTCGCGGGCTGTTACCGGCGCCCTCGCCGGAAACCGGCCGACCGGCTCTTCGCGCGCGTTCCAAGGAAGCGGCCCACCCGGCGATTCACAGCCACCGGACCGCGAGGGCGCGATCCGGAACACGCGAGGGCGCGTGTGCTCGCCATTTCAGTCCCCATGACTCCCCTGCTCGAAATGCGCGGCATCTCGAAGCGCTTCCCCGGCGTGGTGGCCCTCGACGAGGTGTCGCTCGCGCTCCGCAAGGGCGAGGTCCTCGCCCTCTGCGGCGAGAACGGCGCGGGAAAATCCACGCTGATGAAAATCCTCGGCGGTGTCTATCAGCCGGACGACGGCGAGCTTTTCATCGACGGAAAACCGGTCCGCATCACGAGTGTCGCGGAGTCGATGGCGCTCGGCATCGCCTTCATCCACCAGGAGCTCAACCTCCTCGACAACCTGGACATCGCCGCCAACGTTTTCCTCGGCCGCGAGCCTCGGAGCCGGCTGGGGATCATCGACCGCAGGAAACTCCGCGCCGCCACCGAGCCGCTGCTCGAGCGGCTTGGGCTCGACGTTTCCGCCGAAACGCCGCTGCGCGAACTTTCCATCGCCCGCCGGCAGATGGTGGAGATCGCCAAGGCGCTGTCGCTCGACGCCCGCGTCATCATCATGGACGAACCCACGTCCAGCCTGACGCGGACCGAGACGGAGCGCTTGCTGGAGGTCGTCGCCGGGCTGCGCGCGCAGGGCGTGAGCGTGATCTACATTTCCCACCGGCTCGGCGAGGTGCAGCGGTGCGCGGACCGCGTCGAGGTGCTGCGCGACGGCCGGAACGCAGGGATGCTCGACCGCGGCGAGATCCGTCATGACGCGATCGTCGCGATGATGGTGGGCCGCGAGCTCAAGCAAACCCGCCATGCCCGCCGGACGACCGGAATGCCCGGCCACCTGCGTGTCCGCGAGGCGCGCTCCGGCCGGTTTCCCGACCGGCGCGTTTCCTTCGAGGCCGCCCGCGGCGAGATCCTCGGCTTCGCCGGCCTCGTCGGCGCGGGGCGTTCCGAGATCATGAAGGCGATCGTCGGGCTGGATCCCCGCGGCTTGGCGGAGGTCCGCCTTGGCGACAAAGCGCTCGTCATCCGCCACGCGCGCGACGCGATCTCGCATGGGATCTTCCTCGTGCCGGAAGACCGGCGGCGCGAGGGACTCGTCACCGGCATGAGCGTGCGGGAAAACACCACGCTGCCGGACCTCGGCCGTTACGCGAAAGGCGGCCTCATCGCCCGCTCCCGCGAAACGGCGGTGGCCCGCGAGCAGATCGCCGCGCTCCGGATCAAGACGCCCGGGCCGGAGGCGCTCGTCCGCAACCTCAGTGGCGGAAACCAGCAGAAGGTCGCCATCGGCAAGTGGCTCGCGATGCAGCCGAAGGTGCTGATCCTCGACGAACCGACCCGCGGGATCGACGTCGGCGCCAAGGCAGAGATTTACCAACTGATCCGCGCCCTGGCCGATGGAGGCGCGATCGTCCTCGTGGTCAGCAGCGACATGGAGGAAATCCTCCACCTCAGCGACCGCATTGCCGTCATGCACGAAGGCCGCCTCACCGGCATCCTCGACGCGACCGAAGCCACGGAGCAAGCCGTCATGCGGCTCGCCATCGGTGGCTCGGTGGTCGATCAAGATTCAAACCGCGAATGAAAAAAGAACTCGGCATATTCTTGTTGCTGGTCGTGCTGTGCGTCGTCACCGCGTCGCTGAATCCCAGTTTCATGTCGGCGGCGAACCTGACGAATCTCGGCAACTCCATCGGCATGTACGGCGTCTTCAGCCTCGGCGTGGGCCTGGTGATCATCACCGGCGGGATCGACCTCTCGGTCGGCTCGCTCCTCGCGTTGACGGGCGTGGTGATGTCGATGGCCCTGGTCCAGTGGGAATGGGCGTGGCCGCTGGCGGTCGCGCTGGTGCTGGCGATGCCGATGGCCCTCGGCTGGATTCACGGCGCGTTGATCACGCGGCTGAACCTGCAACCGTTCATCGTGACCCTGTGCGGCCTGCTGCTCTACCGCGGCATCGCCCGCTTCATCGCGGACGACACGACCATGGGCTTCGGCCCGCCCACGGCCTTCGAGACGCTGCGCGCGCTCGCCAGCGGCAAGCTTTTCGGCCTGCCGATGCCTTTCGTCGCGCTGGTGATGATCGGGCTGATCCTGTGGGTGGTGCTGCACTGCTCGGTCTACGGACGCTACTTGTTCGCCATCGGCCGGAACGAGGAAGCCGCGCGCTTTTCCGGCATCAACACCCGGCTCGTGGTCACGGCGGCCTACGTGATCGCCGGCCTGCTGACCGGCATCTCGGGGATCATGTTCGCGCTCTACACGAACTCGGTCTCGCCCTCGAACCACGGGAATTTCTACGAGCTCTACGCCATCGCCGCGGCGGTCGTCGGCGGCTGCAGCCTGCGCGGCGGCGAGGGCTCGATCCTCGGCATCGTCATCGGCACCGCCCTGCTGCAAGTGCTCCAGAACCTGGTCAACCTGCTCGGCATCCCGAGTTCCCTGAACTTCGCCGTCATCGGAGCCGTGGTCCTGCTCGGCGTGACGGCGGACCAGCTCCTCCAGCGCCGAGGCGGAGCAAGGGCCCGGCCTTCCGCGGCGTGACACCATCCGCCACCGCGCCGCGGATTGGAAAGCAAAACGGCCCGACCTCCGTCCGGGGTCGGGCCGTGGAGAACAAGATCAACGGAACTCAGGCGCGCCGCCGGCGGAGCACCGCGATGCCCGCACCCGCGAGCAAGGCCATGAAGGCGCTCGGCTCGGGAACGACCGTCACCTGGAAATTGTCGACTTGGAACGAGAACTCCTGCTCCGTAGGTGAGCCGAAGTCCAAGCCGTTCATCCGGATGCGCCACTCGTCCACCAGATGCGGCATGAAGCCGGACCCCTCGGTGTAGCCGAAGGGCGTGGTGGTGACGGGGTTTTCCAAAGTGAAACTCACGCTCTGGGTCACGCCCGTGGTGAAGCCGCCCGTGGCCACCGCATAAAGACTCGCCGAAGGATCGCCCTCGGGATCGCCCTGGCCGGTCTGGTCCTTGAACCAGATCTCGATGCCGTTCGCAGGGATGTAGGCACTGGTGATCGTCAGGTCGAAGGACACCGTGTATTCGGCCGGCACCGTGCTGGTGTTCGGCCCGCCGGGACCCGGCTGGACCACGGGGATCCAGTCGAAGCCGGACGCGAAGAAGCCGCCGGCGGCCGGCGTCATCACCGAGTAGCCGATCGCATTCCCTCCCCCGCCGTCCGGCAGCAGCGAGTTCGTGCCATCGCTCACGACGATGAAGGAGGTGTCCGAGTAACTGTCGAAATCATCCGCCGCCACCAGGATGGCGGCTTGTGTGGAAAGTTGCGACGCGCCGAACGCGGCGGCCAGGAGCGACAGGATCTTCAAAGGCTGGGCTTTCATGGTTCGTGGATATGCTTTGGGGTGACGGGCGATGGCACGGACGCCGGCCGAAAATCCGCCCGGAAGGCTGGGATTCCACATTTCCGGTCAAGAAAGGCAAGCTTCAATTAATCGTTTTATCGCCGGACGCGACCGTCGCCATCCGATTTCTCCCGCAGCCGGAATCCGCGGCGCAACCCGCGCGGGGATTAATCGGTTTATTTTTCGCTCGCCTCCGCGGCGGGAGAGCCTAAGACAGAGCCTTCAAGTTCCGGCGAAACCCCCGCCGGGGGGCGCGGCTCTCCAACGAACAGCCCGAGATGACGATCCCACGCCACGGCATCCGTCCGTTCCAGCGCCTGCTCGCGCTGCTGCTGGGCGTGCTCGCGATGCTGCCCTGCCTCCAGGCGCAGACCGAGCGGCTGCGGCGGCCGGTTTCCCCGGAGCAGCCGATGTGGCTGATCCATATCGACACCTGGAACTACGCGGACCCGCAGAAGATCATCGACCTCGTGCCGGCGGACATCCGTCCGTTCGTGGTGATGAACATTTCCTTGTCCATCAACCACGACGTGGCGACCAGCAAGTGGCTGCGGCTCGGCAGCGGCTACGAGACCGCGAAGTCCTGGCTGCGGGTCTGCGCGGAGAACCGGATGTGGGCGATGATCCAGCCCTCGAGCGGCGGCTTCTCGCACTTCTCCGACAGCGACCTGACGGTCTACGAGGAGTTTTTCCGCGAGTACCCGAACTTCATCGGCTTCAACTACTGCGAGCAGTTCTGGGGCTACGACGATCCGAACGACCCGCTCTCGCCGGCGTGGATCGACCGCATCAACCACTTCGCCAACCTGCTGCCACTGTGCGCGAACTACGGCGGCTACCTGGTGGTGAGCTGGTGCGGCAACCAGTGGTCGCCGAACATCAACCCGATCGGCATGCTCAAGCGCAGCCCCGCGTTCGCCGCGGCCTGCCGGAACCACACGGAAAACTACATCCTCTGCGAGAAATACACCCAGCAGGGATACCAGCATGACATGGAAAGCCTCTGCCTCGGCGCGTGGCTGTCCGGCTACAGCGGCCAGTATGGCATCCGCTACGACGACACCGGCTGGACCGACGCCGCGGGGAACCATGAGAACTTTACGATGGCCACCTACGGCGCGCCGTTTCTCGAGCACGTCATGCTCACCGGCCAGACGGTCATCGACGCGCCCGAGCTGATCTGGACGCAGTGTTTCCGCGAGGCGGGCCGGGTTTCCGCCGGGGACGGCTACATGACGCGGAGTTGGGCCACCTTCCCGCAGTTCGACAACATGAGCGTCGATCTCTTCCGCAAGGTGCTCGACGGGACGGTCCGCATCCCGAGCCGCCGCGAGGTGATCGACCGCACCAAGGTGGTCGTCATCAACAACGTCAACTCCGGCAACGCCGACACCATCTACAGCTCGCCGGACACCTTGTTCGACGGGCTTTACCGCATGGAAGGCAGCGGGCCGCACTCGACGAACCGGAATTTCTTCAAGAAGACCGGCCGCTACCCGACGATCCCGACCGTCTTCGCCCTGGATGACGCGGACGCGAACGCGTTCCAGGTGAAGGTGAACCGCTCCGCCTACTCGTCCCGCTGGCCCAACAACACGGCGAAGGTGAACGAGTTCAACTCCCTCTTTCCCTCGGAATACACCGGCGACCTCTACGCCGGCCGCCACGAGAACGGCTGGGTCGTCTACAATCCCTTCAAGGCCGGCCAGACCGCCAGCGGCTCGATCCCCTTCCAATACAATACCGCCGGCCGGATCGAGCTGGACCTGACGCGCTACACCGCCGGCGTGATCAAGGAATCCGCGGACAAGCTGGAGATCTATCTGAACAACCACGACGTCCAGCTCGACAACAGCCCGAAGACCAACACGATCCGCATCCACGGGACTTCCGCGCAGCCGACCTGGTCCTTCGTCAACCGCGGCACGCCGCAAGCCGCCGCGCCGAATGTCACCGGTGCGTGGTCCGGCGGCGTGCTGACGCTGACGGTCGTGCAGAACGGCCCGGTGGACATCACGGTGCACTGCTCGGGAGCGGCGACCGGTCGCCGGACGGACTTTACGCCCGCGGCGGTCCAGACCCCGCCGCCGCCTCCGGCCTATCACGGTCCGCGGCAGTATGAGGGCGAGCATTTCGACTACCGGAACATCGACGGCATCGAGACGAACGCCGCCATGGGCAGCATCACCGGCTTCCAAGGCCAGGGGTTCGTTCGCTTCGGAACGAACGCCGCGGCGGCGGTGCGCGACCGGGTGGGCGTGCCAGCGGCGGGAACCTACCGGCTGGAGACGGGGTACTCGGTCAGCGGCGGCAGCCGGACGGGGATCGACCTCTACGTGAACGGCAGCCGCGTGACCGGCATGGTTTTTCCGCAGACGGCATCGTTCAGCGACTGGGCGACCGTGGCGCAGGACGTGGTCTTGAACGCCGGCTCGAACGTCATCGAACTCCGCGCCACCGGCACCGGCGCGCGGAACATCTATTTCGACAGCATCGTGGTGGCGCCGACCGCCTACACCGGCGGCTTGGTCATCCAGGAAAACGAGGCCGGCTTCGGCGGAGTGGACGGCACAGTGAACGACAGCCGCGCGGGATTCACCGGCGAAGGATATGCGGCGGGGAGCAGTGTCGAGTGGTGGCTCAATTTCCCCGAGGCGGGCACCGGCGCGTTCACCTTCCGCCATGCGGGCGAGGACGAGCGCTTCGCCGACCTTTACATCAACGGCGCGAAGGCCGCCTCGAACATCCGCTTCTCCCCCACGGCCGGCGGCTGGGAACTCGCCGCCGCGCACGCCGCGGTGCCGGCCGGACTCACCCGCGTCAAGCTGCAGGCGGTCTCGCCTGCGGGGTTGCCCGACATCGATTTCCTCGGCGTCGGCGGC
>CBFGTW010000028.1:0-36483 GCA_965651855.1 uncultured Verrucomicrobiales bacterium
GAGCGCCAGCCTGTCACGTTGGAGGTCGCGGGTTCGAGCCCCGTCCGCTCCGCCATCCCCGTTCAGGAACAACCCCGCCGAAAGGCGGGGTTTTTCGTTGGGTGGCGAGCCGGTGGAAGGTGCTAAAAGGCGAAGCCCATTCGTCCCCTTCCATCCCTCGAAGTGCCGGATAAGAGGACGAAGATGCAAAATAGAGAAACGACAGCGTCCGGGCGACGACTTCTGCGGATCGCGGTGTGGCTGCTCGTGATCAGCGGACTGGTCGCCGCGGTTCAAGTCGTGACCGGCGAATCCGGCGGCCTGCGGGCATGGCCGTTGCCGCTCGCTCCGTGGGCACTCGCGCTTTTTCTCCACGGCACGCTGCGCTCGAGTAGGGCTCTCCGGCCATCAAACGCGGGCCTTCATCGACGGCTCCGGCTGCCCGCAAATCCGGTGGGAAGTGGCAGTCTCGTAAGGATTCGAACCTTAACAAACAGAGTCAGAATCTGTTGTGCTACCATTACACCACGAGACTGTCGGTGGCTGCCGGGGCGGTCGTCCTCGCGGAGAGAAAGTAGCCTCGCTAGGACTCGAACCTAGAATAACGGAATCAAAATCCGGGGTGTTACCATTACACTACGAGGCTTTTGGAGCCCGGCGGCGGGCGGAAAATAAGACCCATGCCGCGCGTTTGGCAACCCGGAAAATCGGACGGAAAAACCAGCTCCGCTCAGGCGTCCACCGTGACCGCCCGCTCGAGCAGCGCGTCCGCCATTTCCGCATCCACCGCGGTGCGGGCGTGGATCCGCGCGACCGGCTGGCCGTGGTGGATCGTCTCCCCCACTTTCACCAGCCGGTCGAAGCCGACGGCGTGATCGACCCCGTCGCTGGCCTTGGCGCGACCCGCACCGAGCTGGACGGTGGCTTGGCCGATCAAGCCGGCATCGACCCGCGCGACCCGTCCCGTCGCGGGTGCGAGCACTTCGTGGACGACGGGTGCCCGATGGATTTCCGCGAGCCGCGGCAAGTCCGCCGGGTCTCCGCCCTGGGCGGCGACCAGTCGATCGAACACGCGCCGCGCCGCGCCCTCGTCCAGCAAGCGGGCGAGATCCGCGCGGGACACGCCGGCAACCGCTTCCGCGAGATCCAGCACGATGTCCCGCAGGTCCGGGGGTCCGCCGCCTTCGAGGCATTCGAGCGCCTCGACCACTTCGAGCGCGTTGCCGACCGATCGGCCGGTCGGCTCGTCCATCGCATGGAGCCGCGCGTGCACCTCCACGCCCATTTCGCGGCCGACCGCCTCCATTTCCCCGGCCAGTCGTTCCGCTTCCGCGCGGGTACGCATGAAGGCTCCGGAGCCGAATTTCACATCCAGCACCAGCCGGTCGAGCGATTCGGCGAGCTTCTTGGACATGATCGACGCCGTGATCAGCGGGATCGAGGGCACGGTGCCGGTCACATCGCGGAGCGCGTAGAGCTTCTTGTCCGCCGGGCAGAACCGTTCGGTCTGGCCCATCATCACGATCCCGAGATCGGCGAGCTGGGCCTGCGCTTCCCCGAAGGAAAGCCCGACGCGAAAGCCGGGGATCGATTCCAGCTTGTCGAGCGTGCCACCGGTGATGCCGAGGCCGCGGCCGGAAACCATCGGGATCCAACAGCCGGCGGCGGCCAGGAGTGGCGCGAGCACCAGCGAGACTTTGTCGCCGATGCCGCCGGTGGAGTGCTTGTCCACGACGTCGGGCCGCCCGGGCGGATGCTCGAAGCGATCGCCGCTTTCCATCATCGCGCGGGTCAGGGCCGCCGTTTCCGCGGCGGTCATGCCGCGGAAAAACACCGCCATGGCGAATGCGGCCATTTGATAGTCCGGCACCTCGCCACGGGTGAAACCCTCCACCAACTTCCGGATCTCCTCTTCCCCGAGTTCCTCGCCCTCGCGTTTGCGGGAAATGAGGCTCGGCACGTGGATCATGACGGTGACGAAGCTACGGGAACGGCGCATCCGGTCAAGTTCCCGAGCCAATCCGGACGCTGGCGGTTTTCGTGCTTGCCGGGAATCATCCGGGAAGCTGGTATCCCCTTGATGAGAACACTTCTCAACAAGCTGATTCCTCTTGCCGTCACCTCCATCCTCGCGGGCACGGCATCGGGCGACGTCGTCAATATCTACTCCCACCGTCACTACGAGATCGACCAGGAGGTGAACCGGCTTTTCACCGAGAAAACCGGCATTGAGGTGAAGGTGATCAACGCCGACGCCGACCAGCTCATCGAGCGTCTGAAATCGGAAGGCGAGAACAGCCCGGCCGACGTGCTGGTGACCGTGGACGCGGGCCGGATGCAACGGGCGAAAGACCAGGACCTGCTGCAAGCAGTGCAGTCCGGGATCCTCGAGAAGGCGACGCCGGAGAACCTGCGGGATCCGGAAGGATTCTGGCATCCCTACACCATCCGGGCGCGGGTGATCCTCGTCGCGGCGGATCGGGTGAAGCCCGGCGAGATCACGACTTATGAACAACTCGCGGATCCGGAATGGCGCGGCCGGCTGCTCGTGCGCTCCTCGTCGAGCAGCTACAACCAGTCGCTGCTCGCCTCGATCATCGCGGCGAACGGCGAGGAAAAGGCGGCGGAGTGGGCCAAGGGCGTGGTGGCGAATTTCGCGCGTCCGCCGCAGGGCGGCGACCGGGACCAGATCAAGGCCGCGGCCGCGGGACTGGCGGATGTCTGCATTTCCAACACCTACTACTTCGGCCTGTTGTTGAACTCGAGCGACCCCGCCGAACGCGAAGCCGCGACGAAGATGCGGATCGTTTTCCCGAACCAGGACGGGCGCGGCGCCCATGCGAACGTTTCCGCCGCGGGCATCACCAAACACGCGAAGAATGTGGAACAGGCAAAGGCGTATCTCGAGTTCCTGGTCAGTCCCGAGGTCCAGAAGTTGCTGGCGAACGGCAGCCAGGAGCACCCGGTGAGCCTCGACCTGACGCTCAACCCGACCCATGAAAAGTGGGGCGAGTTCCGCATCGACACCGAGACGTTTCCGAAGCTGGGCGACAACCAGGAAGCCGCGGTCCGGATCTTCGACCAAGCCGGCTGGAAATAAACACCAATGACCGCGGGCGAAGGACACGTGTCCACTCCCCTGCCCGGCCGCCCGAAGTGGTGGCCGGGCCTTTCGCTTGCCGGGGCTTGGCTGGCGCTGCCGGCGTTGCTCGTCCTCCTGCCGGTGCTCGTCGTCTTGTGGCGGGCGGCGCTGCCGGCGGGCGACATGTGGCTGCAAGTGGCGGAGAACCGCCTGCCCGGATACGCGTGGCAGACGGCCCTTCTGGTCGCGCTGGTGACGGGCTTGGCGGTGGTCTTCGGCGCGCCCGCCGCGTGGTTCCTCTCCGCCTTCGAGTTTCGGGGCAGGCGGACCTTCGAATGGCTGCTGCTCGTGCCGCTGGCGATGCCGGGATTCGTGGCGGCCGTCGCCTACGTGGACGTGCTGCAGAACCTGATCCCGTTCTACGTCTGGATCCGGGGGAAGTTCGGCATCGAGGCATTCCTGATGTCACAAAAGATCGTGCCCTGGGTCTTTGCGGTCGTGGTGCTGGCGGCGACGCTTTTTCCCTATGTTTTCCTCAGCTGCCGGGCGGTCTTCGCACGTGAGGCGGCCGGCCCGCTCGAAGCGGCGCGAATGCTGGGAGCGGGCCGGCTGCGGACGTTTTTTTCGGTGGCCCTGCCGCTGGCGCGGCCAGCGGTGGCGGCGGGGGCGAGCTTGGTGGCGATGGAAACGATCAACGACTACGGGGTGGTTTCCTATTTTGGCATCACGACGTTCACCCCCGGGATCTTCCGCACGTGGTCGGAGGGCTATCCGGGAGTGGCGATGCGGCTGGCGGTGATCCTGATGGCGGCGGTGATGATCGGGCTGGCTGCCGAACATTGGCAGCGCGGCCGGCGGAGGTTTGCGGCGGAATCCACGCGCGGCTCGCTGACGCGGCAGCCCCTCGGCTGGGCGGGCACCGGCTTCGCGTGGCTGGTCTGCGGACTCCCGCTGGTGCTGGGATTCGCCCTGCCCGCCTACCGGATGGGACGCTGGGCGGCCGGCTCTCTCCGCTCGGAGGAATGGTCGGCGCATGGTTCCGCGGCGATCGCGTCGTTTTCCCTGGCGGCCGGAGCCGCGGTGCTGGTGACGCTCGGCGCCGTGATGCTGGTGGCCGGGGCGAGGGCGTTCCAAGGCCGGCTGCTGCCCGCCGCCCGGCGGATCGGCGTGCTCGGCTACGCTTTTCCAAGCGCGCTGGTCGCGGTGGGCGTGGGAGCGGTCGTCTCGGGATTGGCCGGCAGCTCGCCGTGGCTCGCTCCGCTGGCGCTGAGCGCTTCCGCCTTTGGCCTGATGCTGGCCTATTTCGTGAGGTTCCTCGCGGTGGGCATCCAGCCGGCCGCGGCCGGATTCGAGCGGATCCCGGCCTCGCTCCACCAAGCCGCCCGCACACTCGGAGCCCGCCCGCTGCGGGCGCTGGCGCAGATCGACATCCCCCTCGCCTGGCCGGCGTTGGTGGCAGGCGCGACGCTGGCGTTCGTTGATGTTTTCAAAGAATTGACCCTCACCTTGATCCTGCGACCCTTCGACTTCGAAACGCTCGCGACCCGGACCTTCCGCCTCACCGACGAAGGCCGGATTCCGGACGCGGCCCTGCCCGGACTCTTCATGGTCGCCATCAGCCTCATCGGCCTCATTCCGCTCACCCGCATGCTCCGTCACGCCGCCCGATGATCCGGCTCGAAGTCGAGAACCTCAGCAAGACCTACCGCCGCGGCGACCGGCCGGCGGTGAGTGGCGCGGCCTTCCAACTGGCCGACGGCAAGCTCCTCTCGCTCGTCGGTGAGAGCGGCAGCGGCAAGACCACGCTGCTCCGCCTGCTGGCCGGCCTCGAAAAGCCGGACCACGGCGAAATCCGCCTGGACGGCCGGACGATTTCCTCGCCCGATCACGTCGTGGAGCCGGAGCGCCGCGGGATCGGCCTCGTCTTCCAGAACCACGCGCTTTTCCCCCACCTCACGGTCTGGAAAAACATCGCCTTCGGGCTCGCGGGAATGAGCCGCCGGGAGAAGCAGGCGGTCGTCGATCCATTGCTTGAACTTGTCGGCCTGACCGGCTTCGACCAGCGCTACCCCCACGAGCTGTCCGGGGGAGAACGCCAGCGGATCGCCTTGGCCCGCGCGCTCGCGCCGAATCCCAAGTTGCTCCTGCTCGACGAGCCCTTCAGCAGCCTCGACGCCCGCCTGCGCCAGTCGGTCCGCGACGAAACCCGCGCGATCCTCCGCGAACGGGGCGCGACCGCGGTGTTCGTGACGCACGACACCGGCGACGCGCTGTCGATCGCGGACTCGATCGTCGTGCTCAAGCACGGCGTGATCCAGCAGCGGGGCGCCCCGCCCGAGGTGTATCACGCGCCGGCGAATGCCTACGTCGCCTCGTTTTTCGGGACCTGCAACTTTCTGCCGACCGGCACCCTGCCGCATCCCTCCGGCGCCCGCATCCACTGCCAAGTCGGCCCGCCCGCGGACGCGGGGGACGACGCGCGGTTCGGTCTCTGGGTCAGGCCCGAGGATCTGGAACTCGTCCGACCGGCCTCCGGTCACGCCGACGCCCTCACCGGCACGGTGCGGCACGTCGGCTTCCACGGCGCCCACCTCGAGGTGGTGCTGAGCTGCACGCAAAACGGCGGGACGCCGTTCGACGTGACCGTCCGTCACCACGGGCCGAACGTGATCCGGCGGGACGAGCGCTGGTCGATCGTGCCGAAACCGCGGGAACGTCCGGGCCGCGGCTGAGCCGGCTCACATGCCGGGCAGCTCGATCAGCTTGGAGTACTGGAACGAGTTCTTGGCGAGAAACTCAGCCTTTTGTTCTTCGGTGAACGTCCGGCGGCGCGCCTGGTCCATCCCGATATCCGTCAGGACCGTGAGCGAGACTTGCACCGAGACGAGCCGACCCGCTTTCAGTTCCGTCAGCGTCGCCAAGCTGCTCGGGGACGACGGCAGATCGATGCCGCTGCCGGTGATGCGGAACTCGTCCACCTGAGCGGAGGACGTCGAGCCGAGAGAAACCGGCACCGTCGTCTTGGTCAGGCCGGAGCCTCCACCCGGGCGGGTGACCTCGATATTGAACGTCACGGTGAACTGATAGACGTTTTCGCAGACGAAGTTCTCCACCTCCGTCAGGCGACCGCGATAGCTCGAAAAAGCGGTCTGCAAATCGGCCTCCCCGAGCAGATTCTGGTAGGTGTCGTCCGGATTCACCAACAAGCGGTAGAGCGCGAAGGTGGAGAAATCCGTCTCCCGGCCCTCGATGGGATCCTGGAACTGGAGTTGATAGGACACGCACGAGACGTCGCCACCCTGGTCGTTCGCCGGATCGCCCGCATAGCGGTCGGTGGCGGCGGTGTAGAAGATCAATTCCGAGGCATTGCTGCTCTGCATCGAGGCAGGCCCGAGAAGGCGGTTCGAGGCCTGTGCGTAGAGCCATTCCACGTCGTTTCCACGGCGGCTGACGAGCGCCTCGAAATCGCGCGCCATGGTGTCCACCATCGCTTTCGCCTGGCGTGCCGCGCGCACTTCCGAGCGGCTGCGCGTCCAGGTGTCGATGGCAATGGCGGTCACCGAAACCAGCACCGAGACGATGATGGTGGTGATGGCCATGGCAACCATCAGCTCGATGAGCGTGAAGCCGCGCCGACGGCTCTGGGGAAGGATTCTCATGATTCTGGGGCTTTTTTGAAGTGGGCTTAGCGGCGCACGGCGAGATTGCGCGTGAACACCGGGTTCTGGAGTTGGGGAAAGCGGTCGCGGAAGGCTTGGCCCTGCAGGTAGGTCGCGTTGTTCGCCGGAAGGCCGTAGAAGGCGGCGGAAAAGGCGATCACCGCTTCCGGGTACTGCTGCGCGGTTCCACCACCGGAACCGCCCTTCGGATCGACGATCTGGCCCGGCTGGCCGGGGACCAGCTCGCCGTTCTCGAAAATCAGCTGCGTGGCTTTCACGACGAACACGCTTCCTTCGAGGGCGTTGAGATCTTCGAACAACTCCTGGTCGCTGAGGCGGCGAACCATCGTCTGCACGATGTAGTCCTTGCCGGGCACGCCGTCCCGCGTGGGCCGCGGCTGGAGAGTGCCGTCGGTGCGCACGCTGTCGGCGTTGCCGCGATACTGGTAGACGAAGATCGCCTCGGTCGGTTCGTGCGATTGCTCGATCCATTCGTAGGCCTTGTCGAATCCCGTCTGGATGTTGCCACCGGTGGCTTGGCCTTCACGCAGCGTCACCAGCTCGCGTTCCAAGGTCGAGGCGAGGCGGTCGGCTTCCTGGACGTTGATGGCACGCCGGATCCCGGAGGCCGCGGGCCCGAAGACCGCGAGGAAGGCGGTGAGAAGGACGGCCAGCACGCCGATGGCAATGACCGTCTCCATCAGCGTGAAGCCGCGGCGGAAACGGATGTTCGAAGGAAAGTTCATGAGCTCAGAAAGTGGTCACTTTGGAAGGAATCCCGATCTGATCGGGGCTGCGGAAGCTGGAGGTGCGGCCGTTCCGCCAGACGACGAACCCGCCGAAGTCGCGCGACGGCGACCCCGACACCCGCGGCTGCTCCTGGCCGAACGGCAGGGTGCCGGCTCCGACCACGAAGCTGGCGCCGGGCGTGGTCGAGATCCCTTCGGAATTGAATTCGTAAGCGATGTATTCCCCTCGGAAGTCCTCCTTGACCGAGGTGAGGGTCACGCGATCCAGCATGCCGCTCCCGGCCTTGTGGTCCCTTCTGCTGTATTCCTGGCTGAAGAACGTGCCTTCCGGGAGAAGCACCCCGCGGCTGGCGACCGTCCAATCCTCGGTGGGTCTGCCGTCCTGATCGAGCTCCTGATAAGCGATGACGAGGCGGCGGAGGTGGTTTTCCCGGGCCCGCGGGTCGGAGTTCATCTCCTGCTGCGTGCTCACGTCCACGAGCACGCGGGCGTTGGTCCGCTTGCTGACGGCAATGGTGCGGGCCTCGTCGAACACGGCCTCCGCGGTGGAAACGGCGTTCTCGACGCCCTTGCCCCCGGTCAGGCCACCGATCCCGATCGCCACCACCGTCATCAGGACGGAAATGATGGCGATGACCGTCAGCATTTCGATCAATGAAAAGCCGCGCGGCCTCCTCGGGCCGGGGCGGAAAGGCGGGGAAGAATCAGGTGAGCGCATCGGGTTTTCGAGGGGTTTGGTGGGAATCTGTGACGGCCTGTGGATGAAGGCAAGTTCGAATGTCAATACATCGCCACTACCGAGCGATTGTGTTTGCCGGAAATTTTCCTTGGTTCGGGCCGCTCGTCCATGCCCACGCCGAGCGCACCATTTCCCGCACGTCCCGGCGGGCGGCGGACCAGCCGAGCAGCTCCTTGGCGAGGGAGGGATCGGCGACGAGCATCGCCGGGTCGCCCGCGCGTCGAGGTCCGTATTTCACCGGAACCTGCCGCCCCGTGACTTCCTCGACGGCGGCGATGATCTCCTTGACCGAGACGCCGACACCGGTGCCGAGGTTGCAGCGGACGGAATCGCCGCCACCGGCCAAGTGGTCGAGCGCGCGCGCGTGCGCATCGGCCAGATCCTCGACGTGGATGTAGTCGCGGATGCAGGTGCCGTCGGGCGTGTCGTAATCGGTTCCGAAAACCTCGACGTGGTCGATTTCTCCGGTCACCGCCATCAGCACGCGAGGGATGAGATGGGTTTCGGGGTCGTGGTCCTCGCCGATCAGGCCGTCGGCGGAGCTGCCACTGGCGTTGAAGTAGCGGAGACAGGCGCTCTTGAGGCCCCAGGCGCGGTCGCAGTCGGCGAGCACCCACTCGACCATGAGCTTGCTGCGTCCGTACGGATTGATCGGGTCCTGCGGGTTTTCCTCAGTGATCGGCACTTTCACCGGCACACCGTAGGTGGCGCAGGTGGAGGAAAAGACGAAGACCTTGCAGCCGAACTCCTGCATGACCTGCAACAGGGCCACCGGCTCGGCCGTGTTGTTCTGGTAATACTTCAGCGGATCGGTGACCGATTCCCCGACGTAGGCGTAGGCCGCGAAGTGGACGACCGCGCCGAAGCGGTGCTTCTCGAAAAGCGAGCGGACCAGCGCCTGGTCACCCACCTCGCCGACAACCAGCTCCACCCCCGGATCGACGATCGCCCGCTCATGGCCGTAGACGAGATTGTCGAGCACCACGACCTTGCGCCCCTGGGAGGCGAGCAGCCGGACCGTGTGGGAACCGATGTATCCGGCGCCGCCGGTGACGAGAATCGCGTCGTTCATGAAATCCTGGAAAACGTGGATGGGCTTGGCTCCCGAAGAGAGAACGCGAGTGCCGCGCGGGCTGTCAATGCGCGGAGCCGGACGGCCGGAAGATTTCTTTCATCGGGCGCTGAATAGGATACCTTGGCCCATCGTCCGAAAAACCACCCGCCACTCGCCATGAAACGACTTTTCCTTTTCAAATCCGCCGCACTGGCGGCCGCCGGAGCGCTCTTGTTGGGTTCCTGCGCTTACGATCCCTACTATACCGACGTCACCTACAGCCAAAGCTACGGCTACGGGGGCGGATCGACCTCCGTGTTGATCAGCACCGGTGACCCGCGCTGGGGGTACGATCCCTACACCTACGCCTATTACGACTACCACCGGCGCGCCTACTACGACCCCTATTTGTACGGCTACTATCCGGTCGGCTACCGCCCTCCGGTGATCGTCGGCGTGCCGCATCCGCACGGCTGGCGACGGGGCCGGGTGATGCCGCCGCCATCCCGGGTGCGCACCGTGGTCCTGTCGGACTACCGCAATCGCAGCCGGCTCTACCGGCAGACGGACCATCGCTGGGCGGACCGGGTGCGCGAGTCGTCGAGGCCGCCGACCCGCATCGATCACCGGGACAGCGGGCGCCGCAGCGGCCCGGGCGGCAGCGTGGCCCCTTGGAACCGCTCGGAAAGCCCGGCCGGTTCCCCCGCCTTGCGTCCGGACCAGCGCCAGCGGAATCCTTATATCCGGGAGCGCGACGACAGCCGCCGCGGCGTACAGCCGGCTCCCGGAGCCCGTCCGGGAACATCCTGGCAGGACGCCACGAACCGCGAGCGGGGCAGCCGCGTTCCGAACCGCTTCACGCACCCGGTGGCCGCACCCGAGCCGCCCCCCGTCCGCGGACGCAGCCGCGAGGCCGCGCCTTCACCCCAGCCGCAGCGGGAACGCGCCGCCACCGGCAGGACCCGCGGCGGCAGCGAGGAGGAGATCCGCGGTCGGCTCGACCGGATGAGGGAGCGCCGGAATTGAAGTTTTCGCGCAACCGGCGCTCATGACCCGATCCGCTCCCTCGCCTCGCGGCGCGCGCGTGCGTCCCGCAGGCGTTGGAGCGAGATCCGGGGGCGCAACAACCAGCGGCCGTACAACAAGCCGGCGAGACCGCCTCCGAGATGGCAGGCATGGCCGACGCTGAACCAGCTCCCGAGGCCGACCGTCTCGAGCCAGCGCCCGATTCCGGAAAAAACCGGCAGTCCCAGCCCCGGATTCACGAGCGTGAGAAACAACTCCGCCAAAAGAATCCCCGCTCCGAGGCTGCGACCGGACACCGGCAGCGGCCACATCCGGGCATCGGGCGAGAGCGTGGTCACCACCAGCAGCAGGGCGACGCAGCCGCCGGAAGCACCGACCAAGCGCGCCGCGTCCGGACTGCCGGGGGCGAGCAGCAAGTGGACCAGGCCGCCGCTCACCACGCCGGCCGCGAGCACCTTGAGAAAACCGGCCGGGCCCACATAGCGTTCCACCCGCGCGCCGATCACCGCGATTCCCAAGGCGTTGATCCCAACGTGGATCCAGCCGCCGTGCAGGAGCGCGTAAGTCGCCGGCTGCCAGACCCGGCCCTCGAGAAAGTCGATCCGCCGCAAGCCGAGCAGGTCGTACCACCGCCAGGCCACGCCGATTCCGCCGGTCACCTCAATGGCCGTGTGGATGGCCACCAGCGCCAGCGCCACCAACCACGGCAGCCGGGCCTGCGAGATGTCGCGCAGCCCGTCGGGACAGGAGAAAGGCGCACGGGATGGATTCATCGTGCGCGGGTGTCGAGGTTGGGTCGCCCCCCCTTTCCAGCTCAGCGGGCGCGCGGCTCTCCGCGCACCGAGCTTTCCGCTCCGGGAGCCGTGACGAACGGCCCGCCTTCGAGCGGCGCGACGCCGGTGGATGCGACGTCCGGCAGTTCCGTCACGCGGCCGGCGAGCGGGAAATCCTTGCGCAGGGGGAAATACGGGTAGCCTTCCCACATCAGGATTCGGCGCAAGTCCGGATGGCCGCGGAAGCGGATGCCCATCATGTCCCAAACCTCGCGCTCGTGCCAATCGGCCCCCGGCCAGAGATCGACGACGCTCGGCGCCTCCTCTTCCTCGGAAACGGCAGCCTTCACGCGCAGGTGCTTCGAGTCGTCGACGGTGGCCACTTCATAAACCACTTCGAAGCGCGGGTCGTCGCCGAAGTGGTCGATGCTCGAAATATCGAGGATCATCTCGTATTCCAGCTCCTTGCGGCAGGCGGAAAGCACGTCGTGCAGCGCGCCAAGCGTGACGCGCAGGGTGTGCTCGCCGCGGAACTCCACGGTTTCCAAAATCCGGTCCCCGAACTTCTCGAGGAGCTGCTTCACGTCGTCGGCGGCGGCCATGGTGCGGGAAGGAAGTTGGCGTTTTCGTCAGGCCATTTCCTCGAGCAGGACGCGCTTCTGGTCCTGCGAGGCGGCTTCGAGATCGATCTTTTGCTGGAGCTTCATCAGGCCCTCGATGAGCGCCTCGGGCCGCGGCGGACAGCCGGAAACATAGACGTCGACCGGGATGAGCCGGTCGATGCCCTGGAGCACGGCGTAGCTGCGATACATGCCGCCGGTGGACGCGCAGGCCCCCATGGCGATGCACCATTTCGGCTCGGGCATTTGGTCCCAGATGCGCTTCACGGCGAGCGCCATCTTGTAAGTCACGGTGCCGGCGACGATCATCACGTCGCTCTGGCGCGGCGAAAAGCGCATCACCTCCGCGCCGAAACGCGAAATGTCGAAGCGGCTCGAGGCCGTCGCCATCAGCTCGATCGCGCAGCAGGCCAAGCCCATCGGCATCGGCCACAGCGAGTTCTTGCGCATCCAGTTGATTGCCGCATCGACGCGGGTGAAGATCACGTTGCCCTCGATCTTCGAATCGTAGGCGGCGTGGGCGGTTTCCGGAGATTGGCTGGCCATCGGGAATCGCGCGACTGCGGGCGCGGCGGAACCTTGCCGCCGCGCCGCGCGGGCCTCAAGCGGTTTGTGAAACTTTTCACAAGCCCGGGAACGAGCGCGGGCTTGAAACGTCCGGACGTTCCCGGAAAGTCGCGCCATGCCCGAGCGCGACCTGTTTTCCGAAGCCGAAGCGACTTCCCCGGAAGCGCGCGTGCGGGAACTCCGCGAGCAGCTCGAACACCACAATCGGCTCTACTATCTGGAGGCCGCTCCGGAGATTTCCGACGCGGAATACGACAAGCTCTACCGGGAGCTCGAGCGCCTCGAGGAGAAGCATCCGGAACTGGCCGATCCGAACTCCCCCACCCGGCGCGTCGGCGGCGCGCCGATTGAGGGCTTCACGCAGGTGACGCACCCGGTGCCGATGCTGAGCATCGACGATGTTTTCGAACTGAAGGACGCGGAAGAACCGGCGGCGGAGCTGATCGCCTTTTACCGGCGCTTGCAGAAAAGCCTCGCTCGCGAGGACGTCGAGGTGACCGTCGAACCGAAGATCGACGGCGTGGCCGTCTCGCTGATGTATCGCGACGGCAAGCTCGCCTACGCCGCCACCCGCGGCGACGGCACGACCGGCGACGACATCACGCACAACGTCCGCACGATCCGCAGCGTGCCGCTGGAGCTGCGGCATGGGATCTCCACGAGCCCGGGCGTTGACCTCGACCGGCTATTCTTCGAATCTGTCGGCGATGCCCGCCGTTCCGACACTCGCCCTCCGTCTCCGGACCGCCCGGTTGAGAGCCTGCTCGAATGGCTCGATGAGTCCGGAACAAGCGATGGATCAGATGTTTCGGAACGGATCCGATCGGAAGCCGAATCCGTCATTCGCTGGGCGAAAAAGCACGGGCGGCTCATCGATCCCGGCACCTTCCTTGGATTGGCTGACCGCTTCCCCGATTTAGCCGGCCAATCGGAGCATGTCGTCTTTCCGATTCGGGAAACGGATCGGGTGGCGAAGGCGACGCTGCCGCCGAGCTTTGGTGGACAGGGAAGCGCGAGCGCCTATTTGCGGAACTTGGTCGCGGCCAATCGCCTGTTCGGCGACGACATCCGCTTCCATGGGGTGCTCGCCACGGCGGAGGGTGTCTCGCTGGTCACCACTCAGCCATTCGTCCGGGGAGAGCGGCCGGCCGCCGAGGAGGTGGACGCTTGGTTCTTTGCCGCCGGCTTCGAGCGATGCGGCTTCAATCGCTGGAAACACGCGGACGGAGTGGAAATCGCGGACGCGCATACCGGCAACCTGATCAAGACAGCAGACGGCGAACTGGTGCCCATCGACCTCCAGGTGCTCGCGTCACCGGCGGACGAGCCGCTTGCCGAGATCCCCCCCACGCTCGAAATCCGCGGGGAAATTTTCATGCCGGGCGAGGGCTTTGCGGCGATGAACGCCGAGCGGGACGAGGCGGGGCTGCCGACGTTCGCCAATCCGCGCAACGCCACGGCCGGCACGCTCAAGCAGCTCGACCCGAAAATCGCCGCGAAACGTCCGCTCGCCTTCCTCGCGCACGGGCTCGGCGCCTACGACGGCCCGGAACTCTTGGGCGAGCACGATTTCCACCTGCTGCTCGACGATCTCGGCGTCCCGCGCAACCGGCCGGTCTATCTGGCGCGCTCGCTCGACGAGCTGCTCGAGGCCGTCGCGCGGATCGACCGCGAGCGCCACGACCTTCCCTACGGCACGGACGGCGCGGTGGTGAAGGTGCTGGACCGCGCGGACCGCCAGAAGCTCGGCTTCACCTCGCGCGCGCCGCGCTGGGCCGCCGCCTACAAGTTCCTCCCCGAGCAGAAGGAGACGGTGCTGCACGATGTTTCCGTGCAGGTCGGCCGGACGGGCGTGCTCACGCCGGTGGCGGAGCTGGAGCCGGTGCTCGTTTCCGGCACCACCGTTTCGCGCGCGACGCTGCACAACCAGGACGAGATCACGAAGAAGGACATCCGGCTCGGCGACACGGTGCTGATCGAAAAGGCCGGCGAAATCATCCCCGCGGTGGTGAAAGTGATCCGCCATGCGGAAGATTCGCGGCCGTTCTCGCTGTTCGACCACGTCGGCGGCAAGTGCCCCTCGTGCGGCGGGCCGATCGCCCAGGAGGAAGGTTTCGTCGCGTGGCGCTGCACGAACTTCGAGTGCCCGGCGCAGGCCGTCACGCGGATCAGCCACTTCGCGTCGCGCAAGGCGCTCGACATCGAAGGCCTCGGCGGGACGGTGGCGGAAGCTCTGGTGCGCCACGGCCACGTGAACACGCCGCTGGGACTCTTCGATCTCGAGGAGCCGACGCTCGCGAACCTGAACCTCGGCACCGAGGACGAGCCGCGCCGCTTCGGCGAGAAGAACGCGCGCAAGGTGCTCGCCGCCCTGGAAAGCGCGCGGACGAAGCCGCTCAACCGCTGGCTTTTCGCGATGGGCATCCGCCACGTCGGCGAGTCCGCGGCGAAGGAACTCGCGCGGCTGCACCAGACGCTGGCCGAGGTGGCGCGTTCGCCGATCCTCGCCGAGCTGCGGCGCGACACCCGCGCGGACGCGAAGAAGAAAAACGAGGCGCTCGCGAAACACGCCATCACCGGCGACGTCGGCCCGGCCGTGGCCGAGAGCGTCGTTTCGTTTTTCGAATCGGAGGCGGGCAAGCGCGTCCTGGAGCACTTCGAGGCGCTGAAGATCGAGCCGGTTTCCGACAACTACCTGCCGGTCGCCGCGGAGGCGGACCTCTCCGCGCTGCCCCTCGCGGGGAAAACCTTCGTCATCACGGGCACGCTCAGCGTGGACCGCGACGAGATGAAGGCATGGATCGAATCGAAGGGCGGCAAGGTGACCGGCTCGATTTCGACAAAGACCGACTTCCTCGTCGCCGGCGAGGGCGGTGGATCGAAACGCGACAAGGCGGAGAAGCTCGGCGTGCCGGTGCTCGACGAAGCGGCCGTGCGCGAAATGGCCGGCGGCTGAGGCGCTTCCGCATTGCCACACCGCGGCCGGCCGGGACACGGTCACGGGCACATGAAGCGCATCGTATTCCTCGTCGCCCTCGCCTTGGCGTCACCGCTCGCGGCGCGCGATGTCGCGGGGGAATTGGAAAGCGCGGAACGGTTCGGCCGCCAGGCCGCCTCGCTCGTCCGCGGGCTGGAGCTGCGGTTGTTTTGGTCGGAGGCAAAGCTCGTCTGGCGCGAGGAAACCGGGACCGGCCACCGGTTCCGCGCCGCGGAGCTGGACAGCGGCCTGATCGCCGACGCGTTCGACCACGGCGCGCTCGCGCGGGCGCTGGCCGAGGCGACCGGCGAAGAGTTGGATCCCACGCGCCTGCCGATCGATCGGATCGAGCCGGCGCCCGAGGGCATGCGCCTCCGCGCGCTTGGCAAAGGCTGGCTTTTCTCCGGAGGCACCTTGGCCGAGGACGACGTGCCGCCGCAGGAAACGGCGCTCATCGCGCCGGAGGACGCGCCCCGCCGCAGCCGCGGGACCGGCGCGCCGACTTCCATCACCATCGCGAATGCGACCAACAAGGAAATCGAGTTGTTCTGGCTCGAGACCGGCGGGGAAAGGCGCTCGTATGGCCGCGTCGCCCCGGGCGAGTCGTGGACGCAGAACACTTATGCGGGACACGTCTGGCTCGCCGCGGATGCGGATGGCGAGGGCTTGGCCGCGCTCGTCGCCACCGAGGAACCGGCCTTCGCCCGCGTGACCGGCCGAATCGCCCCCTCGCCGCGGCGCGAACGCCGGCAGCCGCGCGATCGATCGCCGGACGGGAAATGGTCCGCCTTCATCCGCGATCACGACGTTTTCGTCCGCGCGACGGACGGCGGGGAAACGCTCCGACTCAGCGAAGACGGGAGCGCGGAAGATCCCTACCGGCCGCCGTTCTACTGGTCGCCGGATTCGCGCAAGCTTGTCGCGATGCGCGCCCCGCGCGTCGAGGAGCGGAAGATCCACATCGTCGAGTCGTCGCCGCGCGACCAGCTCCAGCCGAAGCTCCGCACGCTGAACTACAACAAGCCGGGCGACCCGATCGAGCAGCCGAAACCGCGGCTTTTCCACCTCGATGGCCCGCGCCAGGTGCCGGTGGACGACGCGCTTTTCGAGAACCCGTGGGACGTCCGCGATTTCGGCTGGGCGGCGGATTCCTCGGAGTTCTCGTTCGTCTACAACCAGCGCGGCCATCAGGTGATGCGCATCGTCGGCGTGGATGCTGAATCCGGTGAAACCCGGGCGATCCACGAGGAGCGGAGCGAGACGTTCATCGATTACTCGCAGAAGTTTTTCCTGCGCCGTCTCGCCGACGGCCGGATCCTGTGGGCCTCCGAACGCAGCGGCTGGAACCACCTCTACCTCGTCGACCCGAAGACCAGCTCGGCCCAGCCGGTGACCCGCGGAAGCTGGAACGTCCGCGATGTGGAGGAAGTCGATGAGGAAAACGGCACCATCCTCTTCCGCTGGGTTGGCGACGAGCGCCAGGACCCCTACCACCACCATTTCGCGCGGGTGAACCTCGACGGCAGCGGGCTGACGCGGCTCACCGAAAGCGATGGAACCCACCGGCTGAAGTTTTCGCCCGACGGCCGCCATTACGTGGCGACGTGGTCGCGCGTCGACCAGCCGCCGGTCTCGGAATTGCGGCGGACGGCGGACGGCTCGCTCGTCGCCGAATTCCACCGCGCCGACGACGCGCCGCTGCGCGAAAGCGGGTGGACGCGCCCCGAGCGGTTCGTCGCCAAGGGCCGCGACGGGCGGACCGACATCCACGGCATCATCGTCAAGCCGCGGAACTTCGATCCGTCGCGGAACTACGCCGTCGTCGAGGACATCTACGCCGGCCCGCACGACCACTTCGTGCCGAAGTCCTACTCGCCGTGGCTCGGCATGAACACCATGGCGGAGCTGGGATTCGTCGTCGTCAAAATCGACGGCATGGGCACGAACTGGCGCAGCAAGGCATTCCACGACGTGGCCTGGAAAAACCTCTCGGACTCCGGATTTCCCGACCGCATCGCTTGGATCAAGGCCGCGGCGGCGGACCGGCCGTGGATGGACCTCTCACGCGTCGGCATTTTCGGCGGCAGCGCCGGCGGCCAAAGCACCCTCGCCGGGCTCCTGCACCACGGGGATTTCTACAAAGTCGGGGTCGCCGACTGCGGCTGCCACGACAACCGGATGGACAAGATCTGGTGGAACGAAGCGTGGATGGGCTGGCCGGTGGACGAGAGCTACGAGCGCAACTCCAACACCGTCCACGCCTCGAAATTGCAAGGGAAGCTGATGCTCATCGTCGGCGAACTCGACAGCAACGTCGACCCGGCCTCGACGGCGCAGGTCGTCCACGCACTGCAGCAGGCCGGCAAGGAGTTCGACTTCGTGCCGATCATCAACGCCGGCCACGGCGCCGCGGAGACACCCTACGGCAAGTTCCGCCGCGCGGCGTTCCTCACCCGCCATCTCGGCGAGCCCTCCGAGGGTTGAAAACGCGGAACCGCCGGCGGAGTGCCCGCCGACGGCCCGGGTGTTCGATGTTGTGGATTCGCCGCCTCAGGCCGCCACGGCCTTGCGGCGACGGCGCAGCACTTCCATGCCGCCGAGCGCGAGGCCCAGCAGCGCGAAGGCGGAACCGCCGTCCGGCACGTTGCTGCCCGGATTCGCCGAAGTCCCGGCGGAATACGAGAAGCGGCCGTCGGCCTCCGGAAGCTGCGCGGTGAACCACCACGAGCCCGGAGTGGCATCGTAGCCGTTGCCGGTGATCCAGCCGGTTCCGGACGCGTTCAGGAACGAGCCGCTCTGGAAGTCCAGCGTGGAGGAGGTTAGATCGAAGGTGAACCCGCCGACGGACCAGAGGTCGTTGACCCCGGAGCCGATGTTCCACGGCTGGTTCATGTCGACGAGCGCGCCGTCCACGATCGTGGCGCCAAATTCGGCGCCGGTGGACGATTGCACCCGGCTGAAGCCAGAGGCGACAACCGAGGGAGCGACGGCGGTCCACCAGGATTCGACGGTAGTGGCAGTGGACAGCGAGGTGCTGTCGAACTGCGCGCTTCCCGCGAAGTTCACACTGTTGTCAGCGCTCAGCATCGCGGCCGACGCGTTGGTGGCGAGGCCGATGGAAACGGCGGCTCCACCAAGGAGGTATCGGATTCTGTGTTTCATGGTTTGTTTTCGTGTTCGTTGGGCGCCGGACCGCTCTCGGCACCGGCGACGAAGCGGATTACGCCAGCATGGGCCATACCAGCCACCCACACCTCCGGGACATGGCTTCACCGCGGCCTGTCATGGACCGGCCCGACTTCAGCATGATCCATGACCAAGCCTTCCAACATGCCATTCTGCACGACCTCCGGGGGAAAACGCACGACACCCTCATCTTTATCCGCACCCGACAGGATGATCCTCCACCCGATTCCCATTATTTCCAAAAAATGCTCGTTGCAACATCGAAAAGCAATGCCCCACCACCCTCCTGAACATCTTGCAAACTCCCCCAAGTGATTGGCCACCAACGCCCCACTCACCTTTACACCTCCACCATCCGGTGATCCCGATGCGGCAACCGGTTGAAGCAGCAAAAAGTTGGACTAAGCTGCCCGTCACTCCCAAGCCACCCTGATGAAACCAACCCTCCACCCTTCACCTGCCACCCTCGGCCTTCTTCTTTGTCTATCACTTCATCTTCCGGCTCCCGCGCAGGAGATCGAAATCCAACCCATTGACCCACCTGAAGATGATGCATCCCATCTCCTGACCTGGAGCACGGAGCCCGGAGGAAGTTATTCCGTTGAAACTTCCACGGACCTGTCGGTTTGGGCGGAGATGGAGGGATTCCCGGTCGTCGCCACCGGCACCAGCCACACGATCTCCATCGAGGCCGACGGCGGTCGCCGCTTCTACCGCGTGCGCGCCCTGCCGGGACTCGACGGCTTTGCCTTTATCCCGGCCGGAACCTTCATCATGGGCAGCCCGGAAGATGAGCCGGGCCGGCACGCAAGCGAGGTGCAGCACGAGGTGACTCTCACCCGCGCCTTCCTCATGAAGCGCACGGAGGTGACCTTCGCGGAATGGACGGAAACCCGCGCCCAGGCCGCCGCCTTCGGCTATCCGTCCCTATCGACCGGGAGCCGCGGCTTCACTTCTGGCGAGGCGGGCGACGAACAACCGGTGACCCAAGTGACTTGGTGGGACGCGGTGCGCTGGTGCAACCTGCGCAGCGAAGCGGAAGGACGGACGCCGGTCTATTACTCGGCCGCCACGATGAACAGCGCCGACGTGATCCGCAGCCTGCCCGTGGAGGGGCTCTTCGTCGACTGGTCCGCCGACGGCTACCGCTTGCCGACCGAAGCGGAATGGGAATACGCCTGCCGCGCCGGGACCACCACCGCCTTCCACACCGGCCCGATCACCCACACGGGGGTCACTCCGTTGGACCCGAACCTCGACATCGCGGGTTGGTACGGCGGCAACAGCCCGAACGGGCTGCACACCCGTCCGGTCGGCCTGAAAGCGGCCAACGACCACGGGCTGTTCGACATGCATGGCAACGTCAGCGAGTGGTGCTGGGACTGGGCGGCGCTTTATGACGGCGATGCGACGGACCCCGTCGGCCCGGCCGGCGGCTCGGAAAAGGTGTTGCGCGGAGGCGCGTCGTTCCAGCAAGCCGCCTTCTGCCGTTCCGCCTCGCGGGCCAGCTATTCGCCGGGGAGCGGCAGCGTGAACATCGGCTTCCGGCCCGTCGTCACGGTCACCGATTGAGCGCCCGCGTTTCGCTCGGACAGCGCGACAGGATTTCCGGGACAAGCTTTCCCGGATGCGTCAGTTGGTCGCGGAGGATGGCGCTCCCGCTGACGAGCAACCGACTCGCAAATCACTGAAAACCCGAGGGTTGAAAAACACCATACCACCTCGCACGGCGCTTGCTGGCCCGGTTGGCGAACCAATCGATCACGACCATGAACTTGATCCAACGCTATCAACCGAGCCTGTCGTGGGTCGATGAGCTGGACCGGCTCTTCGACCGCACGCTCCGCAGCTTCGTCCCGAATTCGCCGCACGCGGAAAGCGTCCACGAGTCGGACGAAGCTTGGATTCTACGCCTCGATCTCCCGGGCTTCCGCAAGGACGAGGTGAACCTGAAGGTGACCGAGCGGAATCTCCAGCTCACCGCGGAGACCCCGGCCGACCGGCCGTTCGGCGGCAAGATCGAACGGCAATGGAAACTCGGCCCGCAGGTCGACGCCAGCCGGATCGGCGCGAAGCTCGAAAACGGCGTCCTGGAACTGACGCTGCCGAAGCTTTCGCCCGAGGAAAGCCAACCACTCACCATCGAAGTCAGCTGAACCGAACGACCACCATGAGCACCGAAATTGACACCCAAGCCGTGGCCAACCGCCGCGAGGACGAACGCCCGGTGATCGTGCAACGCCCGCCGGTGACCACCCGCGAGGACGAAAGCGGCATCCACCTGCAAGTCGCCCTGCCAGGCGTCCGCAAGGAGGACCTCCGCCTGACCGTCCAAGATGGAAACCTCAACCTGCAGGCGGACCGCAGCGAGCACGTGCCCGACGGCTGGAAGACCCACCGCGACAACGGGCGCGTCCGCTACGAGCTGAACGCCCGCCTCACTCAGCGGCTGGACGGCCACAAGATCACCGCCTCGCTCGAGGACGGGATCCTCTCGCTCCACGTCCCGCTGCGAGAGGAAGCGAGGCCGCGCGAGATCTCGATCGCCTGATTCCTCCCGCGCCCCGCGAAACCATCCACGGCCGCCCGAAGCTCCGGCTTCCGGCGGCCGTTCCGCGTTTTCATCGCCGGCGGGTCCAGCGCGGATCGGCATAGCGGCAGGCGGCGCGCTCCGTCACTTCGCCTGCCGGAGGTGCCAGATCGAGCGGGCGGACGGCGCTCGCGATGGCGCTGGCAAACCGGGCCGCCGTTTCCGCCGGGTCGGTCCCCTCCGGCAGATCGACCGAGCCTTGGTGCAGCAGCGCGCGCTTCGTCCGCCGCTGGCCGGCACCGGCGATCTTCCGCCGCGTCGCGCGATCCACCAGGTCGTGCCGCACCGGATTCTGGAAGCAGGTGGCGATGCCGGGATCACCGGCTCCATCTTGCAGTGAAACCTCCTCGCCGAGAGCCGCCGCGAGCCCCGCGTGGATCCGCCGGTAACTCGCGTCGCCTTTTTCCAGAAACAGCGGCCCGCCCGCGGGGTCGACCAAGGTGTAGGTCCAATCCGCGCGGTGATCCACCACCCCGCCGCCCGTCCAGCGCCGCACCAAAGCCAGACCGGGAAAGGCCGCCTCCGCCTCGGCAATCCTGCCGAAGTATCCGAGGCTGCCCCACTCGCCGCACCAGCGGTAGGCCCGCAACAGCGGACTCTCCACGGTTTCCGCCAGCCACTCGTCCACCGCCATCGCCTCCGGGCCCGGGCGCGGGACGGGATCGATCCAAAGCCGGATCTCGGAGAAAATCACCGGCCCATCTACCCCGTCCGGCCGCGGTCTTGCAATCGCCGGCCCGCTCGCCACCTTCCCCGCATGCCCCTCGCGCCGAAGCCGAACAGCGCCCTGCTCATCGTGGGCCACGGATCCACGGAGAATCCGGATTCCTCGACGCCGTATTTCGACCACGCCGACGAGATCCGCCGCCGAGGGATTTTCCGCGAAGTCCACTGCTGCTTTTGGAAAGAGGAGCCTTCGATGCGCGAGGCGCCATATCTGATCGATGCCGACGAGATCTATGTGGTGCCGGATTTCATCAGCGAGGGTTACTTCACCCAAGAGGTCATCCCGCGGGAGCTGCGGCTCGAGGGATCGACCACCCGCGTCGGCGGAAAAACCTACCACTATTGCCTGCCCGTCGGCGTCCACCGCTCGATGACCGGCCTGATCCTCCGCCGCGCGCGGGAAGTCGCGCCGGACGTGGATCCCGCCACAACCACCCTCATCATCACCGGCCACGGCACCGGCCTGAACCAGAACTCGACGAAGGCGATCAGGGACCAGGTCCGTCTCATCGAACAGTCCGGCGCCGGATACGCCGCGGTGCGCGACGCCTACATGGAAGAGCAGCCGTTCATCGCGGAGTGGGACAAATTGAGCCCCACGCCGAATGTCGTGATCGTCCCGTTTTTCATCGCCGACGGCCTGCACTCCTACCAGGACATCCCGGTCCTCCTCGGCATCGAGAGCGAAGTCGGAGCCGCGGCCAGCCAGCGCGACGTCTTCCGCCACAATCCCCACCGCCTGCGCGACAAGACGCTCTACTACTCGTCCGCCATCGGCACCGAGCGCCTGCTCGCCGACGTGATCCTCGACCAGATCGAGGACTTCGACGCCAAACACCTCACCGCCGGGACCCTTTCATGACAAAGCACGCGGGAATCGCCGAAAAACTCCGCCAGACCCTCCGCGCCGGTGTTCATCGGATCGGCGAGATCGAGATCCGGATCGAGGGAGACGGCTACATCCTCAGCCACTTCGAGGACCGCGAGCGCGCTGCCCAGCCGCACCGCGGAGGGCTGGAAACCCACCGCGGGCCGGAAGCCGCGCGCGATCTCTCCACCTATGCCGAGGACGGCAGCTACCGCTTCAACAAAGCGCAGGTGAACCTCCGGCGCGGCTGGGCCATGGAACTGGCGGATGCGGAGGAACTGCGAGCCGCGCTCGACCAGTTCTATCCCGCCGCGGCCGGCGTTTGGTTCGCTTGGCGCGAAGGCCGGCTCGAGGTGGAGAACCTGCGCGACAAGCTCGCCCGCCAGACCGGGATGTACCGCTTCACCCGCAACATCAGCGACGCCGGGGCACAGGATCTCGTCAAGCGCACCTGCGGCCCCGCCCACGCCTGCGCCCGCCGGATTCTCTGGCAAATCGATGGAGCCACCCCGCTCGAAAACTCCGAGGCGAGCCGCTACAGCGGCATCCCCGGCGACGTTTCCGCGGACGAAGCGATCCCCCTGCTCTGCCGCGAGGCGTGCAATTTCTTCGTCGCCGAATGCCGCAAAGCCGCGAAAGCCGAGGCCGGGCGTGGCTGACTCACCGGCCGGGCGGTTCCACCAGCGCCACCCGGTCGATGCCCGCGGCGTGCAGGCAGTTCAGCACGTCGATCGCCCGCTGTTGATGCACCTCGTCCGCGATCTCGAGCATCACGGGGATCCGAGTCCCGGACGTGCCGTGCTTGGCGACCTCGAGATGAGCCGCCAGACCGGGCAGGACGCTCGGAGCTCCCGCCTCATCGGCCAACTGGCCGCCCCACCGCACTTCTCCGCTACCGCTGAGCGAAATGAGGACCGGCACGTCCGGCAAGGAGGCCGCGATGCCCTCCCCCGGCAGACCGAGGCTGAGGTCCGCCTCTCTCACCAAGGTGCTCGAAACAAGGAAATAGATCAGCAGCAGGAACGAGACATCAACCAAGGCGGCGACATCCACCGGTGGTGAGCCCTGTTCTTCGGGCAATTCCTTCCGTTTTCTCATCCCCCGTCTGAACGGGCGGGCGGAAAGTTTCTTGGCCGGCGCTTGAAAATCCGCCATGCAGCGCCCGCGCAAGCATGGATACCCTCCAGACACTTCTCGACAACAACCGGACGTGGGCCGACGCGGTCACCGCATCCGATCCGGACTTTTTCAAGAGGCTCGCAAACCAGCAAAACCCGGAATACCTGTGGATCGGCTGCTCCGACAGCCGGGTGCCCGCCAACCAGATCACCGGCCTCGCGCCAGGCGAGGTCTTCGTCCACCGCAACGTGGCGAACGTCGTGGCGGAAACGGATTTCAACGTCCTCGCCGTCCTCCAGTACGCGGTGGAGGTGCTCAAGGTTCGCCACGTCATCGTCTGCGGCCACTATGGCTGCGGCGGCGTGAAGGCCGCCCTGGAGAACTTCCGCCACGGAATGATCGACAACTGGCTCGCCGGCATCCGCTCGCTGCGCCGCACCCATCAGGACGAACTGTGCGCCCTCGACCCCGCCGCCGCCCTCGACCGCCTCTGCGAGCTCAACGTGCTCTCGCAAGCCCGTCACGTCGCCCGCACCACCATTCTCGAGGACGCTTGGGAACGCGGCCAGGACATCGCCATCCACAGCTGGATCTACCGCCTCGACCTCGGCCGGCTCACCCCGCTCGGCCCCGCGATCAAGGCCCCGCTGGCGTGACGGGAATGGGACCGCGCGACTCCAGTCGCGCCCGTCATGCCTCTCCTGCGTAATTCCAAGCCCCCCCGCCTCTCACACCACACTTGCGCCCCCCGCGCCCCCGTGTATTCTCCCGCCATCCGGTGTCAGGGGGCGTTCTGGTTTCGACGGGACGTTTGATGCGCTGGTTGCACGTGGAGGTTGATCGGCTGGCCTCCTAAAAAGCCGTTCAAAACAAATAAATGCAGACTCCAACGAGCTCGCATTGGCTGCTTAATTGACAGCCACGTCCGAACCCCGACGCCTGCTAGGGGAGAGGGCGACTACCCAGCAGGCTGGATGGGAAACCGGGGGACCGGGTTCCCCATCAAGACCAAACAGGTTCCTAGGATCGGCAACGCCGCATGCGGGCCGAGCGGATCCGAAATACCAGACCGTGTGCTAAACGTGTAGATACCAACGTTGACGGCGTCTCGGACAGGGGTTCGACTCCCCTCGCCTCCACCACCTGAGATCAAAGGTTTGCGGCCCTGTTCTAACGGGTTCTCACTCCTCGTCCAGAAACCGCTCGTAGGGCTTCATGCTGGCAGCCTTGTGGAGCCATTTGCCCTCCTCGTTCTTCAGCCCGACGACCCAGCCGCGGAAGTTGGCTCCAAACTCTGACGCCGATCCGGAGTAGATCGTCTCCGCACGAAGCGTGCCGTCCTCCGCTTGGAAGGTGTCCGTTTTCCAGACGCCGTATTTCCCTGATCCGGGACCGTCACCGAGCCAAATCACGACTACCTCCAACTCCGCCTTGCCCACTTGGGCGAGTGTGATGTCGAGCGCACGCTTGTCCTTTCCGCTCTTCGTGTTCGAGCGCAAGGCCGCCGTCTTGACCACCATTGTTGCCTCGCCGCTGAGATCGGCTCCCTCGGCGTATTTCCGGCATTCTTCCGACAGCTTCTCCATCTCGATCCGCACCTCGCGGCCGGTGTCGAGTCGCACTCGCACGGAGTCCGCGTTCTTCGCGACCAGTCTCCCGGAGAGAGTCCGTCCCTCGATATCGGTCCACGTCCTGGATTCCTCGGCGGCGCCGAGCGGCAGACAAGAGGCAAGGAGGATAGCAATCGCTCTCATGGCAGCGGCCGGGCTATCACGCTCCCGCCCCCGGCTCAAGCAGGTTCGGCACTCGAGCCAGTGGCAGGTCTCCAGCCCCCTGCAATAAATCCAGGCTCAACAAGAAGTTATTGAAGTTTGGATCGATGCCAGACGAGGGGCCATGCACCACCATGGGGCAGCAAGGGAAGCTGTGGATTTGGCGGCGGCAGCGGTGCCGGGGAATTGTCGTCGCAGCAGGTTGCGGGCGGGTAAGCGGCAGCAGGACGCGGCAGTCAAGGGGAGCACATCCATATCCGCGCTCGCCCGCTCCCGGCTCGGACCGGGCGTCGTGCTGCCGCGGGATTTTTTCTATTGCGACGCGGTCGCAACAACCTAAGGTGAGGCCGTGAGCGAGAGCTGTCCGAGCAAAACCTGGCGATCCGCCGCCGCGAAGGTGGTGGAGGAGCTGTTTCCCGTGTCGCCGCAGGTCGATTGGGACGCCTTGCTCGATCTCCGCGGGCATTTGCTCAATCGGGGCGATTGCGATGGCTTGCTCGAGGCCTTCGCGGTTTGCCGCCGGGCGTTGGAAGAGGAGCATTACCTGCCGTTTTACCGGCTCCGGCGGTTGATCGCGGCGCACCTGCGGCTGGAGGGCGAGGCGCCGGTCTCGCTCGAGGCGCTCCTGCGTCGCCGAAATTTCAGCATCCGGCGCTGGCGCGAGAAGCGTGGTCCGCACCGGCTCGTCGAACGGGTCTGAGAGGAGCGCCGCCGCCGCTCCGGGATTGCGCCCCGGGCAGCGGCTTTCCATGCTCCGCGCCGTGAAAGAATCGCTGTGCGTGGGAATCGGCGGCTTGCTGGGGGCGGTCGGACGCTATCACCTCGGCGGCTGGATCCTGCACCGGACGGAGAATGCCGGCTTCCCTTGGAGCACGTTTGTGGTGAACGTGACCGGCTGCCTGGCGATCGGGCTGATTTCCGGTTTTGCGGAGAGGCTCCACGCGTTTCCGTTCGAGGCGCGGTTGTTCCTGATGACCGGCTTGCTGGGCGGCTTCACGACGTTCTCCGCCTTTGGTCACGAAGGCATTTTCCTGCTGCGCAACGGCCAGGTGGCGACGGCACTCGCTTACGCGGTGGGCAGTGTGCTGGCGGGATTTTCCGCCGTCTGGCTGGGGATCAAGCTCGCGCCGGCGCCTGCCTAGCCTTGGCGAAGGCCCCGGGCGTCATGCCGGTGAGCCGCCGGAAGTGGCGGGTGAAGGCGCTTTGATCGCAGAATCCGGTGGCGAGCGCGATTTCGCTGAGCGGCCGTTTTGTCGTCGCGAGCAGGTGCAGCGCTTCGTCGATGCGCGCCTTGAGAACGAGCTGCTTCGGCGTGAGGTGGAAAAGCCGCGAGGAAAGTTCGGCGAAGCGGCCCGGCGTGAGGCCGGCAGCCTCCGCCAGCTCCGCGAGTGGCGGTGGATCGGCGAGGCGTTGCTGGATCATCTCGATGGCGCGGGCGAGTTCGGGAAATCCGCGGTCCGCGGCGCCGCGCGCGGTGGGTTCGACGTCGCGGGAGACGCCGACCAAGCCGACGACCCCGCCACCGGCCGGATCGGCGACGGGGTATTTGCTGGTGAGGCACCAGCCGCGGCGGCGGTTCGGGTAGAGGTGGAGTTCCAGCAGGTTGAGGAGCGGTTTCCCCTGCTCGACCACCCGCGCGTCCTGGCGCTCGTAGCGATCGGCCAGCGGCTCGGGAAACAGCTCGGATGGGCGGCGGCCGACAATCTCCGCCAGCGACGATCTGCCGAGGCGCTCGACCAGCGAACGGTTCGCCCACAGGTAGCGGCCGCCGGCGTCCTTGATGAAGAACGCGATGCCGGCGAGATCATCGAGCAGGCGCGCGATCGGCAAGGGCAGCGACTTTTCCTGCCAGTCGAAGTGGGCGTGGAAGTTTTCCATATCTGGCTTCAAACCGCGCGTGGGGGCCTCTCAGGCCACCTTCCGCGCCACGAGCGCGAGGAACATCGGGAACTCCGCGGCGGCGCGGTGTTCCGCCTTGCTGAAGGCTCCTCCGCCCTGGGAGCGGCGGTGGCTGTAGAGTTCCTCGCAGGCGGTCACGGCGAGACCCGCCCGGCCCATGGCGGTGAGGATTTGCCCGAGCGGGCGATGGTGGAAGAGCGTCTCCTCGCCGGAATTCTTGCCCGGATGGGTGGCGATCGGGATTTCCTGCGGCGAGCCGTAGCGGTCGATGCGGCGGAACTGGATTTTCTGATCGTTGTCCCAGCCCCAGTGGGTCTGCCGCGGAATGCGGAAACACGGGTGCATGAAGACGAAAACCGCGCGCCCGTCCGGCTTCAGCGCCGCGGCGACGTTCGAGAACAAGCCGCCGGCATCCGGCACGTCGTGCACCGCCATCAGGCAGGCGGCGGCGTCGAAGCTGCCGTCGGCCCAAGGACCGGGTTGGCAGGCGTCGGCGACGAGAAACTTCGCGCGCCGCTCCGGATGGCGCGACTTGGCCACGGCGACCAACCGCGGGCTGGCATCGACGCCGAGGTAGCGGCCGATCCGCGCCTCGAGCAGCGGACGGACGAGCACGCCTTGGCCGCAGCAGACATCGACGACCGCCTCTTCTTCCTGCGGATCGAGCAGCCGCAGGGCGGCGGGGAGGATGACGTGGCGGTGGTAATCCGAGCCGGCCTCGCCCACGAGCTTGTCATACCAAGCGGCGACCGGATCCCAGCCAGCGTCTTTTTTCGCGGGCGATTTGCGGGCGGGTTTCTGGAAGGGTCGGCGTGGCGGCTGCGGCATGGTGCGAGGATAGCGGGGCGATCGCCGGAGTCACGTTCCGGCTGGCGCGCGGGAGGCGGTTGCCGCTGGACTCGCGCCGACCGGGTGGCGAAGGTCGGCGGACCAACCCTGAGGCGCTTTGAAACTCGGACCCGCTGACCTTTCCTACTGCACGAACATCCACCCGGCGGAAACCTGGGAGCAGACCGCGGCGATGCTGCAAACCCATGTCCTCGCGGTGCGGGACCGGCTGCGGGGAAGCGGCTCGCTGGCGTCCGACGCGCCGTTCGCCATCGGCCTGCGGTTGTCCGCGGTGGCGGCCGGGGAACTCCTCGCCGCCGACCGGTTGGCGCGATTCCGCGACTGGCTGGCCGAGACGAACACCTACGTTTTCACCATCAACGGCTTCCCCTTCGGCAGCTTCCATGGCACCCGGGTGAAAGAGCAGGTCTTCCGCCCCGATTGGTCGGACCCGGCGCGGCTCGAATACACGAAGAACCTCTTCCGCATCCTCGCGGCGATCGCCCGGCCGGAAACGGAGGCCTCGGTTTCCACCTTGCCGGGATCGTTCAAGGCCTTTGGCGCGGACGAGGAAATCATCCGCCGGCATTTGCACGAACTCGCGGCCTTTCTCGACGACCTCGCGGAAAACTCCGGCCACGATTTCCACCTCGGCCTCGAGCCGGAACCGCTCGGCTTGTTCGAGAACACGGCGGAAACGCTCGCGTTCTTCGAGCGCCTTGGCGACGACGGGCGGACCCGGCGCCGGCTCGGCGTGAACTACGACGCGTGCCACTTCGCCTTGGAATACGACGGTGCGCGCGAGTCGCTCGGCGCCCTGAGGGACGCCGGCATCCGCCTGTCGAAGATCCACCTCTCGAGCGCCCTCGCCTTCGACCCCGGCGACCGCGAGGCGCTGGGCGCGATCCACGCCTTCGACGAGCCGACCTATTTCCATCAGGTCCTGCTGCGCGGTCCGGCGGGAATCCGGCGATTCAAGGACCTGCCCGAGTTCTTCGCCTCGATGGGGGCCGGCGAAACCACCGCGGAGAACTGGCAGGAAGCGCGCGTGCATTTCCACATTCCCCTCGACGCCGAACCCGCGCCGCCGCTGCGCTCGACGCGCGACCAGACGCTCGAGGTGCTCGCCTGGCGGCGGGAAAACCCGGACGCCTGCCGCCATTTCGAAATCGAGACCTACACCTGGGGCGTCCTCCCCGATGGACTGCGCCGGCCCGCGGACGAGCAGATCGCCGGCGAATACCGATGGGTGTTGGAAAGGATGTTGGGTGATTAGGATATTGGGATATCAGGAGATTTGGGGATTATCATGAGCCCGCGGGGAAAGATTCGTCCGCTGCTTGCTTCGTTGCGCATCGCGAACGTCCCGAGCGTGGTGAGCAACGTCTGGGCGGGCACGGCGCTCGGTGTGTTCGCGTGGGGATGGGATGGCGGCGATGTCTGGATCCGGACGGGTTCGCTGGGGCTCGCGGCGGTTTTGCTCTATCTTTCGGGCAATCTTTTCAACGACTGGAAGGACCGGGAATGGGACGCGGAGAACCGGCCGGAGCGGGCCCTGCCGCGCGGGCTTTTCCGGCCGGAATGGTATCTCCATGCCGGGCTGGCGTGCGCGTTCGCCGGCGCGGTGCTCGCGTTCACCGTCTCGCCGTGGAGCGGGCTGGCGGCGCTGGCCATCCTCTCGTCGATCTCCACCTACACGCATTGGCACAAGATCTCGGGCTGGTCCGTCATTCCGATGGGCCTGTGCCGCGCGCTGCTGCCGGTGATGGGCTTGTTCGCTGTCGCGCCCTCGGCGCACGCCGGGACGGTGCCGGCGGCGACGCTGGTGGGCACGCATGCCGCCGCGCTGTTTTTCTATATCTGCGGGTTGTCGATCAGCGCCCGCGGCGAGGCGAGGGCCACGGCGGAGACCCCGCCGCCGATGGCGGGGCGCTGTCTGCTCGGCTTGTCCGGGCTGATCGCCGCGGCGTGCTGGCTGGCATCGATGCCGGCGCTCGCGTGGCTCGGGCTGGTGCCGTTCGTGGCATGGACGGCGCTGGCACTGACCCTCTACCGGCGGCCGGTTTCCGCGCACGTTTCCGCGCTGCTGGCGGGCATCCCCTTGCTCGACGCGGTGGCGCTGCTGCCGCTGACGGTGAGAACATCCGGCGGCAACGTCTTCGCCCACCCCTTCCCCGCCGCGTGCGTGGCGGTGCCGGCGCTGGCGTTCTATCTCGGCCGCCGCTTGCAGGGACTCGCGCCAGCGACGTGACCCGAGGGTTGACCCGACGCCGGATCGCATTGTTCATCCGTCCAAGCCGATGTCCGTTTCCCCGCCCGAGCCGAAACCGCTGGTCATGACGCCGCACCAGGCGCTCAAGCGGCACTTCGGCTTCGAGGGCTTCCTCGAGGGCCAGGAGGAGGTGATCGCCGAGATCACCTCCGGCCGCGACGGGCTGGTGGTCATGCCTACCGGCGGAGGAAAATCCCTTTGCTACCAAGTCCCGGCGCTGTGCTTCGGCGGGGTGACGCTGGTCATCTCCCCGCTGATCGCGCTGATGAAGGATCAGGTGGACGCTCTGGCGGCGCGCGGGATTCCGGCGACGGTGATCAACTCGACCGTGCCGTGGCCGGAGCAAAAAGAGCGCCTCGACGGGATGCGCGACGGGCGCTGGAAGCTCGTCTACGTCGCGCCGGAAAGGTTCCGCGCGGAGAGTTTCCTGCGCGCGCTCGACGGGGTGGAAATTTCGCTTTTCGCCGTGGACGAGGCGCATTGCCTCAGCCAGTGGGGTCACGATTTCCGGCCGGACTACCTGCGGCTCGGCAAGGCGCTGGAAAAGATCGGGCGGCCGCAATGCGTGGCCCTCACCGCCACGGCCACGCCGATGGTGCGGGAGGACATCTGCGAGGTGCTCGGGCTGCGCGAGCCGTTCGAACGCGTCAGCGGATTCTCGCGGCCGAACCTTTCGCTGGCGATCACGGCGGTGGACAAGGCGGCGCAAAAGGACGAGCGGATCCGGGCGATCGTCGCCGCCCACAAGACCGGCATCGTCTACTGCGCCACCCGCAAGAAAGTGGAGGCCGTTTCCGAAACGCTGGCGAGCTGGGGCGTGAAATGCATCGCCTACCACGGCGGCATGAGCGACGCCGAGCGCGAGCGGGCGCAGGAGGTCTTCATCCGGAGAAAGGCGGACGTCGCCGTGGCCACCAACGCCTTCGGCATGGGCATCGACCGCGCCGACGTGCGCTTCGTCATCCACTACGAGGTGCCCGGCAGCGTCGAGGCATACTACCAGGAAGCGGGCCGCGCGGGCCGCGACGGCGAGAGCGCGGTGTGCGAGCTGCTCTTCAACTACGCGGACACGCGGACGCAGGAGTTTTTCATCGAGGGCGCGAATCCGACCGCGGCGACCATCCGCTCGATCTACCAGTACCTGCTCAACGACGCGGACCGCGACTACGAGGTGCATCGTAGTTTGGACGAGATCGCGGAAGGCGCCGACGTGAAGAACGCGATGTCCGTGGGCAGCGCGCTCTCGGTGCTGGCGCGGGCCGGCTACATCCAGCGCTTCGACGTTCCCGGCCGGCGCACGCGTGGGACACGGCTGCTCAAGCCGGACGTCCTCACGCGCGACGTGCAGCTCGACGAGCGGGCAATCGAGGAAAAGGACCGCCGCGACCGGGAGAAGCTCAAGGCGATGGTCGAGATGTGCTACGCGCGCGTCTGCCGCCAGCAGTGGATCCTGGAGTATTTCGGCGAGGAGAATGCCGGCCGCTGCGGGAGCTGCGACGTCTGCCGCGAGAGCGGCGCCGGCGAGGCCCGCGAGCCGACGGCCGAGGAGGATCTGGTCGTGCGCAAGGCGCTCAGCGGCGTGGCCCGGATGTCGCGTCGGGGCACGCACGGCTGGGAAGGGCGCTTCGGCCGCGGCAAGATCGTGCAGATGCTCGCCGGCAGCCGCTCGCAGGAAATCCTGGCCGTCGGCCTCGACAAGCTGAGCACCTACGGCCTCCTCAAGGACAAGGGCGCGGGTTATCTCAACTCCCTGATGCGCTCGCTGGCCGACGGTGGACTCGTCTTCACGCAGACCGGTGAGTTTCCCCTGCTCACGCTCACGCCGCTGGGCGAAAAGGTGATGAAGGGGCAGGTCAAATACACGCTCGTCTGGCCGGACCCGGAGGCCGGGCGGAAAGAGGTTGGCCTGCGCGACCACGGCTTCGACGGCCGGCTGTATTCGATGCTGCGGGACCTCAGGACGAAGCTCGCCGACCGCGAGGAGGTTCCGCCGTATGTCATCTTCGGCAACAAGACGCTCGAAGCGCTCGCCCGCTACCAACCGGCCACGCTCGACGAAGCGGTGAATCTTCCGGGCATCGGCCCGGCGAAGGCGCAACGCTACGGCCGGCCGTTCCTCGACGCGCTGGCCGCGTGGCGGCAAAGCCAGCCGCGCCCTCAGTAGTCGCGCACGATGATCGCGCGCGGCGGCGGCTCCTCGTCTTCCTCGGCGGGTGGCGTCGCCGGTATTTCCGGGACGAGCACCACCGGCGGCACCGGGCTCGTTTTTTCCTCCTCCGGCCCACCCGGTCCAGCGGCCTCCTCGGCTTGATCGACCGCTTCGGCGCCGAACTTCTCGTCGAGGAACCGGTAGCCGCGCACCGCCCCGTAGAGGAGCAGGGCGGTCATCGCGAGCAACAGCGCGCCGGCCAAGGCCCCGCCCGACTGCCGGGGCGCGGGTGGTGCTTCCACCGGTGGCGGCGGCCGGGAGGCCAGCAACGGCGCCACCACCTCTTCGCCGACGAAGTTCACCGGCTCGAACGAGTCCAGCCAGTCGGATGCGTCCACTCCGACGAACGCGCTGTATTGCGAAAGGAAGCTCTTCGCGTAGGTCGGACTCGAGAACACGGAAAAATCCTCCGCTTCCAAGGCCCGCAGGACCGAGACGGGGATCCGGGTTTGGTGCGCCACGTCCTCCAGCTCGAGTCCCGCGGCTTCGCGGGCCCGCCGCAAGCGCATGCCGATTTCTTCCGGGTAATCCTCCACCACCGTATTACGACGCGCACGATACGCATCCTCGTTCACGCCGCAAGCGGTCCGATTGCCGTTTGACGCTTCCCGGCCTCACACGCATGATCCCGCGCGATGCCCGCCCGTACCAAGCACGTGCTCTTCGTTTGCACCGGGAACACCTGCCGCAGTCCGCTCGCCGAAGGGCTTTTCCGCAAGGCGGTGGCGAATCGCCGCGACTTCGAGGTCGGCTCCGCAGGCGTCTCCGCCACCGACGGCACGCCGATCAGCCCGGAGAGCGGAAAGTTGCTCAAGAAGCTCGGCGCCGAGCTGCCGTCATTCGCCAGCCGCGCGGTGACGCCCGAACTGCTGGCGAAGGCGACGCATGTCTTCGCCATGACCCGCGGCCACCTCGAGATGCTCGAGCGGGTGTTTCCCGAACACGCGGACAAATACTATCTCGTCTGCGAGTTCGCGGACATCCCCGGCAAGGGCATCGGGGCGGATCTTCCCGATCCGATCGGCATGGGCCCGGCGGCCTACCGCGAGGTCGCCGATGTCCTCGAAATCGCCATCCCCACCTTGATCGCCTACATCGACCAGACGTGGAAGGACGAGGGATGAACGCGCGGCCGCGCCGGCGCTCAAATCATCCCGAGTTTCATCTTCCCCTCTTCGGAAATCATGTCCTGGTTCCACGCCGGGTCCCAGACGAGTTCCACTTTCGCGTCGTCCACGCCGTCGATGGTCATGATCTTCGCCTGGGCGTCGGCCGCGATCACCGGGCCCATGCCGCAGCCGGGCGCGGTGAGCGTCATTTTCACGCCGACGATCGTTTTGCCGTCCTTCTCTTCGATGGCGCAATCGTAGACGAGGCCGAGGTTGACGATGTCCACCGGGATTTCCGGATCGTAGACGCCCTTGAGCTGGGCCCAGACCTGCTCCTCGATCGGCGCGTCCTTCAGCCGCTCGACCTGCTCCTGCTTCTTTTTTTCCTCGGTCATGTCCACGCCGAGGGCGTCCGCGTCCTGGGAGGAAATCCGCGCCAGTCCCTGGGAAGTGGCCACGGTGAAGGTGCCGCCGAGCCGCTGCGTGATGAACACCGGCGTGCCGGCCGGCAGCGTGAGCGTGTCGCCGCTGGGGATCTGGATGGCGGACACCTCGCGGGTCAGGCTGATTTCCTCGTGCATGCGCGGAGTAAAAGCCAGCTCCCGGGCCCCGGCAAGGCCGGCGTTTCCGAGGCGGCCGGCTCGTGGAATCCCCCACGCGCTTTCCCGCGAAAAAGGTTGCCTCGGGGGCGGGGGTGGATAGCTTGCCGCCGACTGCTGTGTGCGTCTGAAATTGGCAGCGTGCCCGAACCGATACGACTGAATCGGGGTCACTCATCCGGCGAATCAGGTCATGCCTTTCACAGGACGACCCACATGAACCGGACGATCCCACCTGTTGAGCTTACGGAACGTGGCTCATCGCGCCATGGACGGCACAGCGGTTTTTTCTTTTCCGCCGGCCACCGCGCCGCGGGCGGGACACCGATCCGAGGATCGGAGTTGCGTTCCGCGGCAAATCCGGGACCTTTCGCTTGTTCATGAAACCGTCCGGCCGCCCGTCGCTCCCGTCCCGGCTGTGGCTCCGGCTGGCCGTCGCGCCGGTCGCCGCCACCCTCGCCGCGGCCGCCCCGGCCGACACACCCGCGGCGGAGGCCCCGCCACCCGATGTGGAGGAGCTGGTGCGCCAATTGTCGCACGACGACTACCGGACGCGTGAAGCGGCCACGCTCGAGCTGTGGAAACTGGGCCCGTCCGTACTTCCCGAGCTGAACGAGGCGGCGGAGAGCCGCGAGCCGGAAACGGTCCACCGCGCGCTCGAATTGATCCGCAAGATCGACCTGCACATCACGCCCGCGACCGACCCCCAGGTGCTCGAGCTCATCGACCGCTACAGCCGGGCGAACCGCCGCCTGCGCAACGACATTTTCGTCCAGCTCCACCACCTCGGGGCGTGGCGGCAAATGTTGCGGCTGTTCGCTCTGGAGCAGGACCAGGAGCTGCGTGGCCAGGTCCAGCGGATGGTCGAGCAGGTCGCCCTGCAGGCGGCGCGCGAGCGGATCATCGAAGGCGATCCTGCCGGTGCCCGGGAAGCGCTGGAGCTCGCCCCGGCCAACCCGCAGAGCATGCTCGCGCTGGCGGATTTCCACCGCCTCAACGGCACCTGGGAGGACAAGCTGGCCGAAGCGGAACGTCTCGACACGCCCGCCGGAGCCGCCTGGCGGCTGGCACTCCACCGCGCCGCGGGAAACGCCGCCGAAGCCGCCGCCGCCGCGGAGCAGGCCGGCCAGCCTCGGATCGCGGCCTTCCAAGCCGCGCTCGCCGGCGACCCGCTGCCTTGGCTCACGGAGCACGCGGACTCCGGAGGCGCCGCGGTTTACTCCGACCTCGCCATCCGACGGTGGCGCGGCGAGGCGCTTGGCGAGGATGACCTCGCCCCCCTGCTGCGGGCGCTCGGCCGGAACAACCCAGAAGAGCGATTGGTGGCGGCCAAGCACCTTTTCCTTCTCGGAGAGCCGGCCGCTCCGGAAGCGGACCTCGCGCAAATTTCCAGCACGATCGCCTTCCTCCATTTCACCTCGCTCGAGCGGCTCGACGAAGCGTTCGCCGCCATCGGAATCGATCCGGAAGATCCGGATCTCGCCGCCTGGATCGGGGAGAAACTGGAGCGTTTTGTCCAGCAGCCGGACGATCCGGGCGCACTCGAAGAAGTCGTCTGGATGAGCGCCTTCGCCGAGGAGCGCGGTCTTGCCGAGGCGATCGCCGCTTCCCTGCGCGAGCCCGCCGCCCGGCTGGCGGAGCACAGCCCCGCGGCCTTCGGCGAGTTTCTCTCCATGTTGTTCGGAAACCCCACGCTTCAGAACGGCGCGCCGTTGACCGCAACCCGGGTCGCCGAAGCTTGGGCGGGCGACAACGAAGCGTCATGGAAAGAAGTGCGGGTCGCGGCGTTCTCGGAAAATCCCCGGATCGAGGACTACTGGAAATGGCTCGGCGAGCTCGATCCGGATGCCAGCCGCAGGGATCGCTTCCGCGGCCTGGCCGCGCTCTGCAACTTGGGAAAGGATCCGGGAAATCACCGCCAACGGTGGCTGGACCTCGCGTGGCGTCAGGTGGACGGAGCTGAAGGCGACGCCCGGGAGGCGGCTCTCGAACAAATCCTGAGCCTGACGAATTTCCACGAGGATGCCGCCACCTTCATCCGCGCCTGGGAGCTGCTGCCCGAGGAGCGGCAGAAGGAATAC
>CBFGTW010000029.1:0-36219 GCA_965651855.1 uncultured Verrucomicrobiales bacterium
TCGAGGAAACTCCGATCGAGGAAACTCCGATCGAGGAAACTCCGATCGAGGAAACGCCGGTCGAGGAAACGCCGGTCGAGGAAACTCCGACCGAGGACACTCCGACCGAGGAAAGGCCGGCCGAGGAAACTCCGGCCGAGGAAACTCCGGCCGAGGAAACTCCGACCGAGGAAACTCCGATCGAGGAAACTCCGATCGAGGAAACTCCGATCGAGGAAACTCCGACCGAGGAAACTCCGACCGAGGAAACTCCGACCGAGGAAACTCCGGTCGAGGAAACTCCGGTCGAGGAAACGCCGATCGAGGAAACGCCGATCGAGGAAACGCCGACCGAGGAAACGCCGACCGAGGAAACTCCGATCGAGGAAGCGCCGATCGAAGAAGCACCGGTTGAGGAAACGCCGATCGAGGAAACGCCGGTGGAGGAGATTCCCAGCAGTCCTCCTCCGGTCGAGGAGACCCCGGTGCCGCCGGTTTCCGTCGAAGCCGAGGCTCCGGTGGTCGAGCCGCCCTTGCGGGTGACGGGTCTGCGGGTGGTCGGCTCGAATGTTGAACTCGATCTGGCGGGCGCGATCCCGGCCACGGTGCGGGTTTTCGCCTCGGACGACTTGGTCGAGTGGTCGTGGCTTGCCACCGCCGCGCCGTCGGGGGCGACGCTGGTGGTGGATGACCCGACCGCGCCAACGGCTCCCCGGCGGTTCTACCGGCTCGAGCAGGATATTCCCTGACGGAGCCCTCACCAGCGGCTCTTCGTGACGTAAATCACGTCGTACGGCTTCACATAGAACGGCGGACTGGCGTTTCCGGTCATGGACATGTTCAGGACGTAGCGCTGGTGCGAGCCACCGCCTTTCCTGACAACCACCACTTGGTTCGGATTCGCCAGTTTGCCGAAGCCGCCGGCCTCCATCACCGCCTCCATGGCCGTCATCGGCCGGTCGAGCGGGATTTTCCCGGGCCGCAGCACCTCGCCGGAGACATACACGCCGGAGGCCGCGGTCTCCACCGCCACCAGCACCGTCGGGTCCTGGAGGTGGGGGCGGTACATCGAGTTGAGCTGGGATTGCAGGGCGGCGACGCTTTTGCCCGAGGCATGGACGCCGCCGATGGTGGGCAGGCTCACGCGACCGTCCGGCTGGATGCGTTGGGTGAGGTTCAGTTCCGGAGCGCCGGGATACGAGACGCGGATGACGTCCCCGGGCTGGAGGGTTCCGCTCGCGCGCGGGACGTGCGCCTCGGCGGGGATGCCCATGCCGGGATCCACGCTGGCGCAGGCGGCGACGGCCATGGCGAAGGCGGCGGCGGCGAACGGTCGGAAGCGGTTTGCGAGGAGGTGGAAGAATCGGAACAAAGGCGGGGCGGTGGATCGGCTCGGTGCGTTGTTTCTCATGGTGCGTGGGGTTGAAGTTCGCACGCCCCGCAGGCGCGGCCGGCGGCCGGGGCCCGAAGTCCGGGGCGTGTCAGCATACGGTCAGCGGCGGGATTTTCAAGAAGCCGCCCGGACCTCGCGTCGCCGCAGCCACCAGGCGAGTCCGAAGAGCGGCACTAACGAGACGGCGAAGAACAGCGGGCCGCCTTGGCGGTGGATCGCGCTGTCGATCATGTGCGGCCCGATGTGGACGCACAACAGCCCGATGGTGAGGATCCGGATTGCGTTCCGCAGGATGCCGAGCGGGATGACGAAGGCGACGAGCGCCGCGCGCCGCCACGGCGAGTCGAGAAACAGATAAGCCGCGATGGAACTCGTGATGGCCAGCACCCAGGTGGACCGGATCCCGCTGCACTCGCGCGCGACGTGCAGGGCGATCCCCGGGATTTGCAACATCTGGCCGTCGCGGAAGACCGGCGTCCCGGACAAGGAGAAGAGCCAGTGGGAAACCTCCGCCGAGGCCACCGTCAGCCCGTCCTCGAGGGAGGCGGCGGCGGCATCCGGCAGCGGCACCAGGAAAATCAGGAACGCGACGGGAAACGCGATCGGCCGGAGCCAGCCCGCCCCGAGGATCGCCAAGGCCCCACCCCACAGCAGCAACAGGAAGGCGGCGGCCTCCAGCGCCAAGCTGTCATTGGTCCCGAGGTCCGCCGGCCCCGCGAGCCTCAGCCACACCCAGAGCGCGCCGCCCGCCGCGGCGACGAGCGAACCGATCCCCGCCGAGCCCGCGACCGGAGGCCCCAGCGCGGCGCGTTTCAGAAAAATCAGATACGCAGTGACGAGCGGCACCAGCGGAATGTGCGAGTGCAAGTCCCGCGACCACGCGTAGCGCATCAACGCGATCCCCTGCGGCAGGAACAGCAGCGCCAGCGCCACCATCCAGCACGCGAAGACCGTGATCCGGAGGCGCGGACGTCCGCGGGCCGGCGTCTCCGCGCCCGGCGGGTGGTCGAGGGTGACCTGGGTCTCCATGGCTGGCTGAGGCGGACGGAGCCGCCGGCGATCAGGACTCGAGATAGGCCGTCCAGTCGGCCGGGAGCGGGGAATTTTCCACGTCGCTCGCGATGCGACCTTCCCACTCCGGGTTGAAGGTCGTGCTCGTGCCGTAGACCATCACGATATCCTCCGGGCCGATGCTCCGCAGCGCGTGGCCGACCCCCGGCGGGATGACCACGGCCGAGTTGTCGGGACCCGGGCGGTTGTCGCCATCGATCGTGAACCGCATGATTCGGCGGGGCAGCCCGGCGCGCTCGTCGATCAACAACATCTCGCAGATCCCGGTGAGAAAGAACATCACGTCCCACTGCTCGAGATCGTAAGGCCTGAGTCCGAAGTTTTCCCCGCCGGTGCCATACAACTTCCGGAACCACTCCTCCGGCCCGTGGTTCTCCGGCACGTGCGGCGGGTGGATGTGGACGCCCTTCGCCGAATCGCGGTGCATCATGGCGGACGACCACTGCTTCGGCTCGAGGCCGATCCGCGCGAGCGGGCCCTCGTTCAAGCGCGCCAGCTCGCCGAAGTGCCCCCGCCCCTTCTGCCGGAACACGCGCCGCGGGAAAAGCTCGACGCCGGGGATCCAGGCGTCCCCGAGTTCGGCGCGTCCGGCGATGGCTTCCGAAGCGGCCACGCCCGATCCGGAAAGTCGCTCGTCCAGCGGCGGCTTCGCATAACTCCGCATCTCGAGCCGCTCGCGGGCGGACGGGCGCAGCCCTTGCCAAGGATCGTTCCCGGCGGGTGGCGGCGCGGGATTCTCAGAGGCTGGCAAGATATCGGCCATAGTCGGTCTTTGCATATTTTTGAACGGATTTCTCGAGTGCCGGACGGTCGATCCGGCCTTGCAGCCAAGCCACCTCTTCCGGACAGGCGATTTTCAGGCCCTGGCGATGCTGGATCACCTGGACGAACTGCGTGGCGTCCGCCAGCGCGTCGGGCGTGCCGGTGTCCAGCCACGTGGTCCCCCGCCCCATCAGCTCGACCCGGAGTTCGCCGCGTTCGAGATACAGGCGATTGAGATCCGTGATCTCCAGCTCGCCGCGGGCGGAAGGCTTCAGGGACTTGGCGAACTCGACGACGCGCGAGTCATAAAAGTAAATGCCGGGCACCGCGTAGTTCGACTTCGGCTGGCGGGGCTTTTCCTCGAGCGAGAGGACCTTTCCCTCGCCGTCGAATTCCACCACGCCGTATTGCTCGGGCTCCTTGGTGTGGTAGCCGAACACGGTGGCTCCATCCTTGCGTCGGGAGGCCGCGAGAAGCGAGTTCCCGAGGTCGTGTCCGTAGAACAAGTTGTCGCCCAGCACGAGGCACGCCGGCTCCCCCGCCAGGAAGTCCTCGCCGATGAGGAAGGCCTGGGCGAGACCTTCCGGCTTCGGCTGGGGAGCGTAGGAAAACGACAAGCCCCACTGGGAGCCGTCGCCGAGGAGCTTCTCGAAGTTCGGCAGGTCGTGCGGCGTGGAGATGACGAGGATGTCCCGCACGCCGGCCAGCATCAGCACGGTGAGCGGATAGTAGATCATCGGCTTGTCGTAGATCGGCACGAGTTGCTTGCTCACGGCGTGGGTCATCGGCCAGAGACGGCTGCCGGTACCGCCGGCGAGGATGATGCCCTTGCGCAGGCTTTGTTCTTCGGGTGCGAGTTTCAGGCTTCTGCGGTCCATGAAGTGAAGTTGGGGAAGTCGTGGGCACTCGCGGATCTGGAGATCCGCGCTCCGGGTTCAGGCGATCGCCCCGAGGCGCTCGCCGCGGTAACTGCCGGTCTCGATGTGGCGGACCCAGTCCTCGTTCCCCAGATACCAGCGAACGGTGCGGCGCAACCCGGAATCGAAACTTTCGAGAGGCCTCCAGCCCAGCTCGCCTTCGGACTTCGAGCAGTCGATGGCATATCTCTTGTCGTGCCCCGGCCGATCCTCGACGAAGACAATCATCTCGTCATCCCGCTTTCGGCATGTTTCCGGCGCCAGCTCGCGGACAACCCCGAGCAGGCTGCGGACGACATCGATGTTCTTCATCTCACAACGCCCGCCGAGGGCATAGGTTTCGCCGGGCTTCCCCGCCAGCAGGGCCATCAGCAGGCCGCGGCAGTGGTCGCGGACGTAGAGCCAGTCACGGACGTTTCCGCCATCGCCGTAGACCGGGAGCGGCTCGCCCTTGAGCGCCTTCCGGATCATCAGCGGGATGAGCTTCTCCGGAAACTGCCGGGGACCGTAGTTGTTCGAGCAATTCGTGGTCACCACCGGCAAGCCGTACGTGTGGAACCAAGCCCGCGCGAGGTGGTCGCTGCCCGCCTTCGACGCGCTGTACGGGCTGTTGGGCGCGTACGGGGTGCTCTCGCGGAACGGCGGGTCGTCGGGCGCGAGCGAGCCGTACACCTCGTCGGTGGAGACGTGCAGGAAGCGACGGCCGGGCCCGCCGGCGGAGGCCGCCAGATGACGGCGGAACGCGTCGAGCAGGACGAACGTGCCCATCACGTTGGTGCGGATGAACTCCTCGGGCCCGTCGATCGAGCGGTCGACGTGGGATTCCGCGGCGAGATGCATCACGTGGTCGATCCGATGCTCGTGCAACAGCCGCGCGACTAGGCCGGCGTCGCAGATATCACCTTCCACGAAGACATGTCTCGGATCGTTCCCGAGCTCGGCGAAGTTCTCGCGGTTTCCGGCGTACGTCAGTTTGTCGAGATTCACCACCCGGTCCACTTGGCAGCCGAGATCGGCCTCGGCTTCGCGGAGGAGATAGTGGACGAGATTCGATCCGATGAATCCGGCGCCGCCGGTGACGAGAATGTTCATGAGGAAAAATAACGGAGATCGTCAGACCGCGGCCATCGAGCGTGGCAAGGTGGAGGTTTTCAAATGCTCGGTGCAGGCGTCCCGCCACGGGCGCGGGGCGATGCCGGTGAGGCGTTGGTAGAGACCGGTGTCGAGCGCGCTGTTCGGCGGACGTTTTGCGACGAATGCGGCGACGGACGCCAGCTCCGCGGCGGCGATCTCCGTCCCCGCCAGTTCCACGCCCGCGCCGCGTGCCACATCGAGGCAGTGCTGGCCCCACTCCTGCCACGTGCAGGCACCCGAGTTCGCCAGGTGGACGACGCCGGCCGCGGGCCGTTCGGGATCGAAGATCAAGGGCGGCAGCAGAAGCGCGACATCCTCGGCCCGCGTCGGCGAGCCGATCTTGTCGGCGGGCAGCGAGAGTTCCCGGCTTTCGATGGCCTTGGCGACGATCCACTCGGGAAACGCGGGGCGTTCCGCGCCGTAAACCCAAGAAACGCGCACCACGAGGTGGGCGGCGCCCGCGGCGAGCACCCGCTCCTCACCCGCCAACTTCGAGGCGCCATAGAGGCTCACGGGAGCCGGCGCATCCGCCTCGGTGTAAGGTCCGCGCTTCGCTCCATCGAAAACGAAGTCCGTGCTGAAATGAACCATGCGGGCTCCCTTGCCCGTGCAAATCTCCGCGATGGTCGCGGGAGCCTCGGCATTGACCGCGAAGGCTTGGGGCTCGTCGCTCTCGCAGCCGTCCACCGCGGTCATCGCGGCTGTCAGCACAAGGACATCGAACTCCAGCGGCTCCAACACCTCGCGGATCACGCGCGGATCCGCCAAATCCATCGCGCCGCGGTCGAGACGGATCAGATCGTGCTCCCGCTGCCAAGCCTTCGCCAGAGCGCCACCGAGACGTCCCCCGGCTCCGATGATCGCCACGCGTTGCCGCGGGTATGGGGAGCTGCCTTCCATGGTGCGATTGGTAGTCCAAGCGGAGGAATTTTCAAATGGAGAAAGCGGAGGCATCCATCAGGAAGCCGCCAATCCCGCGGCCTTGGCGGGAATTTCGATCTGCCAACGGCACGGCGGGGCCAGGATTCCGCGTTGCGCCGAAGAACCGCGCACCACAAGCTGATAGACATGCCAGTGGTAATCATAGGCATATCGCCAGCCGGACTCGAAGATCCCGACGTCGACTTGATAACAGCCGGGCGCCAGGTCGAGCCGCTCGATCCGGAGCCGCACTTCGCCGGCTCCGTCCGCGTCCGGCACCGCCACTCCCATGGAGCGGGTGTTGACATCGACGCACCGGGCGCCATCCGCCGCGGTGATGGTGACGCTGAAGATCGGATCCGGGACCGGCGCGTTCCGCGCCAGGTAGGAGATGGCCACGTGAAGTGGATCGCCGGCTTCGATTTCCGCTCCGGGACGGAGCTCCACCCGGGTGATCTCGATTTCGAGAGAGCCGAGGCGGTTTTCCTTGGACCGGAGGGTCCGGCCATCCGCGCCGACCACCGCGGGATCCGAAGAAGGAGTGCGGCGCAGGCTTTCCTCGCGCATCTCGCGCTCGTAGGCCGCGGCCACCTCCTTCGCGGGCCCGCGGGCGGCGATCCTGCCATCCCTCAGCCAGAGCGCTTGGTCGCACATGTCCCGGACCTGTTCCATCGAGTGGGACACGAGGACCACGGCGCAGCCGGCCTCGCGCAGCCGCCGGATGCGGTCGGCGCATTTCGCCTGGAACGCGAGGTCGCCGACCGCGAGATGCTCGTCCACCAGCAGGACGTCCGGCTCCGTGTGGACCGCGACGGAAAAAGCCAGCCGCATGGTCATGCCGGTGCTGTAGGTGCGGACCGGCGCGTCGATGAATGGCTCGAGCTGCGCGAAGCGGACGATCTCCGGCAATTTCCGCAGCGCTTCCCGTTTCAAGAGGCCGGCCACCACGGCGGCGAGGATGGCATTTTCGCGCCCGCTCAGATCGCCTTGGAAACCACCGCCGAGCTCGAGCAGGGCGCCGATCCGCCCGCGCACGTCCACCGTGCCGGCGCTGGGCTTGCCGATGCCCCCGAGCAGGCGCAGGAGCGTTGATTTTCCCGCGCCGTTCGCACCGACGATGCCCACCATCCCGCCGCGATGGACTTCGAACGAGACATCCCGCAGCGCATGGACCCGTGCGGACTCCCGGCCGCGGCCGCCGCGGACGAGGAGGTCCTTCCAGCCTCCCACGGAGTGTCGACGCACGAACGTCTTCTCCACCCCGTCCACCTTGACCACCGGATCCATCATATCTCTTCGGCGAATCGTTCGCGCTGTGCCTCGAAGATCCGTCGGCCGACAGCCAGAAGCAGAAGTGCCACGACCGCGACGGCCGCCAGCATCCGGAAGTCCGGCCACTCGCCGCCCATGAGGACCCGCCGCCAGGACTCCACGATGCCCGCCATCGGATTCAGATGAAACCACGGCCGCAGGTCCGCGGGGAAGCGGTCGAGGCTGTAGAAGACCGGCGTTACGAAAATCGACAACTGGAGCAGCACCGCCACAATATGCTGCGTATCCCGGAACATGACATTGATCGAGGCGATCGGATAAGCCAGCGCCACGATCAGAACATATTGCACGATCACCAACAAAGGCAGCGACAGCCAGGCCGCGGTCGGCCGCATTCCCTGCCACCAAAGCAGACCCAGCAAGATCGGGACCGCGATGCTGAAGTGAAACAAGCGCACCCCGACCGTCACATGCGGCAGCAGGGCCAGCGGGAAGCGCGGCTGGGTCACAAGCGCGCGGCTGCCGGTGATCAATCCGCCGCTCTGGGCGAGCGAGGTCTGGAACCAGCCGAACACGAGCACGCCGACGAAGACGAAGGTCGCGTAATTCTCAATACCGATGGAAAGGCCGCGACGGAAGACGACGGTGAAAATGAACAACTGGAGGAGTGGCGTGACCAGTCCCCAACCGATGCCCAGCAGCGAACGTTTGTAGAGCACCTTGAGATCCCGCTCGATCAGAACGGAAACGAGGTCCCGTGCGTGCCGCCAGTGCCGCGGCTCCGGAGCCGATGGACCCGAGCTTGTCATGAGATGGGAGACACGTGTTTCCGCCGCGCCGCCCGCCGGCGCGCGCGTGCCGGGCCGGCCTCGGTCGCGCGAAGGGGCCCCGCTGCGGTGGGCGGCCCTTGGTCGCCGCTCCGGCCAAGCCGGCGGACGCGCCGGAGGGATCGCCACCAGGCGAACGGTCCCGCGAGATTCCCGGCGATCTCGGTCATGCTTACCGAGACCGGATAGACGCCGCGGCCCCGGATCGAGCGACGGAGCCTCCGGTAGTGGTATCGCGGCAGGTCCAGCAAGAGGGTCCACAGTGCCCTGAGATCGCCGTCGCGGCAGAGGGTCGTCAGTTGATAGGACACGAAACCCTTGCTGTAGTTGTACAACTGTCGTCGCAGGGCGCGGGGAGTTTCACGATGGCTGTGCCAGACGAAAGCCCCGGGCTCGTAACGGATCGTGTAGCCGGCCTTCAGGACCTTGTAGTAGAGATAGATGTCCTCTCCGACGCCCGAGGGCATGCCCGGTCCGAGCGCTTCATCCATCAGGCCGATCCCGGGATGTCCCAAGGCGGCGGTGCGGAAGGCCGAGTTTGCCGTCGCGCCGAGCGTCCAGGTCGGGACGGAGCGCAGGCCGCCGGTCTCGAACCAGCGGGCGTCCACCTCGCGCGGTTCGAAGCCGCGGCCCAGCCCGCCGTAGCTTTCGAAGATCCGCTGCGACCGGGTGTCCAGCCGCGCCGGGAGGATGTTTCCGTTCACGAGCATCACCTCCGGCCTGGAGAACGACACGAGCAGCGCTTCGAGCCATTGCGGAGGCATGGTGACGTCATCATCCGTGGTCACGATGATCTCGCCGGTGCAGGCGAGGAATCCGGCGTTTCTGGCGTAAGCCACCCCCTGCCGCGGTTCTTCCACCAGTTCAACTTCGGGAAATTCTTCCAAGACCGGGCGGGTGAGGCCGGAGGCGGGGTGGTTGTCCGTGACCACGATCTGAAGGGGCCGGGAGGTCTTCTGCGTCCGGAGGCTGCGCAGACAGCGCCGGAGGTCGTCCGGCCGGTCGTAGGTTCCGACGACGACCGAAACCGGAACCGCGGGATCGAGGCCGGGGCTCGGCTCCCCTTCTCCGCCGCCCAGAGAGTCGTGCAAGGCGGCCATCATCCGCGCCCAGCGCTGGCCGGCATCCAGCTCCGCATCCGGCCGGTGGAGTTTCAGGCCGATCGCGGCGGACAGTTCCTCGGCCAGCTCGCGGGCGCCGACGTGTCCGCGCGGACAGGGCACTTGGCAGAACCCAAGAGGCGCGCCGTTCCACATCCCGTAGACCCGGACGGCGGCAAAGGCCCCGAGATTCTCCAATGGCCGGAGCGGTTCGCGCAGCTCCACATGCCGGACGGCGATGCCGCTGCCGGCCGGCAAGGATGCGGACGACCGTTCCCCATTCGGCGAGACAGCCACCTGCAGCTCGCCCATTTCGCTGGCGATGCGGCGGGCCTCCCTCTCCGCCGGCCCGTATGTCCGCAGCCCGTGCAGGCAGCCGGCGAGTTCGGCCCGTCGCAGGGCCCGCGGGTAGCGCTGCGGGCTCACGCACGAACGCAGCCAGTCCTTCGCGAGGCGACGGATGAACCACTCCGCCCCGAGGCGGACGAACTGCCGGCGCTGGTCCGGGAAGGCGCGCAAGTTCCGCCGGATGTAGGCGAACACGCTGCCGTTGTCGCGGATCTGGCGCTCGAGTTCCGCCATCTCCCGCCGGTGCCGGTGGCGGACCAGCGCCGCCGGCTCGTAGAGCAGATCGCCGCCCGATTTCAGGACCCGGAAAAACAGATCAAGATCGCCCGCTCCACGGGTGGATGTGCCGGCGTCCAGCGCCGGATCGAATCCGCCGAGCGCTCGCAGCACGTCGCGGCGGAACGCCATGTTGGCTCCGGTGCCGCAGTTGCCGGTCCCGAGGGCGTGCCAAGGAAGCCGGCGAGGCGGGAGAACTCCCCGGAACCACCGCCGACGGAAGCCCTTGCCGAATCCGCCGCGTAATTCGAACAGCCACTGGGCCGGCGTTTCCAACTCCCAAGGAACCACAAGTCCGGTCACGGCGGCCGCATCTGGCTCCTCGGCGAAGGTGGCTCCCAACACCCGCGCCCAGCCGCGATCCGGGATGGTGTCGTCGTCGACATACGCCAGGATCTCGCCGGTGGCTTCGACGATCGCCCGGTTCCTGGCCCAATCGAGGCCCGGCCGGTCCTCGCGCAGATAACGGACCTGCGGAAATTCTCCATCGACCAGACGCCGCGTCGCGGGGGATCCCGGGGCGTTGTCGACGACGAGAATCTCAAGATTCGGATAATCCTGACATGCCACGGCGGAGAGACATCGCCGGAGATCTTCCGTCCGGTCGCGCGTGCAAATGGCGACGGTGAGACGGGGCAAGTCCGGCGAGACAGGAGCATCCGGAAGCGCCAGCAGTCCGGCCACCGTCCAATCGCGCGGCCGCTCCACGCTCGCCAGGCCATCGGCGCACAGACGGCGGTGGATCTCCACCCCGAGTGCTGGAACCGCGAGCGACGCCAGCGAAGGACACGTGCCGTTGTGGATCGGCACATCCAGCCAACCCACCGGCCGGCCGCGCAGCCGGACGAGGGCCCGGATCGACATCCAACGTTCGAGATCGCCCAGCACCGGCTCCGGTCGGGTCAGCTCGTAATCCACCAGTTTGATCGGAGTCACGGATCTGAAAAATCAACGGTTTGCATCCGCGGGATGCGCGGATCTCTGGACGCCGCCGGATTCCCGCTCCTAGCGCCGCTGCCACCGGCGGGCATGGATCCGGTCGAGCAGTCCGCGAGGTGGTCTTCCCGTGCCCGGCACAGGCTGACTGCCCGCTGTCCGGGGCCGCGGCCAGCCGCCTGTCGCGAACCGCAGCGCGCTCTTCGCCGTCATCGACCGGAACCGGGAACTGAGCAAGAGTCCCGGATCGAGTTTCACCGCCGTCACCGCCGCCCGGAGACAAGCGGCGAACTCCCCGCAGGGATAACTCTTCGACATGATATAATTCTGGAAGTGGCTCTCGGCGTGCCGGAAGAGACCGGCCGGCAACTCGGGATGGCGGGCGCGGGCGCGGTCCATGAGAATATGGAACGAGGCCACCATCCGAGCCGCCCCGGAACTCATGGAGTGGTCGACCTGTCGGTAGTCGACGAGCACTTCCGGAACCACCGCGACCTCCCAGCGCGCGGCGACGCGGATCGACAGGTCCCAGTCCTCGCAGCCTTGCACGCCACCTTGCTCGGCGCGGGTGAGATAGAGACCGACGTCATCCAAAGCCTCGCGGCGGAAAAGCGGGACGCTGGCATTGCCCACGAAATTTTTCAGGATCAACGCCCGCAGCGCGTCTCCCTCGATGCGGAACGGTTGGTGGCGCCCCAACTCCCTGCCGGCCGCGTCGACCCTGCGCGTCCAGCAGTATGCCATTCCCGCGCGCTCGCCCCGCTCCTCGAGCCGGGCCACCTGATGTTCCAGCTTCCGTGGATGCCACAGGTCGTCGGCGTCGAGCGGGGCGATGTAGCCGCCTCGCGCCTGCAGGATGCCGCGATTGCGCGCCGCTCCCACACCGGCGTTCCGCTGATGGATCACGCGCATCCGTGGATCGCGCGAGGCGATCGACGCCAGCCGCTCGCGGGTGCCATCGAGCGATCCGTCGTCGATGACGATGACTTCCAGGTCGTGCCACGTCTGGTCCAGCGCGCTTTGCAGCGTCGCTTCGACCCAACGTTCGCCGTTGAAGACGGGCACGATCACGGAAACCAAGGATGCGTTCCTCATCGGAAATCAGTCGTTGGTGCCGGGGCCTCCACCGTCAGCCCGCATGCCCAAGCCCGCCAACACGCCGAGTTTCCATTGTCGTGCCGCCTCGAGGTGGCAGCTCAGCCGTTCGTTCAAGAGCGGCGAGGCGAGACGCGCGACGATGGCGAGCGCCCGGGCGCGTGTCCGGCACGAGCGGGCGAAGCGTCGCCGGGCCGTCGCGGGCCAGTCCGCGAGCTGGAGCCCCTTGGCGATCCCATACTGGCGCGAGCGGCGGATCACCCACTCGATGCTGCAGCGGTTCTCGGGCACATAATGCCAGACGAGCGCCTCATGGAGATAGATGCCACGACAACCGAAGGCGATGAGTCGCGCCTGCATCTCCGTTTCGTCTCCGATCGAGTGGCTCATTCCCGGACCGCGGGTGGCGTCGAAGCCGCCCGCATCCAGGATGTCGGCGGCCGAAGCCGCCCAGTTGAACCCCATCGCGCGCTCGATCCCGCAGCGTCGCTCGTCTCTCGACCATCCTCGCGCGGATCCGGGGAGATAGCGGGCGATCCAGGGCGGCGGCGGCACTTGGTAGTCCACCTCGCAACGCCCGCCGAAAAAGACACCGCGCGGGTGCTCCGCCACGGCAGCCGCGTATTCCAGAAGAACGCGCGGATGCACCCGCACGTCGTCATCCAGGAAGACCACGAAGGCGTCGGGCCAAGCACGGACCACGGCATTGAGCGCGCGGTTTTTCCCTCGCTGCGCGAAGTGCCGGAATCTCAGCGGAAGCGGCAACCGGGCGGCCCTCACCAGCGATTCGCAGGGCTGCTCCGCGCCGTTCTCGGCCACCACCACCTCCGCGAGGGTACGCGGAAACTGACACTTCGCCAGCGAGCGAAGCGTGCGCACCAATAACTCGGGGCGGTCGCGGGTTGCGATCGCCACCACCAACGGGGGGATGTTCATCAGGGGGAATGGTCCGGCCGCGGGCCGCGATCAAGGGGGGACCTCCAGCCGTATTCTCAGTCGGTAGAAACGTCGCGCGGCGTTGTCCGGAGCGGCCTCATCCACCACTTCCAGCCAGCCGTCCGCGCCGACGCGGGGCGAGTTGGACGAATCGATTGGCAGCTCGCTCCAAGTCGACAGATCCGCGGAGACTTCGGCGATGCCAGTGATGTCGGACTTTCCGGGATCGAAGGGAAACCGGAAGCGCGGTGGCCCAGCGGGATCGGCGACCACCTGCGGCATCATGTCGTCCGGGTGATCCGATGCTCCGATGCCCAGCGCGTAGCGCATCAGATTGGAAACGCCCGAGCCAAGCGGGTCGGCGTGCGGGCCGGAGACATCCGGATCCGATTGGTCGGCTGGATCCGGAAACTCCCGGGCGCGCCATTCCGCATAACTTCCGGAAACAACGTGGATATGCACATCGTCGAGCCGCAGCTCGGCACGCGCACCCGATGTCCCGTCGAGATGATGGTAGCGCCACAACAATTGCAGATCCTCCCGGCCCAAGGTCTCCGCGGGCAGCGGAATCGGCCCGAACCGGCGGAAATCGCCCGCCGACGCCGCGCGCACATACTCGACCGGCGCGCCGGTCGCATCCGTCAGATCCGCGAACGGACCTTCTTGACCGAGGCGATACTGCAGGCGCAGCCCGTAGACGCGGAAGTTCGGCGTGACGGTGCCCGCGGTGAACGACAGCGCCCCTTCCGTGACGTCGCGGGTGTCCAAAGCCAGCAATGCTCCACCCAGGTCGCGGCCGCGCCCGGTGTTGATGAAGGAAACTCCGTCGTCGGCGAGCCCGTTGACGCGCGTCCGGGAAGTCGCGGCATAGGGGAAATCCTCGTCCGCGGGATCCGCCGCGTCCCATGCTGGAATCCGATAGGCCCGGTCCAGGGTCGTCGTGAGCGTGGAATCGTCACCTTCTCCCTGAAGGAAGATCATATGCTCCGGATAAGTCATGGCTGGCGACGCGGGATTCCAGGAATCGAATCGATAACTGCCATCGGCAAGAACGTGTGGCGCGGGATGGACCAGCACCCGCAGCCGCGCCGCCACCGGCAGGTTCGTCCCGTCGTGGGCCTCGATCGTCACCTCGCTCTCGCCGGGGGCCAAACCCGTGAGGTGCAGGCTTCCTTCTCCGATACCAGCGGAGAGAACGTCGCTTCGCTCCACATCCGCGGAAAACGTCAGTGAATCGCCGTCCGCGTCCTCGAACCAGGATTCCAGACCGGCCACCACAAGCGTCCGCCGCACCTGCCCGACGAGGTTTCCCTCCGGCAACGCCTCGGTCACCAGCACCGGCGGCCGGTTGTCGCCGGCGAGCGGCCTGCCGCGGAGCGTGATGTCGTCGAAGCGATTGTTTCCCGCCGTGCCCCCGGCGCCTTGCTCGAACTCGATCCGGACCGCGAAGTCCGGATTGTCCGCGCTTCCGGTGACCTCGCCGAAGTCAAAGCTCCGGAGCTGCGGAGCGGCGTCGGCGACATCATACGTCGCGAGCTGGATCCAATTCGAGCCGTCCACGGTATACGAGACCCGGTGGACGCCCGCTCCCTGGCCCGAGCGTCGCGTCAGGTAATCGAGCCGGAGGTCGGTGAAGCCCGTCGCGGGAAGCGCCAGGAGCAGTGCCGAATCCAATGGATTGTTGATCCGGAGATGAGTGGTTTCGAAATCCTGTGCGGCTGGGTTCAGGACAACTCCTGTGGCCGGTCCCGGCTCGACGTCCAACCAGGCACCGGCCGCTTCCGACGACGGCGGACCGATGGCATGGTTTTCGAAACTCCAGACATGGATCTCGCGCGCCAGTTCGTCGGGCGGGATTTCCTCGAACACCGCCGTCAGGTGAATGCCGTCGGCGGGATCGAGTGTGATGGTTTCCGCCGGGTGGTCCGGATGCTCCAACCAGCCCGCGAACCGGTTTCCGGCTCCGGGCACCGCCGTGACCGTCACCGGCACGCCGGCGAAGTAGTCGGCGGTCCAAGGGAAAGGCCGCGAGGGATCCGCGATCCCCGGAGTTTCTCCGTCGAGATCCACCGTGTTGATCGTAAGCCTCCCGCCGGTTCCGGCCACGTCGAGCGTCACGGGAACGGACCCTGACAGGCCGAAGAACTCGGTCAGGTGTTGCCGCATTGCGGCCGGGCGGTTCCTGCCGAAACTCTTGATCCCGTCGACGCTGCTGCTTCCCTGGTTCCGCCATCGCCGGGCATGCTCGGCCATCGAAGGGGCGATCTCCGCCGCCATTTCGTCGGCGATGGCTTCGATCCGCTCCGGCCGGAAGGTGGTGGCGATGTGATCGGCGAAGGCGTTGATGAAGGTGGTTCTGAAAGCCGGGTTCTCCAACAGGCGCCGCAAGACCACCGTGGACCATCCGCTTCCCGGATCCGTCGCATGCCTCAAGGTGTTGCTGTTGTGGTCGCCGTTGAGGCCGAAGCCGAAGTCGGTGTCGAAGAGGATCCAGCGCCACCGGCCGTCGCCGGCCGCGGAAGCGGCCGAGCCGTTGGCTCTCCAGAAGTCCACGTTGTTATGTGGCCAGTCACCGTTGTTGGCATAGATGTTCGCCACATTGTAGAGGATGAAGTTCTCCATATCCATTTGCCGTTCCGCCTCGGCGAAGGCGTCCGGGTCCGCCATGGAGCGCGTGGCGATGTGGGACCGGAGCCGGAGGAAGTCCTGGCGGTCTCCGGCGTCACCTTCCCGGACTTCGGCGTCGTTCGACAAGATGGCCACCTCTTCCGGGTCCACGCCATGGTGAGAGGCCACGAAGAACCGGTCGATCCTCTCCCGGATGTTGATCAGGCCCCAGTATTCGCCGTTGATGAAGTGAACCGCCGGCCGATAGCCCTGGTGGTCCAGCCCGAGCGGCCCGGCGACGCGCTGGATCACCGCGTCCCGGATCCGTGTCGACTGGTTGTCGTTGCCGGAGTTTCGCAGGAGAATTCTCCGGAAGGTCTCGACCGGCGCCCCGGTCCCCGCGCCACGCAAGTTTCCGATCAGGGGATAATCGATCTCTTCCTCGCCATAGCGGGAGGCCGCGTAGATGCGGAGCGATTTCTGCGGATAGTAGCGGGACCAGCCCCCGTGGATCCGGAAGCCGGCATCCTGCGCGAGCGCCCTGCCCTCTCCCGGTTCGAAGAGCTCCAGGTGCACCGGAAACTCGGCATGATCTCCCCGCCGGTGGTAGTTCGCCGGCGTGTGGCCGTTCGGACGGGCGCCCGTCGTCGACCTCCAGTCGTCGAAATCCCGGCCGGCATTGTAGATTCCGTCGTGGTAACCGAAGAGCGCTTCTTCGTCCATGGTCAGCGAGAGCACCGGAAGTTGATAGCGGCCTCCCCCTGCCGGATCGACGAAGTAGGTATGCGTCACCACCGGACCTGGCAGCGCCCCTTGTTTGAACAAGCCCGCTCTCACGACGCTGCCTCGGAACACCTCCGCCGTAGGGGCGAAGCTGGTGGCGTCATTGTTGTAGGTGGAGTTGCGCGCGGACAGGCCGCCCGGCTCCCCGGTGCGGACCCCGATGGGAATCGGGCGGTCGTGGATCCGGGATTCGCGGACGCCGGTGAGCAGCTCGCCCACGGGATCGCCGTTGCGCGTCGGGTAGCGGTCCTTGTAACCGAAGGTCGCGCCGCCGAGGTTCGCCGGGTCCGGCACCGAGCCGTCCAGCGTGAAGAGAACGTCGAGCTCCGGATCGAGGGCCAGCAGTTCGAGATCGAACGGCTCGGTGAAAAACCCTCCCGAAGCCGAAAAGATCGGCCGCGCACTCACGATTTCCGCATATCCCGCCGTGGCGTTCGCCGCGCCCGGTGTCGGCCGGTCGAAGTAATGCCACACGTCCGGGTCGGCCGGCGACCGTCCGTAGGACACGTCCCGCGGCAGAGCGGCCGGCGGCGCGAGATCCACCTGGCTGCCGTCCGGTGCCGTCAAACGGATCGCTTCTCCGCCAGCACTGATGGCGAAATTCTTATGCGGTTCAGACCGGCCGTAGCTGAAGTGTTTCGCGAGCACCGGTTCCTCGAGCGTTCCATCGGGACGCTGCATCATGACCCCCAGATGATCGCCTCCGCCGGACTCCTTCATCAGGACCTTCATCCGATATGTCTTTCCGGCATCCAGGAAAATGTCCTCGGACTCCTGCTGCGAATGCCGGTCCCATTCCCGCGGATTGGTCCAGCCCGGCACCTCCGCGAGCACGGCCTGCGTCTCGGGCCGGCCGTCCTCGCCCAGCAGCAGGCGCGCGCGGTCGTCGGCGGAAATCCAGAACCGGTAACTCCCGCTCTCCGGGACGACCAGCAAGCCCGTGATCCGTTGCCCGTAGTCGTCTCCTTGGTCGGCGGGAACCTCGAGCACATCCCCCAGCACCGTCGTCTCGTCTGGATTCTCCGGGAACCCCGGCGCCTCGAGCAGCGCGTCGACATCCGCTCCCGGTATGCCGCGGTATACCTCCCTCAAAAGCCCGCCGGGAATCGGCTCGCCGGGTTGCCGGTCGTTGCCGGATGCCCAGACGAGAAGGAACTCCCCCGGGCCGAGCGGGAGGGACGCGTCGAACTTCCATTTGAAGGGATCCGACGGATCGTCGCTGATTCCGTAGCCCACCAGGTCCACGGTCCGGTCACCCGTGTTGTGCACTTCGATCCAGTCCGGGGATGCTCCGGTCTCGTCCAGAGCCGCCGAGCCGTTCGAAGCCATGACTTCGTTGATCCTCAGATCCGCCTCCGCCACCGGAGCCGCGAACATAAGGACAACGGCGAGCCGCAGCTTCCAGGCCATTGGCTGAAAACACATGGGAAAAGACACGAGCTACGTTTCCGGATCAGGACGGATCGGCGCGGACGAACACGGCGTCGCAGTAGCTTGCCAGCCTCGGGTGGAAGCGGCCGGCCTCGGACTCCGGCCAACCGGACGGCGGCGTGCCGCGGCGGACGTGTTGGTCGAATATGCCGTAGAGATAATACTTTCGCTCCGCGAGATACCGCTGCAGGTCGCAGAGCGGCGTGTGCGGCGAAACGAGCTCGTTGAATCCGGCCTCGAGCTGGATGATCGAGATCCGCGATTCCCTGAGCGCCCGCTCCGCCCCCTTCAGGACCTCCATCTCGTAGCCTTCGGTATCGACCTTGAGAAAATGGATGAAATCCACGCCTTGCCCGGCCATCACCTCGTCGAGGGTCGATATTTTCACGACTTCCGAGCCGTTCGGCGAGCGCCAGTCCGCGGAGAACGAGTTGAACACGGCCTTCTCGTGCGTGAAGATTTCCTTCTCTCCCGGCTCGGATCCGAGCGCGAACGGATAGGTCTTCACCTCGGGGAAGCCACGCGTCGCGTCCACCAGCTTGGCGTACGTCGCGGCGACCGGCTCGAAGGAGTGGATCCGGCAACCCGGGAAGCGGCTCCTCAGCTTGCGGGCGCTCCGGCCGTCGTTGGCGCCGACGTCGAAGATGACGTCGGTGCTTCCCCAGTCCCTGAGTCCGAGGATCGAATGGAAGGAATCCACTCCCATCGGCACGGATCTGCTGATCCTGACTCCGAGGGACCTCTCCAATGATGTCTTGAGCATCTTTTTCATGATAATAGTTTGCAGAGTGGTTTGGTTCGGCGAGTTCATCCGGTTCCGGTCGCGGCCATGAGCACGGTTTCGAGCTTGTCGATCATATGCTTCTGATCGAAGCACCGGGCCGCCCGCTCGCGGCCGGCCCGGCCCATCCGGGTCCGCAGCGTAGGGTCCCGGGCGAGCGTCAGCATGGCCTCGCCCATGGCGTTCCAATCCCGCTCGTCCACGAGGAACCCGGTGGTCCCGTCGACGACTTGGCTGGTGATGCCCGCGTGGCGGGTGGACACGACGGGAAGGCCGGCGGCCATGGCCTCCGCGATGGATACCGGCCAGCCCTCCATATCGCCTCCCCCGGAGGTCACCGAGTGCTGGAGGAATACGCCGCTGCGCTGGAGTTCCCCCGCGACGAAATCCGAGGGACGGCTGCCGGCGAACTCCACCGCCGTTTCGAGCCGGAGTTCTTCGACGAGCCTGCGGGAGTGGTCGAACAAGGGGCCGTCACCGACAATTCCGAGGCGTGCGTCCGGCACTTCCCGGTGACATTTTCCGAAGGCCATGAGGAGGGCGTCGGGCGCCTTCTTCTCGACCAGCCGGCCCACGGCGAGAAACCGGCAGGGCTGCCGTCCGGTCTGGCGCGCCTCAGGAAGGTCCGCCACCGGGACGCCGCACGGGATGACGTGGATCTTCTCCGGCGGGGCGCCGAGTTTCACCAAGGTTTCCTTTTGATACTCCGCCACCACGACCATGGCTGCGAATCGCGGGAGGCAGCGTTGCAGGCTGATGCGGTACCACGGGTTGGCGAGGGCGCCCGTGACGTCCACGCCGTGGAAATGCGCGACGACCGGAATGTTCCGCTCCAACGCCGCCGGGAGAACCCGGCACGCGGTGGTGCCGAACTGCGCGAGGATCACCTGCGGCCGCGTGCGCCGCAATGTCTCGCCAAGCATTCGCCGCTCCTCTCCGACGGCGCCGTAGAAATTCCGGGTCCGCAGGTTGCGCAAGCGCCAGATCCAGCGCCCCCGGCCATCGTAGGGAGCTGGCTCCGACGTCAGCCGTACCACCTCGATTCCTTTGAAGGGATAACTTTCCGCATTCTCGCGGACCCAGCACAACACGGTCGGTTCGACGCGCCGGAAGCCCGTGATCTGCCGGTGCAGCCAGACTTCGCTGGCCCTGCCGAGATGGCGGCAGACGACGAGCGCCCGCAGCCCCTCGAGCGCCGGACGCCGTCGTCCGGCCCCGCTTTCAAGAACCATCGTCATCGGAAGGTGCAGTGGCCTCTTCAGATCGCGCTGAGGAGTTCCCGGCGGGGCGCGCCGCTCAAGTCGAGCCGGTTCTCGCAGCGCTCGATGGTGCTCAGCCGGTGCGCGATGACGATCATCGTCAACTCTCCGTGCAGCTCCTCGAGGGCGCTCACCAGAGCGGCCTCCGTCTCCACGTCGAGCGCGCTGGTCGCCTCATCGAGCACGAGCACCCGGGGCCTGCGGTAGAGCGCGCGGGCCAAGCCGATCCGCTGCCGCTGTCCTCCGGAGAGGCGCACGCCGCGTTCGCCGGCGGGCGAATCAAAGCCCTGCGGCAGTTCGCTCTCAATGAAATCAAGGATCTGTGCCCGCCGCGCCGCCTCGCGCAGCCGATCCCGGTCGACTTCCTCGGGCGGCACGCCGAAGGCGATGTTCGCGGCAAGCGTGTCGTCCAACAGGAATATCTCCTGCGGCACATAGCCGATCTGGGCGCGCCAGCCGGCGGCGTTCTCCGGCTTCACTTCCACGCCGTCGACCAGAATCCGGCCGCCGGACGGGCTGTGCAGGCCGAGCAGGATGTCGACCAGCGTCGACTTGCCGGACCCGGTGCGGCCCACGATGGCGAAGGAACTTTTGGCCGGAACCTCGAACGACAATCCGTTGAAAATCGGTTCCGTGTCCGCCGCGTATGCGAACTTGAGGTTCTCGACGACCAGCGCCTCGGACAACAGCGGGACCGCCGGTCTTCTTCCGGCCGGCTCCGTCTTCGCCGGCCTCCTTTCTCTCGCCAACGCGCCGTTGCGTTCCGCTTCGGAGAATTCCTCCACCACCTCGTCCACGGCGTGCCGCGCCGTGGTGATCTTCGTGAGTGAATTGTAGAGAGCCTGCGCCGCGGGCAGCAGCCGGTATGCGGCGAGCGCCATCACCCCGAGCGTCGGAATCAACCGGTTGAACGTTCCCTCGTTGCCCGAGGCCACCAGCACGATGACCACCAAGCCCCCGAAGGCGAGCGGCTCGACAAGATACCGGGTGCTGTTTCCGATCAGGGGAATCCATCCCGACTCCCTGGCCTGCGTGCGCGAGTGGACCGCGAAGCGCTTCAGGAAATGCTCCCGGACATCGTGGACCTTCACCGGCTTGATCCCGCCCAGCAGCTGGGTGGCTTCCTTCGACACCCCGCGCCGGGCGATCTTCAGGTTGTTGCTGATTCTCCGCCTCAATCCGCGCAGCGCCCCAAAGGCGACCAGATAAAAGATCCCGAAGAACAGACAAGCGCCAAGGGCGATCGACGGCGACAGAAACACCAGGAACGCCACGAGGAAGATGACAGTGATGGCTTTCGCGCCGGCTTCCAGAAGTGGAATGAGCACGGAATTGACATACATCGGCACATCGGTGATGACCTTTTTGAAAAGTTCACCCGAGTTGCGGTCGAGGAAGTAGCCGTAGGGTCGGTTCGTGATATCCGCCATCAGCCGCATGCTCAGCCAGTGACCGAAACCGCGGGCGTACCGCACGCGCCCGATCTCGCTGATCAAATTCGCGGCATTGGAGATGAGGAGCATCGCGATCGCCGCGACTCCGGTCAGCAACAGGAGCTGGCGGTCGTCCATTCCCGGGAGCCATCCGGCGAGAATCGAGCCGGCGCGGGAGTCCTGGATCGAAGCGGGCTCCGACGCGACCGCCAGGAAAGGATAGACGGAACCAACGCCAACGACTTGCAGCACCGCCTGAGCGAGAACCAGCAAGAACACGAGAAGGAGCTTGCGCCTGCCATAAGATCGGGTGATCCGCAGCGAATCGGAGATGAGCGGGAACCAAGTGCCTGGACGGTCGGACATAGGGTGAAAGAGGATGAACTACTGAAGATGGGGAAACGGCATCGAATGATCAGCCCGCGACCGACCGGCGGCTGCAAATTCCAGTGACCTGGGCCGGCAGGATTCGCTTGGCGACAGCCTTCGAAAGCAGCGCGAGGTGCGAGATGTTTCCCGGTCGTTGTCGGACCGCCATCCATGCAAGCCTCGCCGCCTCCGCCGGTTCGCCCGCCCCGAGGTGGCGGCGCGCGCTTTCCGCGAGGAACTGGTGGGCCGTTCCGGCCTCGCGCATGCCGGGTCCATGCCGGGCATACAGGTAGGCGCGGGCGTCGAGGTTCTCCCGCTTGTTCAGAGTCTTGCGCAGGAGATCGTCCGGCGTGGCGTGGTAGCGGATCATCGGCTCGGGCAGGAAATCGACGTCGAACTCCCGCGACAGCCGGATCCAGTAATCCCAATCTTCGATCGCCGGGATCTCCTCGTCGAAAGCGCCGGTCCGCTCGACCGCCTCGCGGCGCAACATCACTCCGGACGTGCCATGGATGACATTCTCGCGCAGCAGGACGCGGTGGATCTTCCCGCGGTGGACGGGCTTGGAGACCCACTCGGAGGCACCCACGGTGTGCACCGCGCCATACAACAGGCCCACCCGGGAGGGAGCCTCATCGAAGAACGTGACCTGACGGGCGAGCTTCCCGGCGAGCCATTCATCGTCGGAATCCAGGAAGGCGATCAACTCGCCCCGCGCCTCGCGGAAGCCCCGGTTCCTCGCGGCGCTCACGCCCCGGTTCTCCGGCTGGAGGAAGCCACGGACCCTCGGATCCGCGCTGCGGACATCGTCCAGCAAGCCTTGCGTCCCGTCCGTCGAATGATCGTCGATCACCAGCACCTCGAAGTCGGTGAAGTCCTGGGACAACACGCTCGCCAAGGCCCGCCGCAACAGGTGGGCGCGGTTGAACGTCGGGATGATCACGCTGACCCGCGGAGCCCGCCCGGACTCCCCCAGGCCACCGGGGCTTCCGCCAAAGTTCGACTTATCTCGAGACATCAATGCCATAAGTGATTTCCATTGCCGGCTCGGCCTGGTCCGCCGGCTTCAGCCGACGCCGCAGGGCTCCCGCCTTCGTTCGCAACTTGCCGAGGGACTGGCTCAGCACGTACCGCCAATCCGGGTCCGCATAGGCGGCACAGAGACGCTCGCACTCCAGCCGCAACTCCGGGTGCTCGTCGCCGCAATCCGCGGCGATCTTCCGCAGCGCGACGCCGATCGCCGGCCGGAATTCATCGAGCCTTCCCTGCCCGTGAAGCAGCCCGGCGATCCGCCGCACCACGTCGATCCGGGCGCGCAGTCCGTTGGGCGAAAACCGGGTGCCGCTGAAGGAGACCTCGCCGTTCGGCAGGCGGCGGTAATACATCGCGCCTCTCTTGGCAATGCGCAGCGGCACGCGCTTCGCCAGCGCCCGCATCATCAGGTATCCGTCGTCGTTGACCCCGGCCGCCGGATCCCAGCCTCCCGCGATTTCATAGGCTTCGCGGCTCCACATGACCGAGCTGGTCGGGTGGTACCATCCCCGCAGCCATGCCGCGAGCGGATCCTCGCCGCGGTGGCGGCGGACACAAGAGGCGGGCCGTCTCAACCACACGCCGTCCACCCGTTCGAGCCGGTACCACGGGACGCACGCCACTGCCGGGGGGCCGGACTCCAGCTGCTGCGCGAGTTCCGAGAATGCATCCGGGCTGAGCACGTCGTCCGCATCCAGGAACATGAGCGCGTCACCCGTCGCCGCCTCGAGTCCGCGGAGCCGACTCAACGAGGCGCTCCCGCTGCGATGCGAGATCACCGCGACGCGCGGCCCGAAGGAGCGCGCGATCTCGGCGGAGCGGTCCGAAGAGCCGTCGTCGACGACGATGATCTCGTCCGCCTGAAGCGATTGGGCGAGGACGGAGCCGATCGTCTGGGACAGATACGCCTCCGCGTTGTAACAGGGGATGACAACCGATATCTTCATCAAATTGAATTCTGTTGGAGGCGAGCGGACCCGCCGGCCGAGGGAACTTCCGCGTTGATCCGGTCCAGCACCTCCGCAAGCGCCGCGGGATCCACCCGGAGATCCTTCTCCAAGGGCGGGACGTCGCCGACTCCTTCCGCATTGACGAGCCAATAGGGATGTCCCATGGCTGCCGCCACCGCGTAGAAGTTCGGATTGGGAAAACCGGGATCCGCCATCTCCACGACGTGCGTGCCCCGGGGACAGAACATCATGTTGGTGAGGCCCGCGCCGTGGGGCGCCACCAGCACAGCGGTTTCCCGCATCAGGCGAATCTGGGCTTCGAACGCAAGTTCCTCCATTCGGACGGACTCGAACCCCGCGGCCTCGATCAACGGCCGGAGTTCCACTTCATTCACCAGGCGCCGCCGCTTGGCTCCGAGACGGCTGATGAACACGCGCCGCCAGGGCTCTCGCGCCGCGGGCACCGGACACCGTTCCTGGACCAAGCGAAGCAGCTCCGGCCTGAAGCGGTCGGTGCCGAGAAGCGTCAGCTCCTCGACCTCGACCGGATGGGCGGGATCGAAGGTCTGGAAGCGGTTCGGGTCGATCCCATAGAGACGCAGGCATTCCTTCAACCGCTCCGGAAACGACTCCGGCACCAGCACCTCGTCGAGGCGTCCAAGCTGCTGCAACAACAGGAACTTCGGGAGATGGGCGGTCAACCAGTGCGAGTGATTGTCGAAGACCCGCTCCAGAAGCCAGGTCGCCCGCCGCAGACGGAGCCCCGGCGGTTTTCCGAGATTTTCCCGATGCCAATTGCGGGCCGCCATTTCGCGAATCTCCAGCACCTTGTCGCCGCGACCGACAACCGTGACCCAAAACTCCCGGTTGTCATCGAAGGCGGGGACGATGCGACAGTCCGGAACGGTCGCGAGGAACGTCCGTCCGCTCCGCCGCTGCGGGACATCCCGGAAAGAATAGTGCCACCAGCCGCGCACGGCCGGAAGTTCATCTCCCGATGCAATGTTTCTCGGCAGCGGATGGGTTGCCACCGAAGGCGGATGCAGCACTTCGTACGAACCCGCACCGCACCGCCGCACGTAATCCTCCACCGGCTCGGATGGCAGCCAGCGGTAGCCGAACCATGCGGGAGGAACTCCCCGCTCGACGGACATTCTTCCGAGGGTGCGCAGATCCCCGCGCAACTTGTGCGGCAAATCAGCGAGCTTCATGGGCGCATTCCTTTTCACGTTTTTCCCGGCTCCGGTCCGCCCGGCGGTCCGCGACTTGCGACAGCCAGCCATCGAGCGCTTCAAAATGCCTGGCACTTTCCCGGACGGCTCCTTCGAGCATTTTCGGCCGTGGCCTTCGCCAGCGCGGGCATCTGCCGCGGGCGGCGAGCATTTCCAAAAAGAAACGGCTGATTTCGCGGAGCGATCCACCGACCACCGCGCCCTTCATTCCGGCCTCCCGGAAAAAGCTCCGGGCTTTCGCCGCGCCGTTCCACGAGATGGCCGGCACTCCAAACGACAGGGCAGCGACGCCGATGTGGAGCTTGTGCGTGAAGACAAGATCGAACTCCGCGAGTTGTTCGAGAAAGGGATGCAGCCGCTCGTAGTCGACGCGGCTCGTCCCGCGCCCTCCCGACAGCTCGGGCACCCGCACCGCGGAGTCGGAGACGAAGGTTCCCAGCGAGCGGATCTCGATCCCACCGAAAATCCGTTGGCATATCTTCAGGAAACCGAGCAGCAAGCGGTCGGCGCGCCGGCAGCCCAGGTTCAGTCCGATCACGTATTTCCGGCGATCCCGCAGCTCGCCGCAGCGCGGCCGCGGGAGGATCGTCCCGGTTTGGAGGACCACGTCCGGAAAGACATCCGGCACCCGCTCCGATCCGTGGAACCAGGCGCGGTCTCCCTCCAGCCGCAGGGTGAGGCATGAAAGACAGGGCGAGTCCAGCAGCCGGCGCACGGGTTCCGGCAAGGCGTCGTGGATCCGGCCGGTCCCGCCGATCGAAATCGCGGCGATCGGGCGGCCACAACGCTCGGCCGCTTCGACAACTTCCAGCAACTCGCGCCGGAACTGGCTGTAATGCGAACCGGCCTTCATCTGGTGCGGCACGAGGATCCCCCCGCCCCCGTAGACGATGCAGTCCGTCTCGCGCACCAGCTCGCCGGCATCGCGCGCCGTCTCCAGGCCGGCTTCTTCCGCCAACTCCGGGCGGCACGGATAGACGAGCACCCGCCAGCCGCGCTTGCGGAGGACTTCGCCGAAGAGCAAGGCCATCAGGTCGTCGCCAAAGTTTCCTCGCTCGTAAAAGCCGAAAAGTCCCACGGTTCTCATGATCATGACATGGTGTTTGCTCCCCTTTGTCCGGAAGACATCAATCGCCGGCCCGGAAGACGGCGCGGCCGATGAGCGTCAGCAGGTCCGCCAACCCGCGAAAGTAGTCGCCGGGAGCCTTGCCTCCGAGGTAGTCGTCCGTCAGCACGACCTCATGAAGGACGTTCTTCCGCGCCAGCGAGTCGTCCAGCTTGAGCACCGAGGACACGAAGTAGGCGGCGTCGAAGCCCCGATGTCCCGCGCCCAAGGTTTCGTAATCGATGTTGTAGATCCGCCGCTCGTCGGTCGCCACCACCAGATTCTTGTTCCCCATGTCCCCGCACATCACGCCGAGCGGCAGGTCGAGGTCATTGGCCATCGCGTCGAGGCGCCCGGCCCTCCGCCGGATCTCCGGACCGAGGCGGCGGAGATTCCACTGCGCCCGCAGTCGTGCCGGCCAGCGGAGATAGCGCGAATGCGACCAGCATTTTCCGATGTAAGCGCGCGCGATCCAACGGACTTCATCCGGGTCCATCCGCCTGCGGCCGGCGCCAAATTCGCCGGACTCGCTCCATGTCCGGAGATCGCGGAAAAAGTCCGCGATCATGCCGGTGTCCATCTCCGCGTCCATCCAGCTCCGGAACGCACGGCCGTCGACGAAGCGCTCCAAGGTGTGGCAGGGTGACATCTCGAAGATCTCGGGGAAGATCGGGGATCCCGAACGGGCGACATATCTCGCCGCCGCGAGATTCGCGAGGCCCTGCCGGGGACGCCGGACCGGGCAAGTCGTCTTGAGCACGCATCGACCGTGGCGAGGGTCTTCGACCACCAGCACGGCGCGCGAGTCGCCGCGCTCCTTGATGACCCGGACAACTCCCTCCGAACTCCGCTCCGCGAGGTTCCGCCAGTACGGATGTGCCGCAGCCGGACTCTCTCCCGGCGGGTGGTCGAAGCGGTGGGATAACCCACCCCTCACAGGGCGGGACAATGACAAGGCTTTCGCGATCATCGATGAGCCGGTGGTCTCAGGATGCCTTTTTCACGCGCCACGGTTCGCGGCGGCCGAGCATGCGCGAAAGCCGCTGCGGAACGCGCCGGACGACGCGCCGCCAGCCGACATAATGCCGCGGGTCGGGCGTGGCCGCCTGAGCGCTGCGCGCCATGTAGCGCACCCGCTCGGCCCACTCCTCCACGGTCGTGACGTTGTCATTCACCGCGCTGAGCGGGCGCTGCGCGACGAACTGCTCATCGGTCGTCACCAAGCAATACGGCGAGCGCGGGTCGTCCATGTGTTCTTCGTGGATGAAGGGAAACAGCCAGCCGTTTTCCCAGCCGGCGAGGGCGGCGCGAATGCACCAGTTGGTGAACGACTCGTCCGGCTGGAGAAAGCCGGTGCCCTCGCGGCAGGCGCGCTTGATCACGTAGCCGCTGCCCTGCACCCAGCAGTTGCGCATGAGCCGCGTGCCGTCCTCGAGTTCCACAATCTTCTTCCGCGCCAAGTTCGGCTCGAAGTCGTCGTCATAGAACCGCCAGCAGCCGATCACTCCGAGCTTGGGATTCGCTTGGTGCGCCTCGCGGAGTTTCGCGCCCCAGCCGTCCGGCAGAAGGCAGTCGTCGTCCACTTTCGAGAGCCAGGCGCCCGGTGATTCGCGCCAGAACCAATTCGTCGGCTCGCGGAGCTTCTTGTTGTCCGACGAATGCTCGAGATGATGAAACCGCGGGTGATTCGACATCGAGCGGACGATCTCGCCGGTGCGGCGATGGTTGCCGTTCTGCCAAACCCAAACCCGCATCGTCCCGTCGCAGCTCTCCAGCAACCGGGCGAGCGCCATCTCGGTGTACTCGGCCCGGTTGTGGACGATCATCAGTATGTCATGCGCCTCGTTCATAAAAATCGTCGATGTCCTCCGGCTTGCGATATTTCCGGACCACCGCCCGGCGCGCGGTGCCGGCGGTCGAGCGAGCCTTGGCCGCCCAGCCGAGACGACGCCACAGCGGAAACGTCCCGTATCCCGAGTGCCGCGGCGTGGGGATTCCCAGCACCCGCAACGCGGCGCTCCGCCCCCACGTGGCGGCTTTTTTCTCCATCAGGTTCCGCTGCGCCCGGTGGACGTTCGCCGCGGTCGACGGTGTGATTTCCAGATAGCCCGCGGCGACAGCCCGCCGCAGGAATTCCCGGCCCAGTTCGGTGCGGACGACGATGAGCGAGGAGCCGGCCGCTCCCGGCTCGACCGGGCGGTGCCAAGGATCCCCGCAGGAGATGTCCGCATGCTCTCCACCGCCGTCCGGCCATAGATGCGTCGACCAAGGCCGGTGCGCCTGGAGTTCCGCCCAGGACTCGGCGTAGCTCATCTCCACTTCGGGTGGCCCCGCGCCGTCGATCCGTGCCGCGAAGTTGCCTGGCCAGCCATTGCCGCGGTAGCGGAGATCAAGCACCTTCGCGGGTTCCACTCCCCTCGCCCGCAGCAGGTTTTCGGTGCCGGAGGTGGCGGGCGAGCCGGCGCAGTAGAACGAGAGGACGATGCCGATTTTCGCGTCGAGCGAGGGTTTGATCTTCCGCAGCTTGGCCAGCGCCGCCACTTCCGACGGCTGGCCGATCACGGCGCAGGGACCGGGCGCCGTCTCGACCAGATCGAGCCGTTCGCACACCGAGGCGGGAGCGTAACGCGACCCGGTGCCCGCGAGAAACTGCTGGCGGCTCCGGCTGAGCACCGTGCGGTTCCGGATCGGAAACTCCGGGTCGCTGGTGACGTGGAGCGCACCGGCCATGCCGCTCTCCTCCACGGCAAAGCACGCCAAGGCGGTGAGCGCGCCGCCGGACGACCCGCGGTGGCGGATCTCGGGATCGGTCGCGTGGCCCTCCCAGACTTCGAGCACCGGCCCGAGCCCGAGCCGAAGCGCGTGGGGGTCCGCCCCGGGCGGCGTCTTGGGCGCGGAGGCTCCGAGGCCCGGGCAATAGCCGCCGGGAAACTCCGCCTCCGGCCGGGCGTCGCCAGCCGCCGGCGCCGGACAAAGCCCGAGCTTCGGATGGTCCTTCATCACCAGCCTGCCGCCGCTCATGTAGGCACAGGCTCCGCAGCCGAGGCACAAGCGCCAGCGGACGACATCTTCAACGGAAAATCGGTTCATGACAGCGTTCGCGGGTGGGAGAGGTCGGGCCGGGACATGTCGGGATACGCGCATGCGGCCTCGCCCGGATGTTCCTCCTCCTTGGCCGCGGCTTGACAGGCCGCGAGGCCGGGCACCGCACCGACCACGATCCAGAACAAGGCATACATCTGGCCGAAATAGGAGATGGAGAAAAACGTGACCGCATGGGCGAAGAGGCAGGCGGCAACGCACCAATAGGCGAAGGCCCGCGGATCACCCGCCGCCTCGGCGTCGCGCATGGCGCCGCCGAGCCGGAAACAAGACCGCCAGATGAACATCACCAGCAGGATCGACAGACCGATGCCACCGATCACGCCGAGATGGAGGTAGTAGTTCGTGATATCGGTGTGATTGGGGCTCCAGGTCACCCCGGAGTGCATCCAGTGGCGCGTGTAGTCGGTGCCGGCGAGCCACCATTCGTCGAGATATGTCAACGCGCTGTCGAAGAGCTTCGCCCGGTGCCAGCCGGTGCTGCCGCCGACGAAATCGATGCGGTCCATGATGAACCAGACCGGGCGGCTCATGTAGAAGTGCAGGAACACGACGCCGGCCACCGCGGCCCATCGGACGGCGTTCATCCGGTGCCGGTATCGCCACAGCCAGAGCGCGCCGAAGCCGAGCATCGTCGTCGCGATCGGCCCGCTGGACGCCGAGGCCGCGGTGATGGCCACCGCCGAGCCGATCCCGAGCTTGGCCAGTTTCCGCCGCCGGTGCCAGAGCATCGCGACCAGCGGGATCGAAGACGCGCCCGCGGTGCCGGCGAGGATCGCGTGGTTGAACGGCCCCTTGGCGCGGAATTTTCCCTGGCGCTCGCTGACGTCCAGAGAGCGCGCGCCGAGCGGATAGTAGAAGTTCTTTTGCGTCACCTGCTCCGCCACGAGAAAGATCGCGAGCGGCAGCAAGATATAGGGCAGCGCTTCGACAAACCTCCCGAAGTTCGCCATGTCCCCGAGAAACGCCCGTCCATAGAGATAGGTTCCGGCGATGTTCAGGCACAATCCGATCCGCTCGACCAGCGGGCTGCCGCGCTCGCTCTCGTGGAAGAATGAACTGAGCAGGGCGATCACGCAAAAGGCGACCATGTAGCGATCGAGGGCGTCGCTCATGGAGAACTTGAACCGACCGGTCATCGCGGCACGCACCAAGCCCGCGATGATGAGCATCCTGACGACCGTGAACTGCCCGATCAGCTCGCCGTTGCCGAGGTGGAAGGCGGCGATCACCAGCGGCAGGAACGCGTAGCGATGCGGCACGGAGAGCTGCGCCACGAGCAAAACGCACGCGATCGCGGTCATGAGGAATGTGGATTCCATGACTGAAGTGGCGCGATGCGCTCGCATCGCGGAATCGGGAGCTGGAAGTCAGCTCCGTTGCAGGGCCGGGACGCCGGCGGCCGGCGGCCGGGCCGCGGCATCCGTGGCATCGCCCAAGTGGCGGCGGAACAGCCCGAGCGCGGACTGCCGCGCCTCCTTGGCCTTCTCCCGGAGGTCGGCCGCGAGGCGCTCGCGCGCCATGAAGGCGGCGCGCAAGTCATCCTGCGCCGCGCGGTCGTCGAGCTTCCGGAGATCCACGACGAGGCTGGCCGCGCCCACACTCTCGAAAACGCCGACGAACTTCCGGCTGTAGGCCATCCCGGCGGCGGGGACGCCCTGCGACAGCGCCGCGATGCAGGCATGCATGCGCGCGCCGACGAAGAAATCGCACTGCCCGATGACGTGCTTCACCTGCCGGTGGTTGAACGCCGGATCCGCCACCTGCACGCGCGCCGCGACCGCGGGTGGCAGTTGCCGTCGCAGCTCGAGGCAGGCCGCGGCGTCGCTCTCGCCCGCGCCGTTCACATGGGAGACGAGCATCACTTCGGCGTTTTGTTCCTCCACCAGCCACGCGACGAACTCGCGGAGCACCCGCACGTAGTCGCAGGCCAGGCCGAAGCCATTCCCGCCATCGTAACCGCCGCGGAACAACAAGCCGCTGACATTGATTCCGACCAGCGGCCGCGAGCCATCCCGCTGCCCGAGCCAAGCGGGAACGCCGCCCGGCGGAACCTCCGGTTGGAGCGCGAACGCCATGTCGTGGGAAAAGCGGACGTTCGCCCGTCCATCGGTCAGTTCTTCCGCCACCGCCAGCCCCTCGGCATCGCGAGACCAGATGATCCGGGCGCGTGTCATGATGAACCGCGCGAGAAACTTCGCCGCGCGCGAGCGGAACGGCCCGATCGTCTGCGGCAGCAGGACAAGCGGCCGGCCGAGCGCCAGCGCCAGGAGCTGCGGCAAACAAACGTATAACAGCCTCCGCATGCCGTAGATATCACTGAAACTGTCGCCTCCGGCGAGCGAGGCGCAGAGACTCGCCTGCTGGATTTGGGAAAGCACGGGATGGCGCGCGATCCACCGCCGACGGGCCGCCGCCGGCAGGAGCCGCAGGACGCCGGCCGTCGCAAGCAGCCTGAAGGCGTTGTTTCGGAGCCACGGCTTCCATGAGAAACGCAGCAGGACGGTGTCCACTGGAATCGTTCCCTCCTCCACCGGCACATGGTGGACGGCGGCGGAGCGGCCGTAGCCGAGCAACCGCACCCGCAGCGGCGGCCGGACCCGCGCCGCCGACGCCACGGTGCCCGACAGCAGCGCGTCCACCCCCATGTTTCCCGTGGCGTAATCGGCGCCGAGGATCAGGAGTTCCCGCGAGGATTCGGGCGTGGTGGAGGATTCCATCATCGCAATATCGACGGCCGGAGCAGCTGCCGGCCGGTTTGGAGGAAACCAGGCGGGGGCTCAGCCCTCGATGACCCGCAGGCCCAGCGGCGCCTTGGGTTTGGCGGGCTTGGCCGGCTCGTCCGCCGCGGGTTCGGCGTCGCGGTACTCGGTCCACATCGTTTTCACGAAGGGCTCGATGGCGTTTGTGCCCGAGAACGAGGGGCTGCCGATCTCCGCGGCGCAATAGCGATCCATGTAGTCGAAGGTCGCCGGATGGTTCCACTCGTCGCGCAGGCCCATGAGGCGCGCGGTGAGCACGTGGCCCGCCATCGCGGAGCCGATCCAGCGGTAGGGGGCCTTCCAGTTCGAGCCGTCGCGCTTCGGTTGCCGGGTGTGCTGCTCGCCCCACTCCGGCATGCCGATCATTTCAACGGTGTACGGTTCGCGCGGACGACCGTCGGCTTCGTAGCGCTCGCGGTCCACGTCGCTCTGCGAAACGTAGAAATGCTGGCGGTCGTCCTGGAAGATGAAGTGCTTTCCGGCGTCCGCGTATGCGAGAATCTCCTCGTCACCGAGCATCGCTCCGGCGAGCAACAGCGGCATTTTCCGACCGGGATTGTGGCCGCCGAGATCTTCCCAGACGCCACCCGCTTTCGCCGTGCCGTAGACATCGATCCCGAACTGCACGAGCCGCACGAGCAGCGGTTCCTTCTGTTCACGGGTGAAGTCCAGTTGAAGCGCGAGCAGGCCGGTCCCGAGCTGGTTGGCGATCTCGCGACCATAGTCCGGCTGGTTCTTCTGCGGGTGCAGATAGCGGCCGGTCCAGCTCGTGTTCAGCTCGATCCACGGACGCTCGAACCACCCGGCGGCCGTCCCGATGTCGGGCGTGTTCGCCGGCTTGGGAAGCTGACGCAGTTTCTCCCGGTCCAGCTGGCTGACGTTCCAGCGCACCTTCCGGTCGGTACCGACGTAGGGCGGCCGGAAGCTGCCCTCGGGCGCGGGCTCGTCCAGCACCGTGAGGATCGCGATCTCGTGCATCTGGCAGCGGTGGCTCGAGCTGCGGTCCTTGGGATCGCTCACCGCGGAGAGCACGCTGTTGCCGGGCTCGACGACCACCGGGAGGTTGCGCTCGATGTTGAGGGTGGCGAGGTAGGAGTTGTTCCGGATCCGGCTGTCGAAGCCCTGCCTCGATCCGGGCTTCTCCGGACCGAGCATCGATCCGTGCTGAGTGACGCCGTCCAGCTCGGTCATTCCAGGGGAAATGGCGGTGATGGTGACCGGCCCAACCACCCAAGGATCGCCATTGGCGAAAACGCCGGTCTCCGCGTCCCCGGAAAACGTCCAGGTCACGCCGTGGCGGGTGACGGAATCCGCGGCGGGAGCGGGCCCCGCGAGCATGCAGGTGGCGGCGGCGAATGCCCCCGCCCATTGCCGGAAGAATGTGCGATAGCGATACATCGGGAATCGGAACTGAAACATGAGCCGGTCGGCCCGGCAATCAATCGCCGCCGTAGCACCAAACCGTTCCCAAGTTGAAGAAAAAACGGCGCCGGACCGGAAACTACGTACGCAAAAAATGATATCCTTCTTCTTCATCCTCCGGGCACCGCGGCAGCGGCGGGAGGCGGGTCCACGGCGGCCGGGCCGGTGCGGAAGTTCTCGCGCGCCCAGCCTTCCCGGCCGAGCGACCAACGCAGCACGGCGGTCCAACGGCGGATCGACGCGCGCCGGCGCTCGCGGGTCGCGCCACGCGAAACCGCCCAGGAAGCGGAAAGCAGCGGCAGGCGCAGGATCGCCGAGAGCCCGAGCAGGCCTTGGCAAGCGAGTCCGTGCGAACGGCCTTGGTTGGCGACGAGGTAAGTCCGGAGCGCCTCGCTGATCATCACGGCCGAGAATTTCCCGAAAGTTTTCCCGGAACTGGCCCCGCCGTGGTGGACCACCCGTGCGGCCGGCTCGTGATAGATGCACATGCCGGCCTCGGAAACCTGAAAGCATAAGTCCATGTCTTCCGCATACATGAAGTAACGGGGATCGAACCCGGCGAACCGGCCGAACGTCGTCGTCAGCATCATCATGCAAGCGCCCGAGACGGCCTCGACCCGGAACGGCACCGTCGCGTGGCCGAACTTCCGCCACCAGCGGAGACGCAGCCAGTTCATGTCGAAGGCGACATTGAGCGGGTTCGGCAGCCGATGGACGCTGCTGAGCTGGAGCGAGCCGTCGGCGTTGAGCAACCGTGCGCCGACGATCCCGGCGTTCGGCAAGGCCTGCAGCGCGCGCAGCATAGCCTGCACCGCGCCGGCGCGGACTTCCGTGTCGGGATTCAGCAAGAGCAGCGCCTTGCCCGTGACGCGCTGGAAGCCGAGATTGTTCGACCGGCCGAAGCCGAGGTTGCACTCGCTCTGGACGAACTCGACCTCGGGAAACTCCGCCGCGAGCATTTCGGCGCAGCCGTCGAACGAGCCGCCGTCCACCACCACGATCTGCGGCTCGAGTTCCGAACAATGTTCGCGGATCGACGTGAGGCAGCGACGCAGGTAGTCGCGCGAGTTCCAATTGACGATGAGGATCGAGAGGGTCATCGGGATTCGATGGCAGGGGTGGTGGCGCCGCGCTTTCCCCGGGCGGGGCGCGAGCGGCGGAGGGCGAGGCGATCGAGTTGCTCGCGCCGGATGTGGCGGACGACCTCATGCGGGACGACCCGCGGGCGACGACGGACGGTCGCGGTGGCGAAGCCGGCGAGCCAAGCCAGCGAACCGGCGACCACCGGCGGTTCGAGCACGCGCGACGCGCACTTCGCCAGCTCGAAGGCCGGGTGATAACCGAGGGCGTGGTCGCGCCGGCCGAGCTGCCATTTCCGCTTCAGCGGCCCGCCTTGCGAAACATTCCGCGGCTTGTGGTGGTCCACGACCAAGTCGGTGAAAAGCCGGGTTTCCCAGCCGTGCATCCGTGCCATCGCGCAGGTCAGGCCGTCCCATCCGCCTTCGGGCACCGCGATCAATCCGCCGAGGTCCTCAAAGCATTCGCGGCGGAAAAACTGGACCGCGCCGGGCACGTCGTGGCGGTTCCGCGGAAAGCGGTCGCGCGGTCGGCCGATGTCGATGACCACCCCGCCCGCGAGCCCCAGCCGGGTGCGCGAGCGGAAGCGTTCGATCAGCCGCTCGAAATAGTCTTCCTGGAAGGTGACATCGGCATCGAGAAGACCAAGAAACTCGTAGTCCTGCGTCCGCAGCGACTCCCTGCCCAGCTCGGTGTTCCGCACCACGGCGCCGAAATCGCGCCCCTTGCGTGGCGGGAGCGCCACCAGGCGGATCCACGGATGGCGGGCGGCGGCCTCTTCGATGATGGCGTTCGTGCCGTCGGTGGAACCGTCGCTCACGATCACCCACTCCTCGGGCAACAAGGTCTGCCGGACGACGGAGCCGATCGTTTCTCCGATCGTGCGCTCCTCGTCCCGCACCGGAGTTATCAATACATAAGTCGACATCATGATTTATTCGCGGGTTCGTGGCCGCAGCGCGGCCGAAGGCAGCAGGGCGGGCCTGCGGCGGACGCCGCGGGAAGGAGTGTGAATGAAGTCGCGCAGGCCGCGGATCAGCCCTTCGCTGGCGGTGGCGCCGATCGAGCCGCGCGGCACGAGCGAGTCGATCGAATCGAGCCGGCTGCGCAGCTCGTCTTCGTCGAAGGCGACGTTCACTTTGCCGAGCCCCATCATCCGGCGGGCGGTGGCGAGCTGGTGCTCGTTGCGCTGTTCGCCGAGGCTGGCGCGCTTCGGCATGACGAGGATGGGCTTGCCGTAATGCAGGGCGGACAGGATCGTGCCCATGCCGGCGTGGCCGATGATGATGCGCGCTTCCCTGAAGCGGCGCTTGAAGTCCGCGGGATCGAGCAGCTCGGCGGACGGGATGTTCCCGGGGACCCAGCCGCCCTCGCCGATCTGGGCGAAGACATCGCGGCGGCCAGTCTCGCCCGCCCAACGGTCGATCACCCGGACCATGCGGTCGAAGGGCAAGTCGGTGCCTACAGTTACGAATATCATGATTCGGAGTTTGGAGATTTCAGCCGATCACATTGCCAAGACAGGCCGGCGCGTCCTCCCGTCCGCCCGCCAGGTGCGGCCACTGGGTCAACCAGAGATCCACGCAGCGGCCGGCCTTCTGCCCCGAGAGCGAGAGTTCCTCGGCATTGGCGACGCTATCCACCCAGATCGTCCGCGCGCCGAGCAGCCCGCCGAGACGGACGGCGAAGTAGCCCGGAGCCGCACCCGTCGAGATCACCACGTCCGGACGTTCGCGCAGCAGGAGCCGGAGGATCGCCCACGCGCACTTCACGATGCCGAATTTGCTCCAGCGGTTGCAGTCCGGCACCACGCGGAACTCCGCGCCGCGGACATCCTCGCGGTAGCCGTCCTTCACCGTGGCGAAGACGACGTGGCAACCATCGAGAGCCGGCCGCAGGCGCAGCAT